>JAIYDA010000042.1 GCA_027487735.1 Planctomycetaceae bacterium | reverse complement strand
ATGCGGTCGGGCTCGCGCCCCATGAGCATGAGCACCACGTCGATGTCGTGGATCATCATGTCCATCACCACCCCCACGTCCACGCTGCGGAAGGTCATGGGGCTCACGCGAATAACTTGCATGAACCGCGGCACGATGGGCGGCCCCTCTTGCGCCGCCTTCTGCATCGCGCGCATCACCGGGTTAAACCGCTCGATATGCCCCACCATGAGGCACGCGTTGTGCCTGCGGGCGAGGTCTTTTAAGCGCTCCGCGCTGTCCGAGTCCTGCGCGAGGGGCTTTTCAATGAGGCACGCGATGCCGCGCTCGAGGAAGGGGCGAGCCGTGCTCTCGTGATAGATCGTGGGCACCGCGATGCTGACGGCATCCACGCCCGCCGCGAGCAGCTCGTCCACGGTCTCAAAGCCTTGGCAGCCCCACTTGTCGATGTGCTCCTTGCGGCGGTCGGCACTGGCATCGACAACGCCCACCAGCGTGCACCCCGCGAGCGTGGCATAGACCCGCGCGTGGTGGCGACCCATTCTGCCCACCCCGACAACTCCGCATCGCAGCGGACGCAAACCAGCAGAAGCCCCAGCCGCGCTGGCAAGATGAGGCGCGGCGGGCCCGCAACGCGGGGTGGGGTGCATGTGCATCGTGATGGAGACTCCCTACGAGTTTTTTCGAGCCAAAACAACCAACGCGGCCCAAGCATGCCGAAAGCATGGCGAATGCCAATCAGGCCGGTCCCCTTTCAACGCCCGGGCGCAACCAGCGCACTCACTTGCAAATGTCAGTCAAGTGGTTCGCGATCACTTCCTGCTTCTGCAGGCCCACGAAGGTCTTGACGGGCACGCCGTTCTTAAAGACGATGACCGTGGGGATGCTGTTGATGCCGTATTTGCTTGCGGTTTCGCGGTTTGCGTCGGTGTCGACCTTGCCCACCTTGACCTTGCCCTGAAACTGGTCGGCGACGGACTCGATGATGGGCGTGAGCATGCGGCAAGGGCGGCACCACTCGGCCCAGAAGTCGACCAGGACGGGCGTGGTGCTGCTGAGCACCTCGCTGTCAAAGTTTGCGTCAGTAAACTCCACGACGTTCGGGCTTGCCATACGTGCTCCTGTGCTTCCGTGCTTCGTGCTGCGATCTGCCTGCGATGCAGGCTCCTGCCGCGAGGGATCATACGCTGCCTGCGGCGCGAGCAACCAACGCGGGCGTTGCTGCGAAGAGATGAGATGCCGCTGGCATGGGCGGGGTGCACCTGCGTGCATCGCTCGCCCACCGAGGGAAAGCCCGCAGTGCAACACCCGCAAAGGACGACCCACGGTATGGGAAAGAGGCCTTGGAAAACTCTGGGTGAGGCTTCGGTTGACGCTGCGACTGCGCTGCGGCGGACGCAACCCTCCCGAAAGCGGTGCCTGCTGCTTGCGTTGCTCCTCGCTGCGGGCCCAGTCGCTCCCGCCCTTGCCGACTGGACGATGCGGTGCGCAAACCTCACGGTGCAGCCCCCAACGCACTGGCTGCGCCTCCGCGCGAACGGCACGGTGCTGACCGAACGCACCAACCCAGGGCCCGATGAAGCTCCGTACGCGCCCCCCACCATCGAAGCCGTAGGCAGCCTCGCTTCGTGCGCGATCCGTCTCGCGGAGGGCGATGCACTGACCGACGACGCCCGCCTCGAGCTCTTCGCTGGGGCATGGATGGATGCGAGGAATGTGCGTGTGCGAGCGACAGTGAACGCGCAGCCCAGCCCGGGTGCGCAGGGGCAGTATGTCATCGCGGTGCGGGCCCGCGGGGGCGACGCGAATCGCCACGGCATTTTCATTCGCCTGAACTACGCCAACAGCTCGCTGCAGATTCTCCGCAAGCAGAGCACCGCCCTCGCGCTCGCGGAGACGGTGCTCGCCTCGACCACGCTGAGCCTGAGCGCAAACTCGCCCAACGTGCTCGAAGTCGTCGCAGCGAAGAACACGATCATCGCGCGCGTGTTTGGCAGCGATGGCCTCACGCTCGTGGGCAGCGTGACCGCGACCGACAACACCGAGGGCTTCCGCCGCGGGGGGGTGTATGTTGGCGGCGAGGTGCGCACCAACCCCAACGGCACGCCCGCAAGCGGCATCGACCTGACGTTTGCGGACATCAGCGCCGTGGACCTCTCGCGCACGCTGCGGTTTGGCGCGGGCAACCAGCCCACGCTCGCATGGACTCTGCCCAGTAGCGGCACGCAAGGTCGCTTCGCCTTCAGCAACACCGCGACCAACCCGGCAGTCGCTGCCCAGACGCGGTTTCAATGGCTGCCCATGGACATCACATCGGGCCCGTCCATCAGTGACTTTCGTGCACGGGCGATCGCCGACATCGACCAAGACGGCGCGGGCGACATCATCTATCACAGCAGCGTGACGGGCCTCGTGCGCCGCGCTGCATTCGATGTCTCCGGCGCACGTGCTGCATCGCCCACAACGCGCCGCGTCAGCAGCTCGCTGCTCAGCGTGCCGACGGGCTGGACGCTCGCCGCCGCCGCAGACTTCACAGGCGATGGCGATGCCGACATCCTGTGGCAGAACGACGCGAACAACTCGGTGGGCCTCGTCACGCTGCGCCGCACCACGCCCGCAGGCTGGCTGGGCCTGAGCTACGTGCCGCCGCCCTTCCGCGTCGTCGGCACCGCCGACTTTGACCTCGACGGCAACTTCGACCTGCTGTGGCAGGATCGCACGAATGGAGCCGTCTACATCGGGCGCATGAATCGCACGGCGTATGTGAGCTTTCCCTATCTGGGCGTTGCCGACCCCAACGTGTGGCGCGTCATGGGCACGCTTGACTACAACTTCGACGACGTGCCCGACGTGCTGTGGCAGAACACCTCCACAGGCGAAGTGGGCACCTGGATTCTTAACGCTGCGGGCACCGCGATTGACCGCTGGCAGAGCATCACGGTGCTGAGCACGGGCGAGTGGCGCGGGGCGAACTAATCGCGCCGCACCACCAGCTACGACCCCGTCGATGGTGCCGGGGCGTCCGCAGTCAATGGCCCAAACCGCTCAAACGTGGCGATGGCATCTGCCTTCGATCGCCCGAGCACGATCAGCATGCTGCCGAAGGCCGACTCGCCCGCAGCAAGCGTGCCGAGACGGATGGCGCACGCGATGCCCAAGTCCTCGGCAGTATCGTTCGGATCGTTGGGCGAATCGAGCACCACACGCGGATCGCTGATGGCGAATCCCTCAGCCGTCGCACGGGAGCGCGAGTCAAACGAACCGAGCCCGAGCGTGAGTGCCTCCGGATAGCTGGCGTTGGATACACCCGCCGTTACCAGACGCTGGTCGTCGCTCAGGTCGTTGAGCGATCTGTTCCCCAGCCCCAGGCTCTTGCCCTGGTCGGGGTCCATGTTTTCAAGGATTGCTGCGCCCTCGACCGTGACGGCAGAGATGTTCGTCAGACGAGTCGCGATCGTGATGAACTGCTCGCCAACATTGAAGCCCACGACACGCTCCATACGGATCGTGTTGTTGATGGTCGCCACGATGCGAATGCCCTTGAACGAGTCGTTGCTGATGTCCTCGCGCGTGACGCTGAACTGCGTGCCATCACTCCGCGAGTTGGTCCGGTTCAGGCCGTTGTAGCTGATGGTGAAGGCCGCGAGCGGCGTGTCGGGCTCGACAAACTCCACGCCACCGAACTCGATGCCGACATCGCGGTTGTTGCCGATGAAGCTTCCGTTGGGACCAAACCCAAGGCGGATCTCGCCGCCATCGAGCGTGAAGTCAGTGTTGGTCGCGATCTCTGTACCGCGAAGGTCGAAGAGGTCGGCAACGCGCGGACGGGTGACGATGGCGAACGTTGTCACGCGCTCGCTGGTCCCCAGAGCGTTGCCCGAGGCATCGAAGACCTCAGCTTCGCGCAGTGCCAAGCGGTAGCGCCCGGGCGGGAGCGTCGCTGCGGAGAGCTGCAGCAACTGCCCGTCATTGCGGAACTCGCGCGACGCGGCGACCACGGCATCGTCGGCGGTGCCAAACTCGCCATCCGCACCGGCAGCAAAGATGCGAGCCGTCGCCTCGGTGAAGCGCGCGGCATCCACAGGTTCACTAAACCGCACCCGCACGGACCTCAACCCCTCGAACGACGTCGAGCCATCGACGGGCGACACGCTCACGATGGTGGGCGCGACACGATCCGGCACGACCTGGATGCTCACGACGTCGGACGTTGTCACGTTGCCGCCCGTATCGGTTGCTCGCGCAGAGATCTGCAGGGTGCGTGCCTCGCTGCCCGCGAGCAGCGGCGCGACATACACCGGATCGAACGGGAACGACACGTCGGTAAACACGACCTCGCCATCGACGAGGAACTCCACGCGGCGCACCTGCACGTCATCGGTCACCAACGCTTGCAGCGGAATCCGCGAGCCTTCCAGCACCTGCAAGCCTTCCGTCGCGGGCTCTGCGTCCGTCGCCTGCGCCACGACCGAGACCGTCGGCGCAACGCCCTGCGCATCAAACGGCAGATAGTTCACCACCTGCAGGCCACGATCGGTCGCGATGTACCCGATGCCTCGGCTGATCGCGACGCCGCGTGCCGCACCAAGGGTGGCAAACTGCGTGACAAACTGGCTTGCGCCCGTGCGAGTTCGGTCGGTTGTGTTATAGATGCTCACAGTCGAGCCGCCGTCGGGCAGCACGAGGGCACGCCCCGAGCCATTGAGCGCGATGCGGCGAGCCGTGAAGAAGTCCCCACCGCTGGCGGGCTGACCCACGATGGTCATAGCCGCAGGGTTGGAGGCATCGACCGCACGTAACCCACTTCCCGCGAGCCACACCGAGCCACCACCTGCCGTGATGCCCACGTCGTTGCTGGCAATGTTCACCTGCAACGACGAAAGCACGCGAAGATCGTCGGCGATCGTGATGTCGATCGCGAACAGCGTGTCGGCACCGGAGACATACGCGTAGAGCGTGTTGCCATCGCGTGCGAGGCCCGTGATATCGCCCGATGCGGGCAGCGTGAGCCGCTGCACCACTTCGCCCGTTGCGATATCCACCGAGCTGATGACGCTGCCCGTCGACGCAAACGCAAACCCGCTCACGACCTCGACCTGCCGCGAGGCGATGTCGAGGCTGCGGAGCAGTGCCGGCGCATTCAGGTCGGCAAGGTTCACAAAGTGCAGCTTCGTCGTGCCCGCAACGACGGCAATCTGGCGGGCAGTATCGACGCCCACGTCGGTGTTGACCCCTTCCAGATCGATCTGCGACCGGAGAATCGGATTATCAAACTGCGTCGCATCCACGATCGCGAGGCCCGCGTCGCCCGTTGCAACATACACGAGGTCATCCGCCGCCGTCACGCCCTGGGCACTGCCAGCCAGCGGCAGCGAAGCGATGAGCCCCGTGGGGAAGCCCACGCCCCCAAGCGGATCGAGCCCCTGGTCGAGCTCTGCGCCGTCGGGAATGCCGTCGTTGTCGGAGTCGGCGAGGGAGGCGTTGGTGCCGAGGATGAACTCGGCGTTGTCAACAAGTCCGTCTGCGTCCGCATCTGGTTCCCCAACTGCCGTGTAGAACTCAAGCACGGGAACTGCGATTCGGCTGCCGGAAGGACCGGTCGTGCCCGAGAATTTCGCGATGGCATTGGACGCCTGATGGAAAACTTGAAGCTGGAATGTCGTCCGCACTCCGAGGACAGCGTCGAATTGCCCGCTCCCATCGACGCGACCTCGTATCACACCTCCCCCACTCGATATCGCATAACGAACGTCATCACGGTTGCCCGCAAACTCGAAGAAGAGGATTGACGCGCCGCGTTGCACCTCCCGGAGGTCGCTCACGGCACGATTAACGTCGTTGCCAAAGCCGGACACGCCGACTGCTTCGTTCGCAAGCGCGTCAGCCTCTGTGGCCGCCTCACCGAGCAGGCCTTCCACCTCTTCGGGAATTGGGTCGCTCGACAACTCACCCGACGAGCGGGTTTCGAACGACGTCGTAGGCGGCGGAGGGCTCACTAGGCCAAGTAGCACAGCGACTTGGTCAATCTTGGAACAAAGGAACGCCAAAGCCAGTCGACCGACGCCGCGCTCTGCGGCAGCAACGAACCGATTGATCTGGCTCAGGGTCGAGCGCGCAATGCCCAGGCCCGTGCATGTCACCCGAACGCCAACAGTGTTGCAATCTTCTGTATCTTGCAGGCGTCCGCAAAGTCCTTCTGCCGTAGAGAGAACTGTCTCGGCGCACTGGGCAGCGGCTGTGAGACGACTGATCGGATTGGACGCACGCAGTGCATCGACGACTCCGATGAGCCCATCCTTTGTGGCAAGAATTCCCTGCATGGAAGCACGAACAGTCGCTGCGTTGTCACCCCGATTTATGGCTTCGCGAAGCGAAACCACCGCATCATACAAGCCACGGATCGATGTCTCTGCCGCTCTGGCCGCATCGATCCACCTCTGCACACCAGCAATGCTTGCGAAACAGTTCGCTGCCGCTGCTCCAGCATCGTAAACCGTGCGCGCGACTTCTCCAGGAGTTAGGCAAGGCGGCGGCTCAGGCTCGTCGGGCGGCCCATCTGTCTGCGTCCCCGGCTCCTGAAAGTGCCACCCCGGCGCCACCACCCCCACCCCTGGGTCGCTCACCACCGCCATCCCATCCGCACTCACCGTGCCCGTGCCGATCACCACCCAGCGTCCCGCGT
>JAIYDA010000124.1 GCA_027487735.1 Planctomycetaceae bacterium | reverse complement strand
GGGTTTGTCGTGCTCCACGTGGACTGCACGGTGATCCTCGAGAGGCCCAAGCTCTCGCCCCACAAGCAGGCGATGATCGAGACGATTGCGCACGAGCTTTCCATCCCTGCAAGTCGGGTTGGCCTGAAGGGCAAGACGCACGAGAAGGTGGACGCGGTGGGCGAGGGGCGGGCGGTGGAGGTGCATGTGGTTGCGCTGCTGACGAAGGAAACAAGAGCATGAAAGGGAGCATGACAAGCCGCGGCAATCCATCGTCCGCTCATCCTTCTGTGCGGGCTGAGCTGTTTGGGGGCGAGCTTGGCGCAGCCGCGCTGCCCTTGGTGGCGACGTGCGCGTTTGGGCTCGAGGCGGTCGTGGTCGATGAGCTTGCGCGGCTGGGGTATGCGGGGCGGGCGATCTCGACGGGGCGTGTGGAGTTTCTGGGTGATGCGCGCGCGATTGCGCGGACGAACTTGTGGCTGCGGAGTGCGGATCGTGTGCTCCTGCGCGTGGCGCAGTTTGATTGCAGCACGTTTGACGAGCTGTTTGACATCACGCGAAGCCTGCCTTGGGAGACGCTGATCGCGCCCGACGAGGCATTCCCGGTGGACGGGCGGAGCGTGCGGAGCCAACTGACCAGCGTGCCTGCGGTGCAGCGCACGGTGAAGAAAGCGATCGTCGAGCGCCTGCAAGATGCACACGCCCGCGTGCTGCTGCCCGAGACGGCGGGCGAGGTGCGTGCGGAGGTGTCGCTGCTGCACGACATCGCGACCATTACGCTCGACACCTCGGGCGATGGGCTGCACAAGCGCGGATACCGCCCGATCGTCGGAGCAGCCGCACTGAAAGAGACGCTCGCGGCGGGGCTGGTGCAACTGAGCGTGTGGCACCCCTCGCGCCCGCTGGTGGATCCCTTCTGCGGGAGCGGCACGATCGCGATTGAGGCCGCGATGCTGGCGCGGAACATTGCGCCCGGGCGCAACCGCAGCTTCGGGTGCGAGAAGTGGTCGCGCTTTCCGGCGGGCACGTGGGAAGAAGCGCGGGAGGAAGCTGCGGCGGCGCCCACGGGCGAGCTTGCGATCGCGATCCACGCGAGCGACATCGACGAGCGCGCGATTGCGCTGACACGGCGTGCGGCGCATGAGGCGGGCGTGGAGCGCGACGTGCACTGCAAGGTGCAGCCCTTTGATCAGCTGCAGAGCAAGCGCGAGTATGGCAGCATCATCACGAACCCGCCCTATGGCATGCGCCTGGGCGACGACGAGCGCGAGCTGCTCGCGTTGTATCGCTCGATGCCGAGCGTGTTCAAGCGGTTGCCCACGTGGAGCTTTCACGTCCTCACGGGCAGGCTCGACCTCGAGGACATCGTGGGCCAGCAGGCGAGCAGGCGGCGCAAGCTGTATAACTCGCAGATCGAGTGCACGTACTTCACGTTTTTGGGGCCCAAGCCACCTCGGCGGGAGGAGCATGCGCCGCGGAGTGAGGTGGCGACGCCCGAAGGTGGCGCGGCGGAGGTGGCTGGAGAGGCGGTGGTGGGCGAGGCGGAGTTTGAGAGGGCTGGGTTGGGTGAGGCGCAGAGCGACGTGGGCGAGCGTGCGGGGGACGAGGGGGATGTTACTCCCAGCGTGCATGTTGATCGGCAAGGTGGTCTGCAAGCTGGTCTGCAAGGTGGCGATGTCGTGCCGCACGCGCGAGCGGACGATGCGCACGAGGATCGGTCGGAGACCGATGACGAGGCACGTTCCGAAGTGCCCGACGAAGTCACCGACGAACAGGCCAACGACACTCGCGAAGAAGAGCTGAGCGAGACTCGCGTCGACACCGATGCGAACGACGAGCCCAGCAGCAAGCCCAAGCCCCGCGTGCCCGCACGCCCGATGGCGGCCTTTGGCGGGTTGCGCGAGCGTGATGAGCGCGAGCTTGCGCAGTTTGCCGACCGCTTGCAAAAAAACGTGCGGCATCTGAGGCGCTATCCGTCGCGCGGCATCACGTGCTATCGCGTGTATGAGCGCGATTGCCCGGATGTGCCACTGATCATCGATCGCTACGAGGGGTGCGTGCACGTGGCGGAGTATGAGCGCGAGCACAGCCGCACGTTTGCACAGCAGACGGACTGGTGGGCCCGCGTTGTTCGCGAGATTTCGCAGGCGTGCGAAGTGCCCGAGGGCAGCATCTTCACGAAGCAGAAGCACCGCCAGAAGGGGCTGACGCAGCACGAGCGCATCAGCGATGAGCAGCGGACGATCGTGGCCCAGGAGGGGGGGCTGCGGTTTGAAGTGAACCTCACCGACTACATCGATACGGGGCTGTTCCTCGACCATCGCCTGACGCGCGGCATGTTCCGCGATCAGGTGCGGGCGTTTGGCCCGGGGTGCCGCGTGCTGAATCTGTTCTGCTACACCGGTGCGTTCACGGTGTATGCGGCCCACGGCGGGTGCGCGAGCAGCGTGAGCGTGGACCTGTCGAACACGTATCTGTCTTGGACGCAGCGCAACCTTGGGATGAACGGGCTGTATCGCAAGGAGCACGAGCTGGTGCGGATGGACGTGCTGGAGTATCTCGCGTCGTGCGATGCGAGCAGGCCCTTTGACCTGGTCATCTGCGATCCGCCGACCTTCAGCAACAGCAAGAGCACCGAGGAGGATTGGCAGGTGGCGCAGAGCCAGGCCCAGCTGTTTCCTTTGCTTCGCCGCGTGCTTGCGCCGGGCGCGACGGTGTACTTCTCGAACAACTACCGGCGCTTCAAGCTGGATGAGGAGATGCTCGCGCGGCTGGGCTTTGCGGCGAAGGAGATTTCTCGCCAGACGGTGCCCCCGGAGTATCGCAACGAGCGAATCCATCGCTGCTGGAAGCTGCGTGCGCCGGGGCCGCAGTCGCAGCCGCCGGAGGGCAGCAACTGATGGGCGAGCCGCATGCCAAACAACCATCGCACGAGGCCTTCGTGCCCGCGAGCACGATCGAGCTTCGCGTGCAGCAGGCCTGGACGGAGCTGGGGCGGGGCGTGCACGATCGCAAGCATGGGTTCCACCTGCCCATGCTCTGCACGCTCGATGCTCAGGGCTTGCCCGATGCGCGCGTGGTGGTGCTGCGCAAAGCCGTGCGCGAGCAGGCGCAGGTGCTCATGCACACCGACGTGCGGAGCGACAAGGCGCGTCTGCTGCTGGGTCTGCCCGGGTGCACGGGGCCTTGCACGATTGTGTTCTATGACGCGGCGCGTCGCCTGCAGCTGCGCGTGCACGGCTCGCTCACGCTGCACACGCAGGGCGCGCTGGTGGCAAACCAGTGGGCGGCGAGCTCTCTCAGCTCGCGCCGGTGCTACCTCGCGCCGCACGCGCCGGGCAGCGTGCAGGCTGCGGAGGACTCCAACCTGCCCGAGCATTTTCGGGGGAAGGTTCCAACGCCCGATGAGGCGAGAGCTGGAAAGGACAACTTCGCGGTGCTTGCGTGCATCATCGCACGCATTGACATGCTGCACCTGGGGGCGATGGGGCACAGCCGGTGTGAGTGGCACCACGACGAGACGGGCTGCGTGCGGCAGGAACGCTGGCTGAGCCCGTGAGGGCTAACTGGGCTTGGGCTTTTTGGGCTTGGGCTTTTTGGGCTTGGGCTACTTGGGCTTTGACTATTTGGGCTTCAGCACGCCCACGGTCATGGGCGAGAAGGCGAAGGCATCGAGGCAGTCTCGCAGGTCGCGCAGCGTGACGGCGGACACTTTGCGCAGCTCTTCTTCCAGGGGCCAGTAGTCGCGCAGGTAGGTCCACATGCGCCCCAGGCGGTGCATGCGGTCGTGCGGGCGTTCGTTGCCCAGCGCGGCTCCGGTGATGAAGCGCGGCAGGAGCTTGTCGAGGTCGTCCTGCGTCAGCGTGTCGCGCAGCACGCGCATCTGCGTGTGCATGGCTTCCCAGATCTGATCGATCTTCGTGGGCTCGCCGCTCGCGTAGACGAAGAACTCGCCCGAGCCGTCGTGGGGCTCGAAGCTTGCCTGGGCTTCTTCGGCGATGCCGGGCTCGATGAGGGCCCAGTAGAGCCGGCTGTTCTCGGGGCTGCCCAGAATCTGGGCGATGAGGCTGGCGGAGATTCGGCGATCGTCGGCGACGGTTGGGCCTTGCGCCATCGCGAGGACGTAACCTCGGCTGACCTTCTCGCTACGGAGTTCGAAGCGTCCGCCGCCCACGCGGGGCGGGGCGGCATCGCGCACGGGGCGTGTTGCGTTCCACGATTGCGTGGCCTGTGCGATGCGGTCGACGCAGGCCTCGAAGTTCAGATTGCCCGCGAGGGCGACGGTGGTGTTGTCGGCGCTGTAGCGGTGCTCAAAGTAGCGCAGCATGTCGTCGCGCTGCATCTGCGCGATGGTGTCGGGCGTGCCCAGCACGCGGTGGCTCAGCGCGTGCTCGCCAAAGTGCTTTTCTTGCACGGCTTCATACACCTGCCAGAAGGGGTTGTCGGCGTACATCGCGATCTCTTCGAGGATCACGCCCTTCTCGGTGTCGAAGTCGCTCTGGCGAAGGGCCGGGCGCAGCATGTGGGCCAGCAGGTCCAGCCCGTCGTCCATGCGCTCGGGCAGCAGGTGGGCATAGAAGCAGGTGAGCTCGTTGCTCGTGTAGGCGTTGTTGCGGGCGCCCATGTTGTCCCAGGCGCGGTTGATCTCGTCGGCGCTCATGCGCTGCGTGCCCTTGAACATCATGTGCTCAAGAAAATGGCTCACGCCCATGAGCGAGGAGGTCTCGTCTCGCGCGCCGGTGCGCACGAAGAAGCCCGCGGCGCACGTGCTCGCGGCAGGGTCCACCTCGGCGATGATGGTGAGTCCATTGGGAAGCGACGCTTGGCGGAACGCACTGGGCATAGTCGGGCCAAGCGTACTCCGCCCGCAGACCGCTCAGGCCGCTTGTTTGCCCGGCGCGGGCAGCGGAAACAGCAGATTTCCGGTCAGGGCCAGCCCCAGGGTCGTCGCCCGGTCCGTCCGCAGCACCCGCCGCACGCTCGCGGAGATGCCGTCGCTGTTGTTCAGCACGCCCCGGCGCTCGGCGACGACGAACAGCAGCAGTTCCTCGCCCGCGGCGATGGCGTTGGGCCAGGTGATCTCCACGAGCGCGCCGGTCGTGCTCGCATCGTGCAGCACAGCGGGCAGGTATCGCCCCGTCGCGGGGTGGAACAGCTTGCAGGGCAGGCGCTCGTGGAGCGTCCGGGGCTGCGTCCGGCGGTCGGCGGGGTGGGCGTCTTGGGCGAGGGAGTTCTGCATGATGATTCCTGCACACGGCACGCGGCGGGCCCTTTCCGAATCGCCCGGGGCGCGTGCCTTGGTGTGAAAATCGGCACGAAAACGGGGCTCCTGAAGGCGGCGCGGGTTTATCGTGACGTGCGGGGTCCCAATCACGCCCGGTAAGTGGGGAAAGCGGCTGTCGCTGACGTGCGCAAAGCAAAGCAGCCCCCCGAACGGGAGGCTGGCTGCGGACGCATGCGGGGCACGCGCCAAGTCGGCAAATCGCTCGAAAACGTGAACGGTCGAGCTTTACGCCTCGGCGGCAGCCTCAGCGGGCTCCTTGGTGTCCACGGGCTGGCCAGCGGCAATCTGGGCTGCGCGCTCGGCACGCAGCTTGGCCTCGACGGCGAGGTCGGCACGCGCGTCGGTCGCCTTCATCTCGTCGACGGTCAGGTGGTCGCAGCGCTGGATGAGCGCGCGGAGCAAACGCTCGGACAGGTTGCAGTCGCGCTCGATGTGCGAGAGCGAGCCGCCCGGGGCGTTGAAGTAGCAGAGGATGTAGAGGCCGCGCTTCTGGCCGCCAATCTCGTAGGCGAGGCGACGCTCGTCCCACTTCTTCATGGCGATGATGGTGGCGTGGCCGCGCTGCATGATCTCTTCGATGTGGGCGAGGATGCCGGCGAGGTCGCCCGTTTGGTTCTGGCCGATCAGAAACATGGCCTCGTAGTTGTACTTGCGGGTGGTGGGAGTGGACATGGTGTTTGCTTTCTTTGGCGAACGAATGAACTTGGTGTGAGGAATGACTGTGATGGACTGTGGTGGACTGGTTTGTTTCTTCGGGCTTGCTTGCTTTGCTTGCTTGATTGCTTCGCTTGCTTGCTTAGCCGGAGGGGGCTGCGGGCTTGGGGTTGGCCTTTGGGATGGCTTGCGGGTCGGCTTGCGAGAGAGGCTTGGGCGGCCTTTCGTTCACAGGCCTTTCTTTCACGGGCCGGTCTTTCGCGGGAGGGGCATTCACGAGGTTCATCGCCATCGTGAGGCCCTTGCTCGCGAACGCCTCGACCGCTTCGACGCTTCGTCCGATCGCGGCTGCGAGCAGGGGCTCCTCCTCGGGCGAAAAACGCCCGAGGACGTAATCGGCCTGCTCGATCGCAGCGGGCTTGCCCCCACCTTGGGTAGCGCCCGGTCCATCGCCCGAGGGTTGCAGCCCGACGCCCACGCGCAAGCGCGGGTAGTCGGGCTTTGCGCCACCTTCCGCGGGAAGCAACTGGTCGATGCTCGCGAGCCCGTTGTGCCCCGCGGTGCCGCCGCCCGGCTTGAGCCGGACAACGCCCGTGGGCAGATAGAGCTCATCGACGATGACCAGCATGTCGCTCGCGGCAGAGAGCTTGAAGAAGCGAAGCGCCTCGGCAACGCTCTGCCCGCTGCGATTCATGAAGGTGGTGGGCTTGAGGAGCACGCACCGCTCGCCCAGCAATGTCGCCTCGACGCAGATGCCCGAGAAGCGACTCTTGGGCACGATGCCCAGGGCGTGCTTGGCAAGGAGCGCATCGACCACCATGAACCCGGCGTTGTGCCGAGTCTTGGCGTATTGCGACCCTGGGTTGCCCAGCCCGACGATGAGCTTCATGACGCGTGACCTTGAACCAACCTTGCGGACCTGAGTCTTGCTTGCCCGAGGCTTGCTTGCCCGAAGCATTTGTGCGCCAGCGCAACGAGCGCCGAGCACACACCCCATCCGCCGCCTGCCCTCGTGGCGAGCGGCGGATGGGAAGCGAACCTGCGAGGATGGTGCGTGATGATGCATGAAGAACGCACATGAACGCAGAACAACTCGCAGCTTCGCCCCACAAACGCTTGCGGCTGGCCTTCCTGATTGGCCTTACTTCTTGGCTGCGCCGCCCGCTGCGGGCTTTGCGCCACCAGCCGGTGCCTTCGCATCCTTGCCACCCGCTGCGGGCTTGGCGGCATCGCCTTCGGCCTTCTTGGCGGTGAGCACTTCTGGGGCTGCGGTGCCATCGACGGCGCCGGCCTCAGCGGTGGTGACCTCAGCCTGCACGACGATCTGCGCGACCATCGCGTGCTTGTCGGTCAGGAGCTTCATGTTGTCCAGGGGCAGCTTGACGTCGCTTGCGGAGATGCCCTGGCCCACTTCGAGCGAGGCGACGCTGACTTCGATGAAGTCGGGGATGTCCTGCACGGCACACTCGATCTCGAGCGCGCCCACGGGGTGCATGAGGATGGCGCCGGCGGTCTTCAGGCCCACCGCCTCGCCCACGAGGTGGATCGGCACGCTGGTGTGCACGCGGTCGGTCAGGCTCACGCGCGTGAGGTCGGCGTGCACGACGTTGGTGCCCAGGTAGTCATACTGCAGCTCGCGCAGCAGGACCATCTGGCCCTCGTCGATGTTCTTGGTGCCGGGCATGTCGAGACGGAAGACCTTCTCGCCCTTGAGGAACATGGTGACCGACTGCTTCTGATCGAGGCTGATGGAGACGGGCTCCTTGCCGCGACCGTAGACCACCGCGGGCAGCTTGCCCTTGGCGCGCAGGCGATTGCATTGACGCGAGCCCATCTCGCTGCGGGTCTGGGCTTGCAACACTGGTGCTTTCTCGTGCATAAATCAAACTCCTGACTAAAAAACGCTCGACGCTTCGCGGCAAGGTCTGAAGGCCGCTTGGGTTCGTCGCAACTGTGAATGAACATCCTGACGACACACGCCTGCCCTGCCCGCACGTCCTTGCGGGCAAGGCTTTTTCTCCTGTTCCAACCTGTCTCCTCCAAACCCGTCCTCTCCAAACTAGTCCTCTCCAACCCCGTCTCTTCCAACCCTGTTTACCGCTTCACCCCCGCCGTCTGCTTGAAGAGCGCGCTGACGCTCTGGTTGTTGTGAATGCGCGCGATCGCTTCGCCCAGCAGCTCGCCCACGCTCAGCACGTGCAGGCGATCGCCCAGTGCCTGGGCCCGGGCGGGCAGCGGCACGGTGTCGGTCACGACGATCTTGCTGATGGGGCTCGCGACCAGGCGCTCAATCGCCGGGCCCACGAACACGCCGTGCGTGGCAGCCGCGATGACGTCCCGAGCGCCCGCTTCCTTCACGAGCTTGGCGGCTTCGCACACGGTGCCCGCGGTCGAGATCATGTCGTCGAACATGAGCACCGTCTTGCCCGAAACGCTGCCGATGAGGTGCCCGGTGGCGACCTTCTCGCCGCTGAGGCGGCGCTTGTTGATGATCGCTAGGTGCCCGCCCAGCACGTTTGCCATGCTCTCGGCAACCTTCACGTTGCCCACGTCGGGCGAGACGAGGCACAGCTCGGGCAGCATTGCCCGGTTGCTCTCAAAGTACTTCACGAAGACGGGCGTGGCGGAGAGATGGTCCACGGGCAGGTCGAAGAAGCCCTGGATCTGGGCCGCGTGCAGATCGATGGCGAGCACGCGATCGGCCCCTGCTGCGGTCACGATGTTCGCGACGAGCTTCGCGGTGATGGGCACGCGCCCCTCGTCCTTGCGGTCTTGACGGCCGTAGCCAAAGTAGGGAATCACGACCGAGACGCGGGCGGCGCTGGCACGCTTGAGCGTGTCGATGAAGATGAGCAGCTCCATCACGTTGTCGTTCACGGGCTCGCAGGTGCTCACGATGATGTAGCAGTCGCGCCCGCGCACGTCCTCGTCGACCTTCACGAGAATCTCACCATCCGGGAACAGCGTGGTGCGGGCGGCGGCAAGCTCCATGCCCATCTGCTTGCAGACGAGCTTGCCCAGCGCGTGCCCGCTGCGGCCAGCAAAGACCTTGATGCCCGCGAACATCTGGGTGTTGCTCACGCCCTGGGTCTGCGAGGCAGGCTTGACGACAACCGTGGAAGATGGAACGCTCGATGCGGTGATCGTCATGAGGCGTGGGCTCCTGTGCGCGGGGGCTGGCTTGGGCTGGGGCTGGGGCTGGAACCTGAGTTGGCGTGCGCGGCGCGAGCGCGATAGATCGCGTCCACCTTTGCAAGGTCCTCGGGCGTGTTGATGCTCAGCACATCTTCTGGTGGCACCGCGCTGAGCACCTCGACGCGCTGCCCGTCGGCAAGCAGCAGCGCGGGCACATCGGTCAGGTAGTACTCGTTTGTGAGCGCGTTGCGCGTGACGCGCGGCAGCGCACCAAACAGGGCTTTCGCGTCGAAGCAGTAGTAGCTGGGGTTCACCTCGCGAACCATCAGCTGCTCGGGCGTGCAGTTCTTCTGCTCCACAATCGCGACGAACGCCCCCTGCGCATCGCGCACGATGCGCCCATAGCCCGTTGGGTCGTCGATCACGCTCGTTGCGAGCGTGGCGCTCGCGTTGCTCTGGGCGTGGCGCTGCACCACCTGCGCGAGCGTTGCGGGGCGAATGAGAGGCCCATCGCCGCAGAGCACGAACACGCGGTTGCCTGGGGCTGCGCTCTCGGTCGCAAACAGCGGCGCGGCGCAGGCCACGGCATGCCCGGTGCCAAGCTGCTGGTCTTGCACGGCGTACTCAACTTGTGCGTAGTCTCGCAGGGCCTCACGCACGAGCTCTTGCTTGTGCCCCACCACCGCGATGATGCGCGTGCAACCCGCAGCGAGACATGCATCGGCCACGGCGCACACCATGGGCCGCCCGCCTATGGGGAACACGACCTTGGGCAGGTCGCTGCGCATGCGCGTGCCCTTGCCCGCGGCGAGGATGATCGCTGTGGTCGAGGGAGTGCCGGAGGGCGGGGGAGTGTGAGGCTTGGACTGCTGCACCGTTCATGGGGCTGCGACCAGCATCAGACTGCGGTGCGAGTGGGAGAGGAGACTTCCGCGCGAATCAGCGAATTGGTCCATCAGGATTCGAACCTGAACAAACAGAACCAAAATCTGCTGTGCTACCGTTACACTATGGACCACACGTTGCTCGTCGCTTGCTGCGGGCAGGATGCCCGACGCTTCGCCCGTGACGACTGGTGGTTTGCCAGAACGCCCGGTGACAGAGCACGATGCTTCGGGCATGTTGCTCGCGACGCTTTGCTTGTGGTTCGGTCGTGCCGATTCGCCAAAAGACTCCGCACACACTGCACTGCCGCTTGAGGTTGGGGCAGCCTTCTCCTTGCGACGCAACGACCAGAGGCGATTGCCAGAGGCGTTGCGAACGCCAAACAAGACACTCGGGGAGACTCGACAACGCCTTGACGCTCACCCCTTTCGGGAGGCAGGCCCTTCTTGGGGACATGCCCGGGCGAAAAGCCCATTCGCTCAAAGCGTTGTCACGCTTCGGTCAATCACACGCGGTGCTGCCAAAGCTTCGTCCCGAGTCGCCTTGTTTGCGTGGACCGAGGCAGAGGCCCCGGGCACGAAGCAAGACGGGCTGAGAAAAGCCCAGAGTCCGCGGCATGTGGGAAGCCGCATGTCCGCCTGCCGGCATGATTGTCATCATCTCCATGACGCAACCAACCGACCCACGCACACACGCCTTCCGGGAACTGGACGAGCCGTCTGCCGCTGGCAAAGCTCGCCCCCGCCACGCCTCGAACAACCTTGCCGCAAGCTTGCAAGAAGCCTGCAGCGCAGCTGCCTTCCGTCATGGCTGGTTCCACCGTTTGAAATCCCGATTTCTCGGGCTGGAAGTATAGCTGCTCGCGCCGAGGTGGTCAAAGCACGCCTCAGACCGTCCGCTCACCGCTACCATGCCCCCACACGTGAGAGACTTCTACGACATCCTGGGCCTGAAAAAGTCGGCCTCTGCGGACGACATCCGCAGCGCCTACCGCACGCGCGCCCGCAAGCTGCACCCCGACGTCAACAAATCTCCGGATGCCGCGAAGACCTTCGCCGAGCTCCAGCAGGCGTACGAAGTGCTCTCGGACGAGGGCAAGCGAGCCCAGTACGACCGCTTCGGGCCCGATGCCTTTGGCCCGGGAGCCGCCCCGCCCAACCCACGCTCGCGCGCGGGCCAGCGGCCCCCAAGCTGGGACGACGCACCGCGCGGCCCCAGCGGCACACCCTTCGACTTTTCCGACGATGACGACGTCGCGAGCATGTTCGACACCATCTTTGGGCAAGCCACCGGACAAGCCGGGCGGGCCAAGCCCAAGGCAAGCGGGCGGGCTCGCGCGCGGGCTCAGGCCTATGAGCAGACCGAGCCCGAGCCGCAGGACATCCGCGTGGATTTTCTGGTCGCAGCGACCGGGGGGCAGCAGAACTTCACGCTGCGCGACCACTCGGGCACCGGGACGCAGAGCGTTGCGGTGAAGGTGCCCGCGGGCACGCGTGACGGCGCGATGCTGCGCGTGCCGGGGATTTTTCCCAAGAGCCCAACGCCCGATGTGCTCGTGCGGGTGCGTGTGCAAGCGCACGATATCTTTCGCCGCAGTGAGGACGCGCCGGACTCGCTGGATGTGGTGCTCGACCTGCCTCTCACGATCGCGGAGGCAACGCTGGGCGCCACCGTCGATGTGCCCACGCTGCACGGACGCGTATCGCTCACGATTCCTGCGGGCACGGCGAGCGGGCGCAAGCTGCGCCTTCGCGGCATGGGCATGAACAGCAGCACGGGCACGAAGGGCGACTTGGTTGCGATCTGCCAGATCGTGCCCCCCAACGCGCCAGCGATCAGTGAGCTTGAGAAGGATGTGCTCCGCCGCATTGCAAACCTTGGTGGCAACCCGCGCGTGGGGAAGGCGTGGCAGGGGTAGAGGGTCGGGGCGTTGGGGCGAGGTGGTGGGCGGGAAAGAGCGTGGGGATGGAGAGAGGCATTCGGGATTCGCCATTCGGCATTCGGAGATGCCGCGCAGGCGGAGTGCTCACACACTTGGCGCGACCCCGTGCTCGACGCGCGGAGCGCCTCTTCTCGAATGCCGAATCCCGAATCCCGAATGCCTCCTCTCCCAACCTCCACCCATTCATCCCCCACCCCTCTACCCTGCGCGGCATGCCTGCCGCACCACTGTCTCTTGATCGCGTTGCTCGTCCCTCCCCCACCGTCGACACGGTGATGGCGACCGAGCGGGCCGCGTCGTTCACCAAGCGCTCGATCAAGAACGCCAGCAAGGCACGTCTGCTCCGCATCGCGCTCTCGATGCTCGACCTGACGACGCTCGAAGGCAAGGACTCGCACGAGAAGGTTCGGGCCCTTGCTCACAAAGCCGTGCGGCCCTTCGAGCGCGACGAGCAACTGCTGGGCGAGAAGCTGCCTAGCTGCGGGGCGGTCTGCGTCTACCCAAGCCTGGTGCCCATCTGCGTTCAGGAGATTGCGAAGGCCGAGGGCTTGCCCGGCACGCCCCGCGACCCGCGCCGCGTGAAGATCGCGAGCGTTGCGACCGGATTTCCGAGTGGGCAGTATCCGCTCGATGTCCGCCTCGAGGACACGCGCCGCGCGGTCGAGGCAGGGGCCGACGAGATCGACATGGTCATCAGCCGCGGGCTCTTCTTGTCGGGCAAGCTCGACGCAGTGTCGCACGAGATTCGCGAGACGAAGAAAGCCTGCGCCCGCCCCGATGGCTCATTCGCGCACCTGAAGGTCATTCTCGAGACGGGCGAGCTCGACTCGCTGGATCAGGTCCGCCGCGCGAGCGACCTTGCGATCCGGGCGATGGCGAGCGTCGCGACGCCTCACGAGCCCGGCGCGTACGAGCCGCACGTCGACTTCATCAAGACCAGCACGGGCAAGGTGCAGCCCGCCGCCACGATGCCCGTGACGCTGGTGATGCTTGAGGCGATCCGCGATTGGTACCTGCGCACGGGACAGATCGTGGGCATGAAGCCCGCGGGCGGCATTCGCAGCGCGAAACAGGCGCTGCACTACCTCGTGATGGTGCACGAGGTGATGGGCCCGCTCTCGGGCGAGGCTGGGCTGAGCAGCAGCAGCACAAACGCCTTCGTGCAAGCCTGTGGCGGCTCACTGCCTCCTCACCTTGCCGCGCAGCTCGACCTCGCGGGCGGCAACCCCTGGCTCACGCCTGCGTGCTTCCGCTTCGGGGCGAGTGCCCTGTGCAACGACGTGCTCCGGCAGATCGTGAAGCTGAAGACGGGCGCGTACACGGCGGGGTATGACTTTTCTGAGGCGTAGTTTTTCCCACTTTGCACACACGTATGAACCCGCTCCTTCGCACCCAAGCAACGCTGAAGTCCGCAGGCGGACGAGCCGTCCCAGTGACCTTTGGCGACCTCACGCCCGAGCTGGCCCGCGACCATATTGATCGTGCGTGGTGGCAAAGCGTTCCTGCGTCGGGGACACCGCAGGAAGACCGCGACTGGAACTGGGAACATCTGACGCGTGAGGAGCTTCAAGCTCCCGGAACGTTTGCGATGTTCATCAGCGAGACGCTCCCGGCGATCGATGGCGCGATGCTCTACCAGATCGGTGTCGCGTCGATCCTCGAGCCAACCGCCCGTGCTGCGTATGTGGCGTTCGTTGCGGTGGCACCGCAGAACCGACGGTCGCTGTTTCCCGACCGAGGGCTTCGCGGCGTGGGCGAGGAGCTGTTGGCGCAGGCTGTGATGCACGCCTACTTGCTTGGGTTGGGTGGACGAACGATCCTCGAGTCGCTCCCGGCGGCGGAGGGCTTTTACGAGAGGCTGGGATTCACAAGGACACGGCAGGTTGTGGAACGCCTCGCTCGCTTTGAGCTGCGGCCCCCTGAGGCCCTACAGTTGCTGAGAAAGCGAGGGCTGATACCATGAAATCCGAAGCAACCATGCCTCAACCTCGCGACGATGGTGCCGACCTGCCGATCGGTGGCATTCCTCGGAGCGCTCGCCCCCGAGCATCCGTCAGCCTTCGCCAATCTCCCGGCGCGTCGGCCCTCGCGCAGCACATCGAGATGCTGTGCCAGTTGCACCCGCACGTTGTGACCAGCAATCGCCGGCAAGACGTTGCCGCGATGGACGAGGCAACGCTTCGCCTGTTGCTCGAAGACATCAATGCAGCGCTCGGAATCCGCACGACATGAGGCGTGTGTCGCTTGAAGAGGCCTTTGCTCTTGCGGAGCAGCACTTCCCTGCGGGCCCGGAGGCGCTTTGCGAAACGCTCGGTATGAGCGTGCGGTACGCGGCATGCGTCGGTACCGAAGGTTGGTGCGTTCACAACTGCGCGAGCGGCAACACGCGGATCACGATCAACTCCCGATCTCCACGCGTGCGTCAGCGATTTACGCTCGCGCACGAGGTTGCACACGTTCTTCGCATCCTGAACGCGCCGAACCCTGCGACGAGCCCGACGCACGTTCCTTGGCCCAGTGCAGGCCCCTTCGTCAACGATCTGGCAGAAGAGCGAGTCGTGGATGCGATCGCTGCGGACCTCCTGATCCCCCGCGGCATTCTGCGTGTGCGTCTTCCGCATTTGCCCGCGACAGAGCGCGAGATCGCTGCGGTGGCGAAGGCAGCCGGCATCTCGCCCTGGGTTGTTTGCCAGGCGATGACCGCCCATGCGTCGGCGCTTGGGCTCAGCGGTGCCGAGGTGGTGTTCATCCGGCAAGACCGCGTCGACTTTCGGCGATCAAGCACGGGGGAACCGCTCGTCGCCGACGCCAAGGGCGAGCATCAGCGGGCGCTCGTCACGTCCGATGCGGCCCTGAGCAACACCGCTTCCATCGCATACAAGCATGAGACCGTGAGCTTGCTCTTCGTGCAGCGCACGGTCGCTCCTCGGTCCGCCCCAAGTGCCGACGACCTCCGCAAGCAGCTGTTCGGCGAAGACCGGTCCTTGCAAGGGAGCTTCGCCGGAGCGATCGGTGCCTGGACCAATCGCCACCGATCGAGTGCGTCGTTTGCGAACGTCGACGCACTTATCACTGGCTTCATCGCCCACTACACGCAGCATTGGTCGAAAAAGCCCCACCTGCTCGCTGTCCTGCGCAGCGACGCTTGCAGGCAATGGCTGCTGCTGGTGCTGAGGGCAAAGCTCTCGCCCCCACGCGCAACCGACAAGGGTTGACGCAAACCCATCGGTCCCAGCCCGCGCCGGGTTGCGCTTCCCTCCTACGCTCGCTCCCATGAAGATCCACGAGTACCAAGCACGCGATCTGCTCGCCTCCTTTGGCATCCCTGTGCCCCCGGGCAAGATGATCACCAGCGTCGACGACGCTGCCGGTGCCTTCAAGGCTGTCACCGCCAACCAGATGCTGCCCCTCGCGGTCGTGAAGGCCCAGGTGCACGCGGGCGGGCGTGGCAAGGCGGGCTTTGTCAAGCTCGTGAAGACCGCCGACGAGGCCACCACCGCCGCTCGCTTCATGCTCAGCAACCGCATGGTGAGCCCGCAGACCCCGCCCGAAGGCTTGGAGGTGACGCGCCTGCTCATCGCCAGCGGTGTCGACATCGCCGACCGCAAGGGGGGCGGCAAGGAAGAGTTTTACCTCGCCATCACCACCGACCGCACCACGCGCCGCAACATCCTTATCGCCAGCCGCGAGGGTGGCGTCGAGATCGAGCAGATCGCCCACGACCGCCCCGATGCGATCATCAAGGAGCCTCTGCACCCGCTGCTGGGCCTGCAAGGTTTCCAAGCGCGCGAAATCGCGTATCGCCTCGGGCTCACGGGCAAGCTCGCTTCGCAAGCTGCCGACGTGATGATGAAGCTGAGCAAGCTCTACATCGAGAAGGATTGCAGCCTCGCTGAGATCAACCCCCTCGTCATCGCCAGCAGCGGGGGCGAGCCGCAGGTGCTCGCGATCGACGCAAAGTTCAACTTCGACGAGAACGGCCTGTTCCGCCACAAGGACGTTGCCGCCCTCGCCGACCCTGCGGAGGAAAACCCCGCGGAGCAGCGGGCCAGCAAGTTTGGCCTCACCTATATCGCCCTCGACGGCAACATCGGCTGCCTCGTGAACGGCGCGGGCCTCGCGATGGCCACGATGGACATCATCAAGCTCCACGGCGGCGAGCCCGCGAACTTCCTCGATGTGGGCGGCGGCGCAACCGAAGAAGCCGTGACCGAGGCCTTCAGCATCATCCTCAGCGACGCGCAGGTCAAGGGCGTGCTCGTGAACATCTTCGGCGGCATCATGCGGTGCGACGTCATCGCCCAGGGCATCATCAACGCCGCGACCAAGCACAAGAATGCCGACGGCTCCATCGGGTTCAAGGTGCCCTTGGTGGTTCGCCTTGAGGGCACGAACGTTGATGCGGGCCGCAAGCTCCTCGACGATGCCCGCAGCAAGGTGCCCACCATGCAAGCCGCGAAGGACCTGACCGACGCCGCACAGAAAGTCTGCGCCGCCGTCGGCTAAGTGCCTTGCAACCGCGCCTGGCCTCTCTTTCCGACCCTCCCCTCGCTCGCCTCAAAGCCCCGCCCTTGCCCACACCCTTCCGCCATCCCCTCGCCCTCGCCTGCGTTGGTGCCTCGCTGCTCAGCGCGTGCGCCGCGCCGCAGCGCATCGCGGGCCCGGTCTATCCGCAGGCCATGCCCCGGGGCGAGACGCTGGACGTGCAAGTGCGGCGCGACACCACGCACATCGCCCTCACGAATACATCCAGCCGCGCTTTCCCCGCAGGCCGCCTCTGGCTCAACATGCGCTTCTCGCGCGCGGTCGATGGCCTCGCTCCGGGCCAGTCGCTCTCGCTGGACCTGCGCGAGTTCCGCGATGACCTGGGCGACACCTTCCGCGCGGGCGGCTTCTTCAGCACGCAGCGACCCGACCCCGTGGTGCTCGTGCAGTGGGATGATGGCAGCCAGCTGCTGGGCCTTGTCGCGATCGTTCCCGAAGTGAAGTAACCCGTGATCGCCCCCAGCGCCTTGCAGTCCCGCGCCCTTTCTCTGCTCGCCCACTCCCCCACTCGCCAGTTGCGCCCATGCCCACCAAGCCCAACGTCCTCGTCATTGGCCCCCACCCCGACGACCAGGAGATCGGCATGGGTGGCACCATCGCCGCCCTCGCCGAGCAAGGCCACAACGTGCTGCTGCTGGACATGACCGACGGCAGCCCCACGCCCTTTGGCGATCGCGCCTCGCGCCTCATCGAGGCACAGGCCGCACTCGCTGCGCTGCAGCCCAGTGCCGAGGCCCAGGCCCGCGGCGGCAAGCTCTCGCGCCTGCTGCTTGATCTGCCCAACCGCACCGTGCAGCACAGCATCGAGGCCCGCCACAAGGTCGCGGGCGTCATTCGCGCCCACCAGGCCCACATCCTCTTCATGCCCTACCCGCAAGACGCGCACCCCGACCATCTCGCCGTCACTCGCATCGCCGAGGATGCGCGCTTTGACGCGAAGCTCACGAAGATCGACATGCCCGTGCCCCCGGGCCACACCAGCATTGGTCCGCCCATCTACCCCGCGTGGGTCTTTTACTACTACTGCTCACATCTGCGACAAGTGCCCAGCCCGCACTTCTTGTTCGACACCACGGGTTTCAGCGACAAGAAGATCGCGTCGGTCCTCGCGTACGCCTCGCAGTTTGGCCCCCGCCCAGGCCTTGCCAAGCCCAACGCCGACCTGCCCAGCTTACTCGCCGCCGAGGACCGCTACATGGGCAGCCGCATCCGCACGCAAACTGCAGAGCCGTTTTGGACGCGCGAGCCGATGGGGGTGACGAGCTTTGGGGCGTTGCCGGGGTGAGGGGGGGGCAAAATGGTCAAATAGTCAAACTCTCAAATGGGCTAAGGGGGCAAAGCGGGCGAAGGCTCTTTTTGACCATTTGAGAATTTGACCATTTGAAAACGCCCGCAGAATCGGATTCCAGCGTCATGCCCGTCGTCACCCCGCCCCGACGCTAGGGTCGGAGACGCGAGCCATCCGGCCCGCTTCACACATTCGTTTCCCCGTCTCCGTATTCTTCTGACATGCCCTCTCGCCCCAAAGTCCTCGTCGCCATGAGCGGCGGCGTCGATTCCTCCGTTGCTGCGGCGTTGCTGCTGCGCGAGGGGTACGACGTGGTCGGGTGTTTCATGCGTTTGGGTTCGCCGGGCGAGACGCTCGACACGCTGATGACGCCTGCGGAAGCAGAACACGCGGTTGCTTTGCAAGCGAGCAGCGAGAAGCGCGTGTCGTTGGCCCAGGCGCGTGGGGGGGCTGGCGTATTCGGGGCCGGCGCAAAGGGCACGTTGCAAGCGCAGCCCAAGATCGGGCACCAGGGGTGCTGCAGCATCAACGACGCGAACGACGCCCGCGTGGTGGCGGGGCAGCTTGGCGTGCCCTTTTATGTGTGCAACTTCAAGAAGGACTTTGGACGCATCATCAACTACTTCGTCGATGAGTATGCGCAGGGGCGCACGCCCAACC
Source organism: Planctomycetaceae bacterium (assembly GCA_027487735.1). Lineage (GTDB taxonomy): Bacteria > Planctomycetota > Phycisphaerae > Phycisphaerales > UBA1924 > BJHL01. Next base: position 45,318 of record JAIYDA010000124.1, on the reverse strand, counting down.
CCTGCGTGCGCTGCAACGACTGGCTGAAGTTCGGCAAGCTGCACGAGTATGCCCAGCAGATCGGCGCGGAGTTTGTCGCGAGCGGGCACTACGCCCGCATCGGAGAGCATGCGGGCGCGCCCGCGTTGCTCCGGGGCGTGGATGCCAGCAAGGACCAGAGCTACGTGCTGTTTGGCGTGCCGCGTGCGCAGCTTGGCAAGATGATGCTCCCCATCGGACACATGCACAAGACGCAGATCCGCGAGCTTGCCCGTGAGTTTGGCTTGCCCGTGTTCGACAAGCCCGACAGCCAGGAGATCTGCTTTGTGCCCGACAACGACTACGCGGGGCTGGTGGAGCGCGTGCGACCCGAGCTGAGGCGGGAAGGCGCAATCGTCGATGCCCAGGGCAACGTGCTGGGCACGCACCAGGGGCAGCACCACTTCACGATCGGTCAGCGCCGGGGCCTGGGCGTGGCGCTGGGCGATCGCGTATATGTCACGAGCAAGGACGCTGCGACCAACACGGTGGTGGTGGGCGATGGCTCGCTGCTGCGCAGCACGCAGTGCGTGGCGCACGAGGCAAACTGGCTTTGCGAGCCCCCCGCAGGCGAGATCCGCGTCTTTGCGAAGTATCGCTACAACACGCCCCCCGCGCGCGCTTCGGCCCGCGTGGTGCCTCCCGACGAGAGCGCGCCGAGCCCCAGCGGGCGCGTGGGCAGCTTTGGCGTGGTGTTTGATGAGCCGCAGACCGCGGTGGCGCCGGGGCAAGCGGTGGTGCTCTATGCGGAGGAATCGCCCGACGTGGTGCTCGCGGGTGGGTGGATCGCCCGCGCGATGGAGTGACGCACCCACCACCGCGTCGCTTATCGCGGGCCCTTCTGCGCTGCCAAGGTGCCCATGCGCCATCGCAGGTGCACAAACCCCAGCGCCCCCACCACGCTCAGCATCAGCCCCGCAACCTGCACCCACAGGTGCGCGTCCTTGCCCGCAGCCTTCAGGGCCTCGTAGCTGGTGGTGACGAAGATCGGCGCGATGAGCCCGCGGATGCCGTTGAGCGTCACGTGCGTCGCCATGTAGCGGCTGGTCTCGCTGGGGCGGGCAAAGTCCACGTGGCCGAGGTTCCAGGCCATGCTGCCGCCCCCAAAGCCAACGCCCATGCAGGCGGCGCCAACGAAGTACCACGGCGCGTCGTCGGTGATTGCGCCGATGGTGTAGAACACGCTGGCGAGCACAAACACCCAGCCGTGGATCGCGCGGAAGTGCACGACGTGCGAGCGATCGAGGAACGCGCGCCAGAGCGGGATGCTGAGCACCGTGACCAGCAGCGGCACGCTCGAAACGACCATCACGCTCTGAAACTGCGTGAAGGCGAGCTCCTCCTTCAGGCTGATGACCAGCGTGGGCGTCACCATGAGATTCGCGAACCCCAGCACGAACATCCAGAGCATGAACTGGGCATACCAGCGGTCGGCCTTCAGCACGCGCAGCACCACGAGCGGACCCTGCCAGGGCTTCATCGCTGCGTCCTTGTGGCTGCGCTCGCCCGCGATGAGCGACGCCTCCTTGCGAATGGGCAGGCGCGTGATGCACAGCACCCCCAGCAGCCCCACCATCGCCGCGAGGGGCAGGATGACGCGAAAGGCATCGGCGTTCTTGTCCATCAAGAAGCTCATGCCCGCGCCGACGATCGCGATGACCAGCACCTCGATGCCGCTGACCAGCCCCACGATGCGCACGCGCGAGCTCGCGGGGTAGTTCGCGCGCCAGATGGTGGGTCGCAGCGTGATGTATCCCGACCAGCAGACTCGCCCGACGAGCGCGATGCCCAGCAGGAGCCACAACCCCAGCGGTCCCGCATCGCGTCCCGATGGGATCGCCGCGATGAGCAAAGCGCAGAGCATCATCATGCAGAGCATGCCCGCGATGAGCGGCTTCTTCGACTTGCCCTGGCTCAGCCCGCTCCAGAAGAAGCTCAGGATGTTTGCCAGCTCCGCCGCGGCGCCGATGAGGCCCACGAGCAGATTGAGCTGCCAACTGCCCACGTGACCCGTGAAGGCGTGCTTGGCAAAGACCGCGAGGATCGAGCCCTCGATCGTGGCGCGGGCGACGGTGAGCAGCAGGGCGCCGGTCCCCTCGAGGGCGATGAGCGGACGAATCGCGGGCGGATAGTGCGACAGCAGCGCAGGCGGAAACCCCAGCAGGGCAACGCGGGCGAGCACCCCCTGGGCGCGCGTGGCGATGCTGCGAGATATCTCTGAAGCGGGAGTTGAGGCGGGCGTGTTCAGCGGATGCACCGTGGGAGCGCGAACATCTGTGCGCACATCCGTGCGGAGCGATTGTGCGCACGGTTGTGCGGAATGTCCGGAGTTTAGCGCGCGCACGCCGCATGCGCCACCCCGCGCCGCGCGTTATCACGCATGGAGTTGGGAATATTCGTGCAGATCGTGTGAACCCAATGCGAATATTGCACGAAGCGCATGCAGAGCGAGCGCGTGTGGCGAGCACAGTTGCCAAGGATGGCGGAACTCGTCCATGCACGCCTCGCTCCCTAAGGTCGATCCCCATGAGTTCGAGCACTTTGCACAACCTCCCCAAGCCCTCCATCCCGCCTGCGCAGAGCAGCGACGCGCACGCCTACGTGCTTGGCACGGGGCTGGACGAGGCCCAGCGACTGGGCTTGCAGCACCGCCTCTGGAGCGGGCACACCCATCGCCTGTGGGAGCTTGCGGGCATTCAGCCCGGGCACGTGGTGCTCGATTTGGGCTGCGGGCCCGGGCATGCCGCCATCGACCTCGCGCAGATCGTGGGCCAGGGCGGGCGGGTGATTGCTGTTGACGAGAGCGCGGCGTTTCTCAAGCAGCTTCGCGACCACGCCAGCAGCCGGGGCCTCCAGAACATCAACCGCGTGCTGGGCGATGTGCAGCAACTGAACGAATGCATCGAGGACGGCAAGGGCCCGGACGGCAAGGGCACCATCGACGTGGCCTACGCCCGCTGGACCTTCTGCTTCGTGAACGACCCCGAGGCGGTGGTGCGCAGCCTTGCGCCTTTGCTCAAGACGGGCGGCAAGCTCGTGGTGCAAGACTACTTCAACTACGAGCGCTGCATGACGCTCGCGCCGCGGCGCGAGGCCTTCAGCAAGGTCATCAACGCCGTCGCCGCAAGCTGGCGCAGCCGGGGTGGCGACACCGACGTGATGGGCAAGCTGCCCAGCATCCTCGCGAAGCAGGGCTTCGACGTGACGCATCTGGACGTGGTGCAGCGGATCGCGCGCCCGGGCACCACGCTGTGGCACTGGCCCACGAGCTTCTTTGCGAACTTCGTGCACAAGCTGGTGGAGACGGGCTTCATCTCGCAAGATGACTCGGATAAGTTCTTCGCTGCCTGGCACGAGGCGAGCAACGACCCAGGCAGCTTCATCCAGTTGCCGCCTGTGTATGAGCTGGTGGCGGTGAAGCGGTGAGTTTTTTCGGGCTGGGGTGACCCGCCCTGTCCGAGCCAGCGGCAGCTTCGCCCGTATCATTTGGCATGAGCAAGCAAGGCACGCCCTCCCAGCATTCCACCAGCACGCTGACGACCACGCTCTCCCCCAGCACGCCCGCGATTGATCCGCACAGCGTGAGCATCAGCGGCATCGTGCTCGACCCGACGTATGGGCCCGTGCAGCAGGCCTTTGTTGAGCCCGAAAGCCTGCGCAACCTCGATCGCGACCTGCCCCCCGCAGGGCAATATCCCTTCACGCGAGGCCTCTTTCCGCAGGGGTATCGCACGCGGCTTTGGACGATGCGTCAGTTCGCGGGCTTTGGCAGCGCGGAGGACACCAACCAGCGATTCAAGTATTTGCTCGGTGCCGCGAAGGGCACGAGCGCGAACACGGGCCTGAGCACCGCCTTCGACCTGCCCACGCTCATGGGGCGCGACAGCGACGATGAGCTGTGTGCGGGCGAGGTGGGCAAGTGCGGCGTTGCGATCGACACCATCGAGGACATGCACAGGCTCTACGCCGACATTCCGGTGGGCAACGTGACAGTGAGCCAGACGATCAACGGGCCCGCTGCCGTGATCTGGGCGATGTATCTGGGCATGGCCTTGCAGCGCAACATCGCGTGGAACACGCTGGGCGGGACGCTGCAGAACGACATTCTGAAAGAGTTCCACAGCCAGAACGAGTTCATCTATCCGCCCGAGCCCAGCGTCAAGCTCGTGGTCGACACCATCGAGTTCCAGAGCAAGTTCGTGCAGCGCTGGAACAGCGTGAGCATCAGCGGCTACCACATCCGCGAGGCGGGCAGCACGGGCCCGCAGGAGCTCGCCTTCACCTTGCGCGACGGCATGGAGTACGTCGAGGCGTGCATGGAACGCGGGATGGACCTGGACGAGTTCGCGCCGCGCCTTTCGTTCTTCTTCAACAGCCACAACGAGTTCTTTGAAGAGGTCTGCAAGCTGCGGGCCGCCCGGCGCATCTGGGCGCGCGTGATGCGGCAGCGCTATGGGGCCAAGAGCGAGCGCAGCCTCTTCATGCGCACCCACGTGCAGACCGCGGGTTGCAGCCTGACCGAGCAGCAGCCGCTCAACAACATCGTGCGTGTTGCCTATCAGGCGATGGCTGCTGTGCTGGGAGGCTGCCAGAGCCTGCACACCGACAGCATGGACGAAACCCTGGGCCTGCCCACCGAGCAAGCCGTGACCGTCGCGCTCCGCACGCAGCAGATTCTGGCGCACGAGACGGGCGTGACGCGCGTGACCGACCCGCTGGGAGGCAGCTGGTTTGTTGAAACCCTGACCGACAAGATGGAGCAGGAAGCCCTGGACCTGATCGATGAGATCGACCGCATGGGCAGCTATACCGATTGGAAGACGAGCACGCCGGGCAAGGCTCCGCACGTGAGCGATCTGACAAGGCACCGCGCGTACGAGCGCCGCACCAGCTTTGGTCGCTCGGCGATCTCGGGCATCAACAAGGGTTACTTCCGGCGCAGCATCGCCGAGGCGAGCTACCGATACAGCGAAGAGTGCGAGGCGGGGGACCGCATCATCGTGGGGCTGAACGCCTACACCGAGAGCGACGAGAAGCGCCCGATCGACATCCTGATGATTCCGCACGAGGTCGAGGTGCGGCAGGTGGAGCGGCTGCGGGCCTTCAAGGCAAAGCGCGACGCGAGCAAGGTTGCCAAGGCCCTGGACAACATCCGCGATGCCTGCCGCGGCAAGGCGATTGTGCTGCAGCACGACCTGCCCGGCATGCCGCGCGAGCTGAGCGTGCAGGGCGACAAGAACGCGGCTGGCCTGCACCCGACGAACGTGATGCCGGCACTGATCGATGGCGCGCTGGCGAACTGCACGCTGGGGGAGATGGTGCAGGCGATGGCGGATGTGTACGGAAGGTATAGCGGCGGGCCGGAGTGGTAGTCGCGATGAAGCCGCCGATAGCGTCGCTGACAGGGCTAGCCGTTCGGGGTCTCGATGAGCGATTGCAGTCGGGCCCCGAGGGGCGGTGGCAACGTCGCAACCCAGCCAGCGTCGACGAGCCCGACATCCAGCAGGTCGCGCAGGTGCGTGCGGTCCTTATCGCGAAACGCGGTGAGTTTGATCTGCACGAGTGCTCGCAGTTCGAGCACGCGGATGTCGCCAAAGTCGCGGGCGTCCTCAACAGCGGGGTTGGGCAGGGGTTCCCCCGGTCGGACGGTCTCGTTCGCGAACGCAAGGTGCACGCCGGAGCGCGGGCTGCCTGTCGGACCATCGAGAAACACATCCAGACCTGCCGCATGACGGTGCACGAAGCCCGCCTGCGCGAGCGCCTGGATGCACCGGGGAAGGTCGGCTCGCTCCACGAGCACATCAACGTCCTTGGTGTTGCGAACTGCCTCGACATCCACGGTTGCCACCCACGCCGCGACGGCGTGCCCACCAATCACCGCGTACGGGACGTTGCCCGCGCGCAAGGCAGCCGTGGCACGCACCAGGCGAGCGCGAACAAGCTCCACCGCAGCCTCCATGCGATCAAAGACCGCGTTTGATTGCAATCCGACGTGAGCCATCGCGGAATCATACGTTGACACGCCAACCCACACCCCGCACGGAGCGTACAACCCTGTGTCCGCCTTCCGCCGCCCCGTGCGCCACCCGATGCAGACCACCACCACCCCACCACTCTGGAAGCGCTGGCTGCGGACGCAGCTCGTCGCCCCTTTCGGCTCGTCGGTGGTCATCGCAAGGCGATACCACTTCGGTGCGGGGGGTGCGGCGTATGCCATCACCACGCTGGTGCTCGTCATCGGCGCCATCAACGGGCAGAACAACCTGCTGTTTGTCGTCTTCGGCGCAGCGGTTGCGGGCATGCTGCTCAGCGGCATCATCAGCGGCTGGGGCATGATGGGCCTTCGCCTCACGCGCGAGCAGCCAGCCGCGATGCGCGTGGGCGAGCGTGCGGTGGTGCGATACAGCGTGGAGAACAAGGCCCGCGCGATTCCCGTGTGCGGGCTCCTCATCGAGGAGCTGCCCAAAGCCACCAGCGCGCTCGGCGCGAGCTTTGAGGGCACGGCCGAAGATGGGCTGGGCAGCGTGCGCGCCAGCGTGGCGCGGGTGGGCCCGCGCGGCAAGGCGACGGCAGAAGCCACCATCGTGCCGCGCAAGCGTGGGCGATATGCCTTCACGCCCATGCGTGCCAGCAGCGCGTTCCCACTCGGGCTCACGCGAAAGAGCGTGACCTTTGCGCAGCAGGACGGCGTGACGATTCGCCCCGCGCGCGTGCAGTTGCCCCTGACGATCGGCGCAGCAGCACCAACGGGCGATGAGCGGGGCGGGGGCAGGCAGAGCCGCACGGGCACAGAGTTCTTCGCCCTGCGCGAGTATCAGGCGGGGGACAGCCCGCGCAGCATCGCCTGGCGAGCGACGGCTCGGGCGAACACGCCCATCGTGCGCGCCTCAAACACGCCACCGGGCGAACGCACCTGGGTGGTGCTCGACATCGCGAGCACGGTGCGTGCAGGCTCCGAGCAACCAGACGACAGCACAGCGGCAGAGAGCATGGAAGAGGTGATCGCCATCGGTGCCAGCGTGTGCGAGCGGCTGCTCGAGCAAGGGCACGAGGTGGGCGTGCGGAACGCAGCGGGCGATGTGCTCGTGCCCCTCTGCCGAGGGCTTGGCAGCGTGCCCAGCATGCTCGACACGCTCGCGCTGCTGGTGGCGAGCGAGCACACGCAAGCGGCGAATGTCTCGCAACTGCCGCGCGGGCGGCTGGTGTGGGTGTGCGGCATGGCACCATCGGGCATGCCGCCCGCCGAGACCGCGATCCTGAGCACTGCCGACCCGACGCTGCGTGCGGCCCTGCGTGCCTCGCCCGCAACGCTGGAGCAGAGCGACGCGGGCGCGACGGGCCTGACGACCAACTTCCTCGGCAGCCTGCTCGCTGAGCTTGCGGGCAAAGCGAAGGACGCTGCACGGTCGCTGTTTGTGCCACAGAGCGCAGGAGGCACGCGATGACACTGCTTCGCCCTTTGCGATGGGTCATGCTCGCGTCGGCGTGCGTGGGCATCGTGGCGTATGGCGCCGCCGAAGACACGAGCGGATGGTCGGTGCTGCTCTTGCTGCTCGCGATCGCTGGTTGGTGGGTGACGGAAGGGCGGCTGAAGAGCGCAATCGAGTTTGATCGCGCAAAGCAGGCAACGCTCCCCGGTCTGCCCCGGGTTGCTGTGAACGTGCTGCTGCTGCTCGCGGTGCCCTGGGCCATCTGGCGGGCGCGAGCGGGCGACGCGGCGGTGACGGCGTTCTTGTCGCTGCTTGCGGTGGTGCTCGTGCTGAAGCTGTGGGAGCGGCGCGACCGCTCGGACTATGGCCAGATCCTCACGATGGCGGTCTTTCTCACGGTGGGCAGCACGCTGAACGACAACACGTTCGCGGTGGGCTTCTTGCTGGTGCTGCAGATTCCGCTCGCACTGCTTGGGGCCATGCTGCTGCACACCGTGGTGCCCTCGCTCATCGAGCACGCCACCAAGCAGGCCCAGCCCAGGGCGGCGGGCGCAGCCATCACGCGCCGCGCCACGCGATCCCCCTTCCGCCCGCTCGCCACGCTCGCGCTGGTCACGCTGCTTGCCGCCACGCCCATCATCATCGGCATCTTCATCACGATGCCGCGCAGCAACATCTCGAACTTGCTGGGCAACTTCGGTGCGGCGCGGCGCATGTCGGGCCTCTCCAGCAGCGTGAACCTCAACGCGGGCGGACTCATCAGCCAATCACGCGAGGTCGTCGCGCGGATTCGCATCGAAGACGCCCAGGGCAGAAGCGTCGGCGGGCTCGACCTGCCCCAGTATCTGCGGGCGCTCGCGATGACGAAGTACGAGCTTGGGCAATGGTCCATCTTCGATAATCGCCAGGGCGACTCCCTCTTCATCCCCGATGCCGATCAGCTCTACAACCTGCGCGATGTCGATGCCGCTGGCGCGACCGACCGCGTGGTGCAGCGCGTCTCGAACCTCACGGGCAGCAACGGCGTGCTCATCGCGCTTGCGAGGCCCATCTCGCTGCGCCTGCCCGAGACGCAGCAGGTGGCGCACAACCGCAACACGGGCATGCTCATGCTGAGCCAGCCCAGGCAATCGCTCACGTACGAGGTGGTCAGCAGCGCGTCGGTGGTTGTCTCGCCCAAGCGCTCGCTGCGAGGCGAGGTCACCTTCTCCGAAGAGCCAGGCGTGCAGCCGATCGCGCGCGAGATTCTTGCCCGTGCCCAGCTCGAGCCCGACCCCGCGCTGCGACCAGCCCGTGACGACGCACGCGTCGTGCGCACGTTCGAGACATTTTTGCAGACCGAGTTCTCGTACACGCTCGACACGCCCACGCCCGCGAGCAACCAGGCGATCACGTGGTTTCTCACCGCTCGCCCAGCGGCCCACTGCGAGTTCTTCGCGAGTGCCCTTGCCGCGCTCTGCCGCAGCGTGGGCATCGATGCCCGCGTGATCGCGGGCTACCTCACCAGCGAGTACGACCCCGAGAGCGGCCTCTACACCGTGCGCCGCAGCGACGCCCACGCGTGGGTCGAGGCGGAGATCGAGCCCGGGCGCTGGGCGGTGTACGACGGCACGCCCCTCGCGAGCGAGGAGTTCCTTGCAACGCGCCAGGGCGGCATCTTCGACTCGCTCGTGCGCTGGGTGCGCAGCGCGGAGGGCGCGTGGAACAGCGCAGTCGTGGGCTTTGACCAGCGCCGCCAGAGCGAGCTCTGGGGCGGCGCGCCGGGGCGGTGGATCTCCTCGATGCAGGGCGGCTCGCCCGCATCGAGCGACCTCTCCCAGTGGCGCAGGCAGATGCGCACCGCGAGCTTGTGGGCGATGCGTATCGCCCTGGGCGCGATGGGCGTTGCGCTGCTCGTGTTCGTCATCAGCCGCTTGCTCAGGTTCTGGGTGCCAGGCCGCGCGCTGCTCGATGCCGAGCACGCCTTCTCGAGCGACCCCTCCGGAAGAGCCCTCTATGGGCAGGTGCTCGCGATGTGCGCCAAGCTGGGTGCTGCCAAGCCCGCCTCGACGCCCCTGCGCGCCCATGTGCTGGCAGTGCCCACGCTCGCGCGAGAGCCCGCGCTGCTCGAAGCCACGGAACTGCTGTATGAACGGGCCTACGGGCCCGACGTTGCGCCCGACTTTGCCTCGCGCGCCAAGCAGGCCCAGGCACGCGTGCGCGAGGCGATGCGGCGGGCCGCGCCTGCGGCGCAACGCACGTAGCGAGATTGAGCAAGAAAGACCCGCCTCGATGCCGACGCGCTGGCTTACGACTCGCGCGCTGCCCGCTTGCGATCGTTCTCGTTCAGCAGCTTCTTGCGCAGGCGAATGCTCTTGGGCGTCACCTCGACGTACTCGTCGTCCTCGATGTACTCCAGCGCGTTCTCGAGGCTGAGCTTGCGCGGGGCCTTGAGCACCACCGTTGCTTCCTTGCTCGCGGCACGCATGTTGTCCAGGTGCTTGAGGCGCGTGACGTTGATCGTCAGGTCGTTGTCGCGGTTGTGCTCGCCCGCGATGAGCCCGCTGTAGACCTTGTCCCCGGGCTCGACGAACATCACGCCGCGCTCCGCGAGCTCCTTCAGGGCATAGGTCGTCACCGCGCCGGTCTCGAGGCTGATGAGCACCCCCGCCTTGCGACGCGGAATGTCACCGCCCACGGGCTCGAAGCGAATGAAGCTGTGGTGCATGAGCGCCTGGCCCTGGCTTGCGGTCAGGATGCGCCCGCGCAGGCCAATGAGGCTGCGGCTGGGAATCTCGAACGCAAGGTGCGTCACCGCGCTGCCGCGGGGCTCCATCTTCTTCATGATGCCGCGGCGGCTGCCCACCAGCTCCATCACGCCGCCCATGCACTCGTTGGGCGTGTCGATCACGAGCTCTTCCATGGGCTCGTGCTCCACGCCATCGATCACCTTCACGATGACCTCGGGCTTGCCCACCGAGAGCTCAAAGCCCTCGCGACGCATGTTCTCGATCAGAATGCCCAGGCTCAGCACGCCGCGACCGCTCACCATGAACTCGTCGGCGCTGCGCCCCTGGTCCACGCGCATCGAGGGGTTGCGCTGCAGCTCCTTGTTCAGGCGCTCGCGAATCTGCCGGCTCGTGACGTATTCACCCTCCTGCCCCGCAAACGGTGAGTCGTTGATGCGGAAGAGCATCGTCATCGTGGGCTCTTCCACCTTCAGGGGCGGAAGCTGCACGGGTTCAAGCGGGTCGGCGACGGTGTCGCCAATGTCCACGCTCTCCAGGCCCACGAGCGCACAGAGGTCCCCCGCCTCGACGCTGTCGACCTCTTCGCGGCGCAGGCCCACAAACTGGAGCAACTGCCCGACGCGCGTCGTCACCTTGCTGCCATCGCGCTTGATGACCGCCACCTGCTGCCCGGCCTTCACGCGCCCGCTGAACACGCGCCCGATGCCGATGCGGCCCACGTAATCGTTATAGTCGATGTTCGTGACCAGCACCTGCAGAGGCTTGCTCGTGTCGGCGGGCGGCGGCGGAACGTACTTCACGATCGCCTCGAAGGCGTCGCGCAGGTTCGTGGGCCGAGGATCGGGCAGAGGCCACTTGTTGCTGCACCAGCCATCGCGACCAACGGCATAGAGCACCGGGAAATCCATCGCCAGCTCGTCCTGCCCCAAGTCCACCAGCAGGTCGAACACCTCGTTCATCACGCCATCCACGCGCTGGTCCTGACGATCGACCTTGTTCACGATCACCACGGGCTTCAGGCCCAGCTCCAGGGCCTTGCCCAGCACGAACTTGGTCTGCGGCATCACGCCCTCGCTACTGTCCACGAGCAGCATCACGCCGTCGGCCATGCGGAGCACTCGCTCCACCTCGCCACCAAAGTCGGCGTGGCCCGGGGTGTCGAGGATGTTGATGCGATAGTCCTTGCCGTCGAGCGCGTGATACATGACGGCGCAGTTCTTGGCAAGGATCGTGATGCCGCGCTCACGCTCGAGCGGGTTGCTGTCCATGATGAGGCTGTGCTGCCCGCCCTCGAGCTTCTCCAGCTCGCCAGCACGGAAGTTGCCGCTCTGCTTCAGCAGGTTGTCGACGAGCGTGGTCTTGCCATGGTCGACGTGCGCGATGATCGCGACGTTGCGGATGGTGGGGTTGCGGGGCACGTCGGTGGCGTGCGCGGCGGTGGCGTTCGTCGTGGCCGTGGCGGTCATGGCGGGTCCTGAGGGGGCTTGCATGGTCTGGAAAGGGCCATTTTAGGCGTGACAAGTCGCCAAAGAGCAGCAAGCCCAAGAACCGACGCGAGATAGGCCCCGAATCAACAAGCAAACAAGGCCTCCGCCGACCTTCACCACTCCCCGCGCAAGGCCGCTTCGATCGCCAGTGCCACCCCGTCCTCGTCGTGCCGGGCGGTGTGCTTGCGGGCAACATCGCGCACCGGCGCGACGGCGTTGCCCATCGCCACGCCCAGCCCGGCGTTGCGGACCATGTCGAGATCGTTAATCTCATCGCCAATCGCCATGATGCGCTGCGCGGGCACGCCCCAGTCCTTCGCCAAGCGCTCGATCGCGCGCCACTTGGTCGCCTGCGCGTCAAACACTTCCAGCACGTGCATGGTCTGGCCCGCGACCCGGCTCGCGCTCGCTGGCGCAACCACCGCCGGAAAGTTGTGCAGCACCGCACGCCCACCAAGCTGCGACCGCAGCGACCGCTCCATCTCCTCCAGCGTGTGCGAGGGTGCACACACGCCGATGCGCACCGTGTGCTCCGGGTGCGGGTCTTCTTCCAGCACGTCGATCGCGCGCACGTGCACACCCATCGTCTCAAACCACCACCGCGTCACGGGGTCGAGCGGCAGGCGGCGCTCGCCGTGCACCACGAGATAGTCATACCCCGCATCCGCACGGTCCTTCAGCACGAGGGCAGCATGCCCGTGCGCGTGCAGCGTGGCAACACCCTCGCGCACCAAGTCGCGCTCCATCGTCGCGCGATGGAGCGTGCGCCCCGACACCGGATCCGCGGTGATCGAGCCCCCCGCGACCACCACCGGGTCGCGCTGCCGAATCCCCTCGATGCCTACCCGCGCCTCGGCAAGCCCGCGCCCCGTGCAGATGATGACGCGTGCGCCCACCTCGCGGGCCCGCTGCACCGCGTCGCGATTGCGCGCCGACACCGTGCTCGTGGGTCCAAGCAGCGTGCCGTCGAGGTCGATGGCGATGATGTCATACTGCATGAAAGCGGTTCCTTCTGGGCAGGCGGACAATACGGCGCAGGGTCACCCGGTTGCAAGCTACCCTGCACGCATGATCGCCAACTCGCTCCGCACGCTGCTCTCCGAGCTGATCGACTACGCAGGGTTGTTTCCGCCCGCGAAGCTGAGTATGGATGCATCCTGCGAGCACTACAACCGCGCCCGCATGGGCGAGCACGAGTGGATGCTGGGCAGGTTTGTCTGCCCCGCAGCCCGCCTTGGCGAGCTCTCCAAAGCTGCCGGGCCCATGATGCCCGGCACCTTCGCCACCAGCGGCTATCGCGAGATGGACGGCGCGGGCGAGCCCTGGCGCATCAGCGCGCTCATCGAGCCCGACGTCGCCGGCAACATCGAGGCCGGCCTCGAGCAGATCGGCGCGTTTAACGATCGCCACAGCACCGACAGCAGCGGACTCGCCGAAGTCGACATGGTCGAGATCAAGGTCGCCTCGCCCGACCAGATCGACGACGTGCTCGACCAGATGCCCGAGGGGCTGTTTCCTTTCCTCGAGTTTCCGATCACCACCGACTGCCGGGGCGTCATCGCTGCCCTCAGCGGCAGCATGTGCGGCGCGAAGATTCGCACCGGGGGCATCGTGGGCAACGCCTTCCCCACGCCCGCGGAGGTCAGCGCGTTCCTGCGTGCTTGCCACCACGCCGACGTGCCCTTCAAGGCGACAGCTGGGCTCCATCACCCGCTCCGAGGCAACTATCGCCTGACCTATGAGAAGGAAAGTGCCAGTTGCACGATGCACGGCTTTCTCAATCTGTTTGTGGCTGCCGCCCTCGTCCGCACGCACAACGTGAGTGACGACATCGTGCAGCAGATCCTCACCGAGAGCAACCCCGCCGCGTTCAAGGCGAGCGAGCAGGTGCTCGGGTGGAAGAACCACCTCTGCGAAACCGGAGCACTCGCGAACGTGCGCGAGCGATTCGCCATGTCCTTCGGCAGTTGCAGCTTCGAAGAGCCCATCGACGACCTCGCCAAGCTGCGATGGCTGGGAAGTTGAGGGGGGTGGTTGGAGGTGGGAGAGTCTCGGGGGAGAGCGGCGCGGTGGTGCAAGCGAGGCATTCGGGATTCGCCATTCGGCATTCGGAAATGCGGCAGACTCTTGGGGAATGCGGCGAATCGGTAAACACAGCTCGCGCTCGACGCCACGAATGCCGAATCCCGAATCCCGAATCCCTCTCCTCATCCTCAACAACTCACCTGAAACGCCCGCTGCCCCGTGCCCCCAGCACCCACGACAAACCGCATCGTCTTCGCACACTTCGGGCAGCGAGCCATGTAGTGCGTGCCATCCAGCGAGCGATACACGCGCTGATACGCCCCCGCGCACGTGAACGTCACCATGAGGAACGGCCTGCCGCTGGCTTGCGCGTCACCCGACGCTCCGCTCAACGCCCCACCCGATGCCTCTCCCGCGCCCGAAAGCTCAACTTGATCGCGATGGAGTGACTGGTCCATGCCCGTGCTATCGGCAACTCACCGCACGCGAACCGCAACACCGATAACCTTACGCGACCCAAACAAAGCTACCCAAACCCCTTTCCGGAAGAAACTCCCGCAATCATTGGTGGAACACGCGCTGAAAAGTCGTTACTCTTCCTGTTGCAGGTCAGAACCGCTCGTTGAGCAGACCGTCTGCTTCTCTGAGCATGACGCTCAGCTTGAACACGCAGGTTCAGCTGCATTGTTGACGTTGCGCGAAGGTGGCGGACTCCCGCTCCTCTCCGGCTTGCAAGGATGCTCTTCATCGTGGCGGCATGACGGCCCATCAACACCCAACCCCGCCCAAGCTCGTCCCACTGCGGGGCGATGCTGCGTCATGGGCCCAGCCCGCCCAGCCCGCCAAACTTCCAACCCAGCTTCCAGCCCAACTACCAGTCCAAGCACCTGCGCAGAGCGACACCCACCGCGACCCTCTCGTCGGCGCCGTCACGATCCTCGCTGAGGTGCCCCAGCCCCCCACGCCCATCGGGCTCATCGCGGGCGGGGGTGGCTTGCCCGTGCTTATCGCCAAGAACCTGCGGGCAGCCGGGCACCCAGTGCACGGGCTTGGCCTGCTGAGCCAGTATGAGAGCAACCTCCCCAGCCTCTGCAGCACGTTCCGCGACGTGGGCATCCTGCGTCTTGGCAGTTGGGGCAGAGAGCTCTCTCGCCTGGGCGTGCGGCACGCGATCATGGTGGGCAAGGTCGACAAAGCCCGCCTGATGCACGACCCGCTGCGCGTCGTCCGCAACATCCCGGACTTTGCCGCCGTCCGCGCCTGGTACACCCACCTCCGCAAGGACAAGCGCTCGCACGCCGTGCTCACCGCCGTCGCGAACGAGCTGGACCGCTGGGGCGTCACGCTGCTCGACAGCACCGCGCCGATTCCTGACGAGCTGAGCGACCTGGGCGTGATGACGCGCCGGGCCCCCACCGCTGGGCAAATGGCAGACGTCGAGTTTGGCTGGCCCCTGCTCGCCCACTCCCTGCGGCTGGACATCGGGCAGGCCCTTGCGGTGCGCGAGCTCGACGTCATCAGCGTCGAAGCCGTCGAGGGCACCGACCGCATGATCGAACGCACCGGTCGCCTCTGCAAGGCCCGGGGCTGGACGCTGCTCAAGGGCGCCCGCATCGGCCACGATCGCCGCAGCGACGTGCCCACGGTTGGCCCCAACACCGTGCGCACCGTGCACGCCAATGGCGGCGGCTGCATCGCGCTCGCTGCCGGGCAGGTCATCATGCTCGAGAAGGCCGAGATGGTGCGCCTGGCCGACAAGCTGGGCGTCGCGATCATCGGCGTTGCGCCGCTGACGCACCTGTGGAGCACCGACAGCGTCACAGAAGTGAAGCCTGGGAAGCACAAGCGGCAGGCGTGAGCGGCGCTCAGCCGTGAGTTGATCACTCCTCGCCAGGAGCCGGAACGGCGATTGGGCCAGGAGCCGGAACGGCGATTGGGCAAGGGGCCGGAACGGCGATTGGCAACCACAAAGCCTCGTCGCAATCCAAGTCATCATCCCACCAACGATCCCTGTTCCAACCTGCGAACTCGGTCAACTGGGCACCCGCGCCATCATCATCCCCGTCAGGGACCCGCGATGCGGTCACCACACCTTCCGGAGTCACGCAGACAAGCAAACTGCGCCTGCCCTTCTTCGCCCAACTCAAGATCAACCAGCAGCGCGGCGACTTCGAACGTGTCCACTCGCCGAGCTTCGCGCATCTGAATCGTACGAAAGGGTCGAGCGAGAACGCCCTTCGCATCGGCGGTTGCCTTGACTCTTGAAGCCCTAAGGAGATTCGCAGCGGCGTAAAGAAGCACGGCGTGATTCCTGGCAACAACGGCAATCACGCCGTCATGATCGTGTAATGCAACTCGCCGCGCACCGAGCGATACTCCTGTCGATGTGATTGTGAGGTTGCTGCAAGCAGCCTAGCAGTCGATCGCATCGATACTGAGTTGTTGTCGTGCCCCTTCATCGATCTTGAAAGTGATTCCATCATGCTCCACTTGCTGCCCCATGCGTTTGTCCGAATCGCCCGGTCGCCGCTTCCCGCGCTCGGTTGCGTGCTGTTGCCGTCCTTCGCTGCGACATTTGCTGCGGCGCAAAGCCAGCCCGCGCCGGAGGCTGCCGCAACTGCAAACTCACGGGAACCTCAGACCCTTGACCAAGCATCCTTCGAGCCAGCGCAAGCGGGCCTCGGTGTCTCGACTTCGCTGAGCGGTGCCTATGTCTTGCCTGCCGACATAAAGACAGGCGGCGAAGTCTCTCGCTGGCTCGCGATCGCCTCGGTGGGCATTGAGGCGCCAGTGACGGATCAGCTTTCGCTGAATGCTGGGCTTGGCGCCGCTCGCCTCGAGTATGACTTCAAGAACGCCAACATCCTTGCCAACCGCGCAAAGCCCTGGGAGACCATCAACACCTATGACGCAAACCTCGGTGCGACCTTTCTCTTCGACGACCACTGGACCTTTGTCGCCTCTGCGACAGTGATCAGCGCAGGCGAGGATGGCGCTGAGTTTGAAGACACACTGACCTACGGCGGCGCGATCGGCGGCATCTACACCTTTGATGAGTCACTGAGTATCGGGCTCCTGCTTTTCGCGCAGACGCGCCTCGAAGACAACACGCTGTTTCTTCCTTTTCCAACTGTTGACTGGGCATTGCCCTTCGGCTCCGAGCAGCGATGGCGGCTAAACGTTGGCGGCTCCCGCAATGCCGGCATCGCGGGCGGGGGTATTGGCATCAGCTATCGCGCATCCGATGAACTGAGCTTCTCGGCCGGCCTTGGCGGCATTGGCGTGGGCGGGGAATATCGCCTCAAGAAAGACGGCCCGGTGCCGGGAGGCGTCGGGCGCGACAACACAGGCAACATCGCCCTCGGAGTCGATTGGCAGCCCACGCAAAGCGTCACGCTCAGCGCGTTCATAGGCTACGCGCTCAGCGGAGAGATCGAACTACTCGACGCGGGCGGCACTCGTCTCGCCAAGCGCGACGTAGATCCTTCTTTGACGTTTGGTGCGAGCCTGTCGTTCGCCTTTTGAGCCGGCTGTTCTCTTGTGAGGTGAGCCCCGTGCGTGTGCTGATCATGGAAGACTCAGACCGTTTGCGCGAGTCGATCGCCGCCGGGTTGCGTTCTGCCGGCTACGCGGTCGATGCCGTGTCAAACGGACGCACGGGGCTCATTCACTTGCGTACCACCACATATGACGTGGCGATACTTGATCTGGGTCTGCCAGAGATGGACGGGCTTGCCGTGCTGCAAGAGGCTCGCTCAAAGGGTGTCGAAACATCCGTGCTCATTCTCACGGCTCGCAGCGAAGTCAGCGATCGCGTACGCGGCCTGCGGCTCGGCGCTGATGACTACCTGACGAAGCCGTTTGCGTTTGACGAACTGGTTGCGCGTGTTGAAGCGATGATGCGCCGCCGCCATGCCCGCGCTTCGCAAATCCTGCGTACCGCCGATCTATCGATCAATACGAGCACCAAGCGCGTCGAACGAGGCGGCGAGCCTATTGAGCTCAGCAGGCGTGAGTATGCGATTCTCGAATGCCTTGCCTATCGCGCAGGCGTGGTGGTGTCACGCTCAGATCTCGAAGAAGCTGTCTACGACGATCCATCGCAGGTGCAGAGCAACTCGATTGATTCTGCAATCTCCATCCTTCGCACCAAGCTGAACACGCAGGGCCGCAGCAATCTCATTCACACCAAGCGAGGTATCGGATATGTTCTTGCGCCGCTCAAGGCCCCGCTCGATTCGTGACCGCCTCATTCGCTCGCTCACGCTGCTTGCTGCCGCCGCGTGCTCACTTGGAGCAATCGGCGTTGCCTTCAGCGTCTACAACTATGTCAACGCGGGCTTGCTTGGGCAAGTCATTGTCGATTCAGCGCTGCTGGGACTCATGGTCGAGCATGACGGCAAGGCATATCACTTTCGATACCAACCCGCCGCCTTTGAAACGAACTTTGGCATCGGTTCAACCGACGCGTATTTCCAGGTCTGGGGGCCCGACGGAGTCGTGCTGGCAAAGTCGCCGTCGCTTGGCTCGCGCAATCTACCTCTGCCGCCGGCGCCAACGTTTGATCCAGATTTCGCGCCAACCGCGGAGGAACTCGAGATTCAAGAGGCAACGCTTTCCGCAGGAGAAAGCGTGCTGCAAGGGTGGATTCGCTGGGACCCGATGCGCATGCCCAATGAGCCGCCACCAACGCCAGAGCTTGATCGCCGCGTCACCGTCACGGTTGCTCGTGATGTCTCAATCCTATGGCGATCAACGCTCATTGCCGGTGCTGTTGCGTTTGCCGCAGTGGGTCTGGTGTTGCTGGGATTGCGATTTGTCATCGTGCTTGCAGTTGATCGCGGCTTGCAGCCACTCACCAACCTCTCGCAAGAGGTCGCAAGGCTCGACGAGAAGGACTTTGGCGGTCGATTCGCAGTAGACATCATGCCCACCGAAACCGCGCCCTTTGCCTTTGCCATAAACAGTGTGCTAGCCAAAGCCGAAGCCGCGCTCGATCGCGAACGCCGCTTCTCTATGAGCGCCGCCCACGAGCTTCGCACGCCAATCGCCGAGATTCGCACCGCCGCCGATGTTGCTCGCCGCATCAACTCGCCGGAAGCAAGTGCCCTGGCACTGGCGAGCATCGTCACGAGTGCGACGCTGATGGAAGCGGTGCTGTCAACCCTCTTTCGGCTTGCCAAGCGGAGCGGCGACATCGAGCGCGACGTCATCGGTCCGGTGCAACTCTCGTCCCTGATAGATCACGCCCTTGCCCGCCATCAAGCTCGCATCGCCCAGCAGCAAATCACCATCACCAGGCAAGGCACCAGCGAGCTCATAATCATGACGGAGCAGGCCGCGCTCTCGACCATCGTCACGAATCTCATTGATAACGCCGTTGAGTATACACCCTCTGGCGGGGCAATCCACGTTGAGTTTTCTCAGCAAGCTGCTGCTGTCATGCTCGCCATCAGCAACACACCAGTTTCGCTCAGTGCCCAAGATGTTGATCGCATGGGCGAACCTTTTTGGCGTAAACACCAAGCCCGAGGTGGCGGCAATCACAGCGGCCTCGGACTCGCTCTTGTCAAAGCTCTGATACAGAGCCTTGAAGGAACGATCGAGTTCAGGCTCAAGCCCCCCTTTACGCTACACGTTATCGCCACCCTGCCGCACCTGACCGGTGGTCGAGTTCCGCCGGTTTCTGAAGGCGCGTAGGCAATTGCCCTGTCCTGACAGTTTTTCGCGGCAGTCCTCGCGCCGGCACGCCTCGACAACCCCGCCTGCCTGGGTACACTGGCGTCCCGGCCTCCTTTCCTGTCGCCTTGAGAAGCGACTACACGCCCGCAACCGGTTCGCAGGGCGTTGCTCGTGAGATCGGTCGATCATTTGGAGTTGTGCATGGCGAGCGCCCCGAAGAAACAAGCACCCACCCCCGCACCCAAGCCCGTCGCGAAGACAGCCCCCGTGCCCGCGAAGGCCAACAAGCCCGCGAAGCCCGCAGCGAAGGCCGCCGGCAAGCCCGAAGCCGATCATCCCATCTACGACGAGCTTGGGTTCAGCAAGGATCCCAACAACCTCTACCGCCAGACCGTGGGCAGCATGCTCGAAGCAGCCGAGCTGATGAACCTGCCGCACCATCTCAAGATCATCTTGGCCCAGCCCAAGAACGAGATCATGGTGCACTTCCCCGTCCGCATGGACGACGGCCAGTTTCGCCTCTTCAAGGGCTACCGCGTGCAGCACAACAACGCGCTGGGGCCATACAAGGGCGGCCTGCGCTTCCACCACGACGTCCACCTCGACGACGTCAAGAGCCTCGCATTCCTCATGACCATGAAGTGCAGCCTCGTGGGCGTGCCTTACGGCGGCGGCAAGGGCGGCATCAAGGTCGATCCGTACAAGCACAGCAAGGCCGAGATGGAGCGCATCGTCCGCCGCTTCACCGCTGCGATTGCTCACCAGATCGGGCCCGACTACGACATTCCTGCTCCGGACGTGGGCAGCAACGCCCAGCACATGGCGTGGATCGCAGACACGTATAGCTTCCTCAGCGAAGTGGGCGGGTTGCAGCCCGAAGCCGTCATCACGGGCAAGCCCGTGGAGTATGGCGGCAGCCTGGGGCGCGAGAAGGCGACGGGCCAGGGCGTGGTCGACACGCTGATGGTGATGCTGCCTGAGATCGGCATCGAAGCCAAGAACGCGAAGTTCAGCGTGCTGGGCTTTGGCAACGTGGGTAGCTGGACGGCCCGCATCCTGCAGAAGAAGGGCAGCAAGCTCATCGCCGCGATGGACCACACCGGCGCGGTCATCAATGATCAGGGCATCGACGCCGAAGCACTCGCGATGCACGTGCAGAAGACGGGCGGCGTGCGCGGCTTCAAGAACGCCGACGCGGCCAGCAGCGAAGACTTCTACCGCACCAAGGTCGACATCTTCGTGCCCGCGGCCCTTGAGCAGATGATCCAGCCCGAGCAGGCCCGCCTGCTCAACTGCAAGGTCGTGGCTGAGGGTGCCAACGCGCCAACAACGCCCCCGGGCGAGCGCGTGCTCGAAGAGAAGGGCATCGAAGTGCTGCCCGCCATCCTCTGCAACGCGGGCGGCGTGACCGTGAGCTACTTCGAGTGGGTGCAGAACAAGACCTGCGAACAGTGGGACCTCGCCACCGTGGACGAGAAGCTGAACAAGCACATGGTGCACGCAGCGGAGAAGACGCGCGAAGCACGCCGCAAGTACAAGTGCAGCCTCCGCAGCGCGGCGTACGTCGCGGCTCTGGAGCGTCTGCGTGCGGCGTATGAAGTGCGCGGGATCTTCCCGTAAGGGGAAGTAAGAGCGATAAAGCTGCAAAGCGATGAAACGATAAAGCGAAAATGAAGAAGGCCCGGAGCCAGGGTGGTTCCGGGCCATTCTGTTTTTGTCTTGATTTTCGCTTTGTCGCTTTATCGCTTTATCGATTTATCGCTTCGCCCCGTCCCCGCACCTCACACCCCCACCACCGCCGCCGCCGGGTCCGCTCGCATGAACAGCACCTCGCCCTTGCTGATCGCCCCGCGGTGCAGCCCGTGCGGGCCTGCAAACGCACAGTTGTCCGCCAGCGACACGCCCTTGCTCGCAAGCCCGGCGTTCGCACTCCCATTGGTCAGGTTCCACGCCTGCCACAGCTGCGCGATCTTGTCGGGCATCGCGGGCGAGAGCAGCACGCTCGCGATGCGCACGCCCTCGGCGCAGCACGCGAGAATCTCACCCAGCTTCTGCTTCGCGCCGCTGTCGCTCTCGATCGTCTTCGCGAGCTTGAAGGGCGCGGTCTCATTGATGTACTGATCCACGCTGCGCACGACCGCGATGCCCGCCGTCAGGGCCGCCGCAAGGTGATGCCGCGCCAAGCTCGCCTGCGCCTCGCGCACCAGCCCATCCACGCTCGCCGCAAGAGCCTTGCCCCCCGCGCTCGCCAGCCCGCCCGAGAGCGCCCCCTCCGGCACCGCCCCACCAAAGTACTTCTCCATCATGTTGCCCACGCGGCTGGCGCAGTTGCCGATGCCGTTGGCAAGGTCGGCGTTATACACCTCCACAAACTTCGCATGGCTGAAGTCCGCGTCCGTCTCATGCAGCGGGCCCTGCGTCAGCAAATACCACCGCAGCGCATCGCGCCCAAAGCTCGCGGCATACGCCCGCAGCACCTCGATGGTCACGAAGTTGCCCAGGCTCTTGCTCATCTTCTTGCCATCGCGCACCCAGTACGCATGGCTATACACCTTCGCGGGCAGCTCGACAAACCCAAACCGCCCCCGGTCCGCATCGCGCAGCGCCATGAGCATGCAGGGCCAGATGACGGCGTGGAACCACAGAATGTCCTTCGCAATAAAGTGCACGCTCGCAGGCCAGAACCTGCGGCGGTCGTCGGTATCCACCACGCTGAGGTAGTTGAACAGCGCATCGATCCACACATAGATGCGGTGCGCATCATCCCCAGGCACGCGAATGCCAAACTGCGTCGCGGGGTCGTTCGTCACCGGGCGACTGATCGGCACGTCGTTCAGCCCGCCCCGCAAGCGCCCCAGCACCTCGTTCCGCCGCGCCTCGGGCGACACAAACCCAGGCTGCGTTGCAAACAGCTCTTGCAACCGAGCCTGATACTTGCTCAGGCGGAAGAAGTAGCACGTCTCTCGCCGCCGCACCAGGGGCCGCCCCGTCACGCTGCTTTTATACTCGTTGTCCTTCGCAACAGTCTCGGTGACGTACTCCTCCTGGTTCTCGTCATACCACCCCTCGTACTCGCCCTTGTAAATGTCTCCCGACCGCATGAGCGCCGAGACATACTCCGTCACCCGCGTCTTGTGCCGGTCCTGCGTGGTGCGAATGAAATCATCGTGGCTGCTCGCGATGAACATGAACGCCTTCTTGAACTCCTCCGCGTTCTGGTCCGCCCACGCAATCGCCGTCATGTTGTGGGCCTGCGCGCTCGTCACCACCTTGTCGGCGTGCTCGTCCGTCCCCGTGAGAAAGAACACCTCGCCTGCCCCAAGCCGCAGTCGCTCGAATCGGGCGAAGCAATCGCCCAGCAGCGTGGTGTAGCAATGCCCGATGTGTGGGCGGTCGTTCACGTAATAAATGGGCGTGGTGATGTATGCCATGGGTGACGCACCAGCGTAGTTGCCAGCACGCCCACGGGCGCAACCCCGCCTTGCGACGTTCTTGACACCCCACGCCGTCGCGATCCGCGCCGCCAAACTCGCCAACCAGTTCGCCAACCCACTTCGGCCATCCAGTTCGGCAACCGATCGGGACGCCCCCGCAGTACGCGCCAACTTCTCGACTCTGCACGCCGCGACGGGCGATAACGGTCGTCACGCCCGCGCAACGCCCATTGCCCCTTGCACGTCGCGCCACCCTCGGGCACACTACTGTTTTGCGTCCGCCCGCCCGCAGGCACTGGCAGGTGGCATGCTGGTCGGCAAAGGAACTCTCCCCATGAACGCACGTCTCGCTGCATCTCTCGTCCTCGCGCTCGTGCTCGCTGCGGGCGCCTCGCCCACGCTCGCCCAAGAGGGCGGCGGCGGACGCATCCTCGAAGCAGACCTGCGAAAAGGCGGCGGCGGTAACACCCCCCGCGCCAGCATGTATCGCGAAGTGCAGATGCGCAACGCGCTCGTCACGGGCAATGTCGGAGGCCTCAGCAGCTTTCGAGGCAACGTGGGCTATCGCGCCCCCAACGAGTTCCGAGGCGGTCTTGGCTCCGACAACTCCTTCAGCTTCCGCCGCACCGCCGCCAGCCCCATCACCGGGCGCAGCGTCCGCGGAGGCGATGCCCTGCGCTACCAGATGGGCAACACCACGGGCAGTGGATACCGCCCGCAAACCCTCATCAGTGCCAGCGGGCCCACAGGCCGCGCCGCTGCCCAAGCCCCCATCGGGAGCGACGGCATCGGCAACGCAAGCTCCTTCAGCAGCCGCCAAGGCTTCAGCCCGCTGAATAGCTCCCTCCGCAGCACCGCGACGTTTACCAGCACGCAAAGCCTGCAACCCAGCGTCATCAACCGCACCGACGCTCGCGGCACCCGCACCACCGTGGGCAGCAGCCTGCTGGGCGTGCGCGACCTGCCCGGAGCGAACAACAACACGGGCTTTGGCACATCAGGCTTTGCAAATCCAGGCGGAACGCGCGCCCTGCCCGCACCGACGCGCACAGGCGAGCCCGAACTCCGCCCAGGTCAGGTCCAAAGCACCGTCCAGCCCATCACCCAGCAAGCCATCCGCAGCGCAGCCGAGCCGCTCGTCACCAACCTCGCCAAGAACACCAACATGTCACGCAGCGTGCTCGATGAGCTGCGCGATCGCCAGCGCACGCTCGCCGCGAGCCGCGTCGGCTCGCAGCGCGAGGCAGCCACCGACACCGGCGCAGCAAACGCCACGGGCAACGCGAACGCCAGCGATCCCAACAACCCCGCCCCGCAAGGCGACGCCTGGGAACAGCGCCTCGCCGACCTGCGCCAGCGCTTGCTCCCCAAGGACCAACAGCTCACCCAAGGCGGCCTCAGCAAGACCCGCGATGCCCTGCGCAGCGGCCTCAGCGATCGCCGCGGCGAGCTCGCGAAAGAGATGAACGAAGACACGCTCTCGGTCATCCGCGAAGGCGCGGGCCAGACGCGCCGCTTTGTTGCCGAGGCCGTCGACGCCTACAGCGAGCACATGACCAAAGGCCAGGAGCTCATGGGCCAGGGCCGATACTTCGATGCTGAGGAGCGGTTCACCAAGGCTCTCTCCGCGCGAGAGGGCGACGCGACGGCGATGGCAGGCCGCCTGCATGCCCAGCTCGGCGCAGGCCTCTACCTCAGCGCGGGCATCAACCTGCGCGACCTCTTCTCCAAGAACCCCGACATCATCGCGATGCGCTACGTGGGCGACACCATCCCCGCCAGCGACCGCCTTATCACCATCGCCGCAGACCTTCGCGCGCGCATCGCCCGCACCAAGGACGTCGGGGGCGTCATGTCCATCGACGAGGGCCTCCTCATGGCCTACATCGCCTGGCAGATGGGCGACGCAGCCCTCACGAACGAGGGCCTGCTTGCCGCCGAAGCCGCGGACAAGCAGCGCCAGAGCGTGGGCGACGATGCCGACCCGCTGGTTGTCCTCCTCCGCAAGGTCTGGCTCCCCTCCACCGTCAAGCAGGCCGCGCCCGCCGAAGGCACGCCATAAAATGCGACACGCGACCGCTGAACCCATGCAAGCCGACCGCCCGCCCGCAATCCTTGCATCCCCACTTCATCGCGCAAGCGAATCCTCGCCGATGCAAGGCAGCACGTGAGCACGATCACTCCCACGCCATCCTCCCCCACCACCACGCAGACCGCCGCCGCGATCATCGCCGGTGCGGGCTCCATCTCCGCCGCGGGCCTCGCGGGCAATCTGCCCCCGCGGCTCTCGATTACCGACTTTCTCACCGACGGCTCCCTCGCCAGCATGTGCAGCGAGCTCTGTGCCCTCACGGGCCTGCGCGTGGAACTGCAAGACCCACTGGGGCGCACCGTCCACAAGCTCGACACGCCCGATGCCTCCGGCAAGCTCTGGGCCGTCAGCCCCGCACCCAGCGACGTGCGCGGGCCGGGCGTGCGCACCGTGCCGCTGGATGTGGGCGGCGAGCCCATCGGGCACATCGCCATCGCCGCGGGCGACCCCAAGCTGGGCAGCAACGCAAGGCACCACTTAGAGCGTGCCATCGCCTTCCTCGCTGCTGGCGCGAGCGAGATCTGCAGCCACGAGCTCGAGCTCCGCACCCGCATGAAAGAGCTCAGCGCGGTCGCGCGCATGAGCAGCCTCCTCAGCCGCGCCGCCAACCCCAAGCGCGTCCTCGAAGTCGCCCTCGAGCTCGTGCTCGACGTGCTGTCGCTCGATGCGGGCTCGATCATGCTCGTGCGTGCCGGCGCGCGGCGTGAGCGGCTCATCGCCAGCGAACTCGCCGCGCACCTTGACCCGCACGAGGAGGACTTAGAGCTCGCCGTCAGCCGCAACCTCAGCCAGGACTGGCTCGACCTCCCCGTTCCGCTCAGCAAGGACCGCCTGTTTGACCGCGAGGCGATGATCGTTCGACCCGATCAGGCCGGGCAGGTCGTCATCAGCGAAGACCTGCTGCACGACGACCGCATCCTCATCCCCGATCGCGCACGCGAAGAGGGGCTCGGCGCTGCCATCCACGCGGGCATGGTGTTCAGCGGTCGCCCGCTTGGCGTGATTCGTGCCTACAGCCGCACGCCCCGCACCTTCGACGAAGCCGATCGCAAGCTCATGGCAAGCATCGCAAGCCAGGCCGCCGCCGCGCTCGAGCAGAGCCGCCTGTTGCAGCTCGAGCGCGAAGAGCAGCAGTTGCAGCGTCAGCTCAGCCTCGCCGCCGACGTGCAGCGCCGCATGCTCCCCCGCGGCGTGCCCAACTTCCCCAGCCTCGATGTCGCAGCGCGGTACATCCCAAGCCACGATCTGGGTGGCGACTTCTACGACTTCTTCGACCTCTCAGGGCACCTGGGCATCGTCGTCGGAGACGTCGTGGGCAAGGGCATCGCCGCCGCGCTGCTGATGAGCAGCGTGCGCGCCAGCCTGCGTGCCTACGCCCAGGACCTCTACCACCTCGACGAAGTCGTGAGCCGCGTGAACCACGCCCTCGCACGCGACACGCGCGACCACGAGTTCGCCAGCCTCTGGTACGGCATCATCGACCCCGCCACGATGCGCCTGACCTATTGCAGCGCCGGGCACGAGAGCCCGCTCGTCGTGCGCGTCCCCAAACACCGCGCCCCAACCCTTGCCGACCTCGACGAACTGAGCGTCGGAGGCATGGTCGTGGGCATCGACCCCAGCCAGCGTTACCAGCGCGCACTCTTTGATGTGCGCCCGGGAGACGTGCTGCTCGCTTACACCGATGGCGTCCCCGACGCCACCAACGCTGGGGGGGAACGCTTCGGCAAGGCCCGCACCCGCGAGGCCCTCCTCCTCGCGCTGCGAGAGCGCCCCAACGCCAGCGCGGGCGAAGTCGTCGAGCGTGTCCTTCGCGAGCTGCGCCAGTTCACCGGGGGCAGCCAGAGCGGCAGGGGCGACGACATCACCCTCGTCTGCGTCCGCGTGCGCTAGGCGGGTGTTCAAGTTGACACAAACTTCAACCGTTTCCAAGCCTGACGCCGCAGGTGCCGATATAGTGCTGCGGAGCATTCCGAAATTCCACCCATTCGTGTGGGCAGATCGGCTTGCGCTTGGTCGATGATTGCTGGGAAGGCAGGCTATGTTCCTGCCGCACAGAGGGTCCGCCCCGCGAGGTCTGAATCGAGCGTCGTCATGCGAATCGTCCATTACGTGGACTCAACTAGTTTGCAAGACGGCGGTGTGCCCCGCTTCGTGCTCGATGTCGCAGGCGTGATGGCCGAGCGCGGTCACGCCGTGACCCTGCTCACCACCGAAACCACCGACACGCCGCCCGCCTGGCTGCAACCGCACGACGGCTCCGCGTTTCCGCGGGTGCAGGTGATTGAACGCTCGGGCCTGCAGAAAACCCTCGTGACCACGCAAGCCGTGACCGACGCTCGCAAGGTGTTTGAGCAGCACGACGTGTTGCACCTGCACTGCGTCTGGTCGATGGCGAATGCGCAGCTTGCGAAGGCGGCTCAGCAGGTGGGACTGCCGTACGTCATCAGCACGCACGGCATGCTCGACATCTGGAGCATGAAACAGAATGGCCTCGCCAAGCGTGCGTACCTCGCGCTCCGAGGCAAAAAGCTGCTCGAGGATGCGGCATTCGTGCATGCTGCAGCCAGGGCTGAGGCCGAGCAGACGCACCAGTGGTTTCCGCAAGGCAGGCAGTTCACGGTGCCCTACATCGTGGACCTATCGCCCTACGCAAATCTTCCCGGACCTGAACTCGCCCGCGGGCAGTTTCCGGCGATTGCCGACACGTCTATCCCCACGCTCCTGTTCCTCAGCCGCCTTCACTACAAGAAGGGCGTGGAGCACCTGTTGCGCGCGAGCAAGATTCTGGGCGAGCGAGGCGTGCCGCACCGCGTCGCGCTGGCTGGGCCCGGCGATGAGCGGTATGTCCAGAGCCTGAAAGACCTTGCGCAACAGCTCGGCATCGCCGATCGTGTTCATTTCGTCGGCATGGTGCGAGGCGACGTGCGCACCAGCCTGTATCAGGCGGCGGATCTGTTTGTGCTGCCCACCAGCCAAGAGAACTTCGGCATCGTGCTGCTCGAAAGCCTCTGCTGCGAAACGCCCGTGCTGACGACCAAGGGCGTGGACATTTGGCGCGAGCTGCTGGAGAGCAACGCGGCGACGATCGTCGAGACGCGCGGGGTGGCGGAGCAGATGGCGGCCCGCATGCAAGCGCTTCTGCGAGATAGAGTTGCGCTCCGTGAAGCGGGCCGAGAAGCTCGCAATTGGGGCCTCGCGACCTACTCGCGCGACACGCTGGTGCCGCAGTTTGAGCGGATGTATCAGGAAGCGGCGGCGCGGCGGTCGGTGCCTGCGGGCACTGTCTGATAACTTTCTCTTGATTGATTCGCGATTGTTGGCAATCTTGCAGATTCGCAAGTTTTTCTGCGCATTTTTCTGGCATTCTCGCTGGCGTGATGCATGTTGGGTCTGTCTGGAGTGTCTGCGCGTGCTGCGCGTTTGACTGTGTTTGCCTTTGGCGAGTTTCCGCCTCGCCGCGAACGCATGCGACGCACGTGCAACCCATAGAGCCCAAGAGCGAGCGAGACAGCCATGCGCATTGCCCATTACGTGGATTCCACGAACCTGAGGGACGGAGGCGTTCCGCGATTTGTCATGGACATCTCGCGCGTGATGACGCAGGCGGGGCATCAGTCGACGATGATGACGACTGACACGACCGACACACCCAGCGAGTGGCTGGAAAACGATTATGCCGGGTTGCCCTGGGTGCGCGTGCTCGATCGCGCGAAGTTCCCTGGCGCGATGCTTTCGAGCGCGGGCATGCGTGCGGCGCGGCAAACCCTTCGCAACGTCGATGTGCTGCACCTGCACTGCGTCTGGTCGATCCCCAACCTGCAACTTGCGGCTGCTGCGCGCGCGATGGGCGTGCCCTATGTCATCAGCTCGCACGGCATGCTCGACGACTGGTCGATGGCGCAGAGCGCTCGCAAGAAGACCGCGTACATGGCCCTTGGCGCACGCACGATGCTCGAGCGGGCGGCGTTCGTGCACACCACGGCGCAGGCTGAGCTGGAGCAGAGCCGCAAGTGGTTTGCGCGTGGCACGGGCACGGTGGTGCCCTACATCGTCGACCTTGAGCCGTACAAGACGCTGCCCGGCGCGGGGCTTGCTCGCGAGACGTTTGCATTCCTGCGCGATGAGCAGACGCCCACGCTGCTGTTCCTCAGCCGCGTGCACCCCAAGAAGGGCGTAGAGCACCTGATTCGCGCGAGCAAGCTGCTGCACGATCGCGGCGTGCGCCACAACCTGGCGATCGCTGGCCCGGGCGAGGCGAGCTATGTCGAGAGCCTGAAGACGCTGGCTGCGGAGCAGGGCGTGGCGAAGAGCACGCACTTTGTGGGCATGGTGCGGGGCGAGCTTCGCACGAGCCTGTATGAGGCGTGCAACCTGTTTGTGCTGCCCACAAGCCAGGAGAACTTCGGCATCGTGCTGCTCGAGAGCCTGTGCTGCCGCACGCCCGTCATTACGACCAAGGGCGTGGACATCTGGCAAGAGCTTGCGTCGAGCGGCGCGGCGAGCATCGTGGAGGGTGACAACCTGCCCGCGCAGATCGCTATCAGCGTGACGCAGCAGCTTGCCGACCTGCCCGCGCTGGCCCGCACCAGCGAGGCGGGGCGCGTGTGGGGCATGAGCACGTTTGACGACTCGGCGACGGTGCCCCGCTTTGAGCGGATGTACGCCCGCTCGCTGAGCCGAGTTGCGGCGCCCATCCCGTCGCGGTTTGCGGCCTTGGCGGCTCGCTAACGCCGAGCGGCAAGTCAGCACGACTTCGCACCTGCGCGTTCGCGGCTTTGACGCATATCGTCGCGCCCGTGGATTCGAGCGCGCCCACACCTTCTTCTCGGCTGACCTCTCCGCCGGCTTCGCCGCCCTTTGGCAGCGTGCCTTGGGTGGGGCACCGCGTGCGCGAGCTTGGCGTGCAGTGGCAGCGGCTGGTGCAGCGGCGGAGCGCGACAACACCGCGCGTGGTGATCTTTGCGAGCATGGATCGCTGGGAGGGCAGCAGCAGGCTGCGGGCATTTGCGATGGCGCCGGCCCTGCGGAGCATGGGGTGGCGCGTGGTGCTGGTGAGCAAGCACCTGGAAGTCAGCCAGCGCCAGCGCATCTTGCGGCAAGAGAAGCCCGACGTGCTGCTGTTTCAGAAGGGGCGCTTGCCCACGCACTATCCGCACTTCTATCAGGACGCGATCGCGGCGGGCACGCGCATCGTGTTTGATCTTGACGATGCCGACTACGTGCACCCGCAGGGAATGGTGCAGTGTGAGGCGTTGTGCAAGGCGGCGAGCCTGGTGACGGCGGGGAGCCACAACGTCGCGGCGTGGTGCTCGCAGCACTGCCCGAACACGCAGGTGTTGTGGACGGGCACGCCCGCGGATGGGCTGGCAGAACCCTCGCCCCCCTCGCGGCGCGGACCCATCATTACGTGGGCGCAGATGAGCCCGATGAAGTACAAGAAAGAGGCGGCGATCGTGCTCGAGGCGCTGGAGGCGATCTCGCAGCGCACGGTGTTTACGCTGCGGCTGTATGGCGTGGAGGATGCGCAGGAAGCCAAGGACTACTTCGGCAGATTGCCCGAGCGGGGCGTGCAGGTGCAGACGATGCCTTTCCTGGCGTATGACCAGTTCATCGACAGCCTGCGGGAGTGTGCTGCGGGGCTGCACGTGCTGTCGCCCGCGAGCAAGTTTGCGGAGGGGAAGAGCTTTGGGAAGGTGCTCGCGTACTTGTCTGCGGGTGTGCCCACGATTGCGAGCAATCTGCACGAGAACCCCCACTTCTTTCGGCATGGGCAGAACGGGCTGCTGTGCAGCACGCCTCAGGAGATCAGCGAGGCGGTACTTGCGCTGCTGACGACGCCCGCGCAGCGCGATGTGATCAGTCGGCAAGCGTGGAAGGATTTTCAGGCGTCGCTCACGATCGAGGCGACGTCGAAGCGGCTGGATGGGCTGTTGAGGGGGGTGGTGGGGAGATAGCGGGAACGGGGAGCGGGGAACGGGGAGCGGGAAGGGACAGGGGTGTGTGGGGGAGTTGGGGAGCGGGTCGATCGGCTTGCTCGGGTTTGGTGAAATGGGAATCGGGATGGCTACGCTCGGCGCGAATGACGACGCACGCTCCGACACCGCATGGCATCACGACGCACCGCTTGCCGCCGACGGCACCCATCCTGCTGATTGGGAGCGATGGGATGCTGGGCACGGCGTTTGGGCGGTTGCTGCGGGCGATGGAGCGGCCCGTCATTCGGCCCAGCCTCACTGACCTTGACATCGCGAGCGGGGAAAGCGTGCGAAGCTTTGGGGCCAGGCTGCCCGCGTGCGCCGCGATCATCAACTGCGCGGCGTGGACAGACGTGGACGGCGCGGAGCAGCACGAGGACAAAGCCACGAGCGTGAATGGCACGGCGATGACGCACCTGCTGGGGCTTGCGCGCGAGCGTGGCGCGGTGCTGGTGAACTATGGCACGGACTATGTCTTTCGTGGTGAGGCGAGCAAGCCTTACGCGATTGATGAGCCCTTGCAGCCGCTCAATGCCTATGGGCGCAGCAAAGCGGTGGGCGAGCGTGCGCTGCTTGCGGCGGCGGCGGATGGCAGCAGCGGCGGGTGGCTGCACATTCGCACGAGTTGGCTGTATGCCCCGTGGGGCAAGAACTTTGTGAAGACCATCGCGGGGTTGGTGCAGACCAAGCCCAGCCTGAAGGTGGTGGACGATCAGCGTGGGCGGCCCACGAGCGCTGAGCACCTGGCACACACCACGATGCGGCTGCTGAGCCACGGCGCGCGGGGCGTGTGGCACGCGACCGACGGCGGGGAGTGCACTTGGCATGCGTTTGCGACCGAGATCGCACGCATCGTGCGCGCCAGCGGCAAGCCAGCGTGCGAGGTGCTGCCTTGCAGCAGCGACGAGTTTCCGAGGCCTGCGAAGCGACCGGCGTATAGCGTGCTCGACATCTCCGCGACGGCTGCGCTGCTGGGGCAGCCAGCGGATTGGCGGCAGCATCTGGCAGATGTGATGCCGCGGATGGCGTAGGCGGAGAGAGCGATCAGGGCGTCGCAGCTTGCTCGACCATGTCTCGCAGCCAGTGGTGAACGGTGAGCGCAACGACGATGAGCAACTGAATGCCAGCGACCATTGCGACGCGCCGCGCAGGCCAGCGCAGCAGCAGCATGACCAGGCCAAAGAAGGCCGCGCCGCCGATGAGGGCGCCGATGGCGAGCGACCACCACCGGGTGCTCTCGGTTGCTCCGCCGATCCAGCCGATGCGGAGGAGGAGGGCGAACGCGCCGAGGGCGCAGAAGAACCGCGCGAGTGCCTCGCGCCAGTTGCCCATGGGTCGCTGCTCGAGGCGAGACTGGAAGTAGAGGGCGGCGAGCGCGAGGCCCGCGTGCAATGCAACGCTGTAGCCCGCGACGAGGGCCTCGACGAGGGCCGCGTAGGGGGCACGCACGAAGGCGACGATCATCGCGGCGAGCGTGAGTGCACCGCCCACGCCCGCGACGACGCGCCACTGCGTGAGGTCGGGCGGCACGAGGGGAGCCTCGGGGCCTTTGCCATCGAGCGAGCCCTCTTCATGCTCGATGTGCGCGGCTTCGGCACGCTCGCGGGCCTCGGCCTCATCGAGCAGTTTGCGGGCTTGCTCGGCGCTGAGCGGTGGCTCAGCGGGCTTGGCGATGCGCTTGGGTGATGGCCCATCGTCGGGTGCGAGTTGGATCTCTTCGCTCATGAGGTTCTATTTCGGACGTTCTGCGCTTGGGAGTTTGCTGCTGGGCTTTTGATCTTCTGGTGATCGCGGTTTCTGCGGTTGTTGCGGACGGGCTTGCGTCCTGCTTCACGGCTGGGGCTCGCGCGAGCCTATGCGGGCGTTGGCACGCTGCCCACGATCTCACGCAGGGCGGTGACCGTTGCATTGCTGCCCGGCACCGCGCCGCGGGCGATGATGCGGTGGCTGCACACGGGCTCGAGCACCGCGAGCACATCCTCGGGCGTGATGAAGGCTCGCCCTTGCATGAGCGCGCGGGCTCGGCTTGCCTGCGCGAGCGCGAGGCTGCCGCGGGGGCTGATGCCGTGCACCAGCGCCTCGTGCTTGCGGCTGGCGTTGGCGATCTGCACGATGTATTGGACCACGGCGGGGCTGGCGTGCACGTTGTCGACGGCATCTTGCAGCGCGACGAGCTGGACCGCGCTGAGCACGGGGCGAAGCTCACCAAGGGCTCGCGTGCCTGGGCGGAGGCTGAGCACGCGGGCCTCGTCGGCGGGCTGCGGATAGCCAATGCTCATGCGCATGAGGAAGCGGTCGAGCTGGTTCTCTGGCAGGGGGTAGGTGCCATCGAACTCGTAGGGGTTCTGCGTCGCGAGGAGGAGGAAGGGCCTGGGCAGGGCATAGCCCCGCCCACCTTCGCTCACGGTGCCCTCGGCCATGGCTTCGAGGAGCGCGCTCTGGGTGCGGGGAGGGGTGCGGTTGATCTCGTCGGCGAGGACGATGTTGGCGAAGATGGGGCCTTGCTTGTAGATGAAATCGCCCGAGTTTTTGTCGTAGACGCTCACGCCCAGCACGTCTCCCGGCAGCGTGTCGGGCGTGAGCTGCATGCGAGAGAAGGTGCAGTCGAGGCTTCGTGCGACGCTGGTGGCAAGGACGGTCTTGCCCACGCCTGGCACGTCCTCGATGAGCACGTGCCCGCGGGCGAGGAGGCAGCAGAGCAGGCGGTCGATCGCGTCGTCGTGCCCCAGGAGCACCTTGGCGATGTTGTCCTTCAGCAGCGCGATGGCTCGCTGCGAGTCGGTTGCCTGGATGGCGGACTCGCGGGGCAAGCCGTTGGTGGATGCGGTGTCGGCTGGTGTCACGGGGCGACTATATCGCGCGAGCGTCGTGGGCTATGCGGGTGGTTAGTCGTAGCCCAGGCGGCCCAGGTCGTCCTCATCGAGACCGAGCTCGTGGCCCAGCTCGTGCAGCAGGGTGATGCGAATCTGCTCGCGCACGGCTTCGCGCTGGGCGTGGTCCGGTTGGGGCGAGCCTGCGGTGATGTCCCACCCGCCCGCTTCGAGAATGATGCCCTGGCGGTAGAGCTCGATCTCGCTCGCGAAGCTAAGACCGTCCAAGTCGAGGCCTTCGTCCAGGCCTCGCTCGGTGCGGGGCACGCCTGTGTGCAGGCCGCAGAGCTCCTCGGCTTCATCCTCGTGCATGCCCAGGCTATCGAGCACGGCTTTGCTGGGCAGGTCGTCGACGACGATGCGGACCTCTTCGAGCACGTGCTTCCAACGCTGCGGCAGGGATGCGAGCACCTCGTCGAGGAGCGCGTCGAAGGCGGCACGCTGGGCTTGGGAGAGAGCCACGCAGGGGTGGTGTCCGCAGAGGAGTCGCGAGGGTTAGTCGGTGCGAAGGGCAGAGTCGAACAGCTTGCCGCAGAACTCCCAGTTGATGATGTTCATGCAGGCATCGACGTAGTCGCTGCGCTTGTTCTGATACTTGAGGTAGTAGGCATGCTCCCAGACGTCGATGCCCAGGATGGGCACCGCGCCGGTCAGCCAGCGGTCTTGCTGGCTGCTCATCTGCACGATCATGAGCTTGCGGCTCATGGGCTCGAGCAGCAGCCAGCCCCAGCCGTTGCTCTCCACCTGCACGGCGTTGGCCTTGAAGTGCGCGACGAACTTTTCGTAGCTGCCAAAGTCGCGGTCGATGGCGGTCGCGAGCGCGCCCTCGGGCTTGCCGCCGCCGCCCTTGCCAGCGGGGGCGAGCATCTTCCAGAACAGGCTGTGGTTGATGTGTCCGCCCAGGTTGAAGCTCAGCTCGCGGGCCCAGTGGCGCACGAGACCGGCGTCGCCCCCTTCGCGGATGTCTGCGAGCATGCGCAGGGCGCGATTGGCGTTCGTGACGTAGTTGTTGTGATGCCGCCCGTGGTGCAGCTCCATCGTCTGGGCATCGATATGGGGCTCGAGAGCCTTGGCGTCGTAGGGCAGCTTGGGCAGCACGAACTCGCCCTTGCTGTCGTCCCAGCCGCCCAGATCGAGCGTCACTTCCTTGGGCCCGCTCAGGGGCCGCAGGGGAGGCATCGCGGGCTGCGCGTGAGCCGCGCTGAGAGCGTGGAGCGCAACGCCCCCGCCCACCAAGGCTGCGAGCGCGCCGCGACGCGTGACGGCTGCGGCGTCGCTCTCGACGGAGAACGGAGTCGTCGCGCTCGGCATGCTTGCGTGGTTGGGTGCTGAGGCTGGGTGATCGTGCTGCATGGGTTTGCTCGTTTCTGCGTTTGGGCAATCGTAACGCCGGTCGTGCTGCTTCGCGTTGTGTCGCGTTCTCTTCGCTTGTGGCGGTCAACTCGTTTCGCCTGTCCGGCGGGGTGGTGGTTTGGTGCGACCGACGCGGGACTTCTTTGCGCTTCGCGCATCGGGCGGAAAGCCGCCTAGCCGCGCCGCTCGCGCGTGCGGGTGCGCTTCTGCTCCAGCCGCCAGCGGACAATTGCCTGGTGGTCGCCACTCAGCAGCACATCCGGCACGCTTCGCCCCATCCAGTCGCGAGGCTTGGTGTAGTGCGGGCAATCGAGCAGCCGCTCGCCCCCGGCCTGGGGCTCGGCACTGAAGCTGTCCTGCACGCTGCTCTGGCTGTCGCCCAGCACGCCGGGCAGCAGCCGTGCGATCGCATCGATGAGCACGAGCCCCGCGAGCTCCCCACCCGAGAGCACGTAGTCGCCGATCGAGAGCTCCATAGGCTTGAGCGCGTCGATCACGCGCTCGTCGATGCCCTCGTAATGCCCCGCGATGATGAGCAGGCGGGGCTTGGTGGCAAGCTCCTCCACCACTTCCTGCGAGAGCATGCGTCCCTGGGGCGTCATCACGATCCGCGTGCACGCCCGCACCGGGCGCACGCTGTCGCTCGCCTCGATCGCGTGCACCGCGTCCCACACGGGTTGGCACGTGAGCACCATGCCGGGCCCGCCGCCGTAGGGCCGATCGTCGGTCTTGCGATGCTTGCTCGCGCTGAACTCGCGCAGATTGGTCGCGACGACCTCAAGACGACCATCGCGCAGCGCGCGCGACGGAATGCTCACGCCCAGCACGCCAGGGGGCGAGGCCTCGAACATCTCGGGGAATGTGGTGAGCACATCGACGCGCATCCTGCCTCAGCATAGCGAGGCCAAGGGGCACACCGCGCGAGCGGCATGGGCGCGGCATGACCGCGGTGCGCCGCGAGTGCTCGATTTGCGGCCGCGTGTGGGCCACTACCCTGCGAGCAACCACGAGGCCCCGTGGCGAAATGGCAGACGCAGCGGACTTAAAATCCGCAGCCCGTAACAGGGCGTTCGGGTTCAAGTCCCGACGGGGCCATTTCATGCAACGCGCGATCGAGTTTTTCGATCAAGCGCCACAAGGCAGTTGTGAGAGAGGCAACGTCGCACTGAGGGCCAAGGGACCAGTTGCAGGCCTGACGGAGAGCAAGCCTCCTTTTCATAGCGACCTCACCTTTCAAGACCGCATTTGAGTCTGCTGTTCGAGCAGGTAGGCCCGCACCGCAGCGTCTCGCGACAGGCCGATGGCGAGTTGGAAGGCCTCGGACGACTTGTCGAACCGGCCCAGCGCACGCAGCGTCTCCGCTCGGACCGCCCAGAAGGGCTGGTGTGACTTCACCCGATTCATCGGCAACCCATCGAGCAATAGCAATGCGCGGTGCGGATCGCCCCGCATGAGCAATCCAGCGGAAAGCCCAATCGTCGCGCCCACGCTTGGGGAGTGTGCAAGAAGGGCCTCGTAGAATCCGACGATTGCAGTCCAGTTGATCTGCCCTGTCCTCATGCGATCGACGTGCACCGATTGGATCGCGGCCTGCAACGCGAAGCGTCCGGCCGAACCCGGACCTTTCTCTGCGGCCTGAAGAAGGCACCACTCGCCCTCCTGAACCAACTCACGATCCCAAAGGTCACAATCCTGATCAGGCAACGGCACGTATCGGCCCTTGCCATCGCGGCGCGCGTCGCGTCTTGCGCGCGAAAGCACCACGAGCGATCGGAGGCCCCACGCTTCGGGCTGGTCGTCAAGCAAGTCGGTCACAAGCCGTGCAAGGTCGACAGCTTCATCGGCGAGTTCGGAGGCGACGCCGGCTTCGACAGCATCATCGTGCGACGCTGAGTACGCCGCGTATATCGCTTCGAGCACTCTCGGAAGGCGCGACACGAGCTCGACCCGACCCGGCATGGAAAAGTCTACGCCTTCTTCGCGCAGTTTGGTCTTGGCTCTGACCAATCGCTGCGACATCGCGGCTGGCGCCACCAGAAACGCGCCAGCGATCCGCGCGGCGGACAGGCCCAGCAACGACTGCAGCATCAACGGCGCATGGACTGAAGCCTCGAGCGAAGGGTGTGTGCACGCAAACATCATCCGGAGCCGATCATCCACCGCTTGCTCCTTGCTGCCAGGGTTGGGCCCAGTGGCTAGGCGTGCCTCCGGCCTCGCGCGTGAAGCGAGCATGTCTTGGAGTCGCTGAGCAACGCCTGGGTCCTGCCAAACGCGTCGTGCGGCGGCGACGGCGCGGCGCTGATCGAGTAAGTTTCTTCTTGCCGCGACGACCAACCAGCCCTCAGGGTTGGCGGGGACGCCGTCTCGCAGCCAAGCGGATAGGGCTTCGACAAGTGCATCGGCAAGGGCATCCTCCGCAGCGTTGATGTCGCGGGTGGCGCAGGCGAGCACCGCCAGCACGCGCCCATAAGCGTGTCTGGCGATGTGCTCGACCTCGCGCGCTGGGCTGTTGGGCTGATCAGGCGAGTTGCGCGTCATCACATCACCAATAGAGGTCGAATCTCGATGGTGCCGCCTGGGCTTGGGATTCTCGATGCCCACTGCATCGCGGCGTCGAGATTTGCCACGTCGATCAAGTAGAAGCCACCGAGTATCTCCTTGCTTTCGGCATAGGGACCATCCTGGACCTGTTGCGAAGGTGCAAGACGCATCGTTGTTGCAGTTTCCGGCCCTTGCAACCCAGCGCCACCCGCCATGACGCCGGCGTCGGTCAAGGCCTTGCCGTATGCCGTCCAGGCGGCCCAGTACTTTCCTGCTTCCGGACCGCTTCGCTTGGCAAACTCTTGCTTGGTCTCGTGAATGATCAGTGCGAACTTCATGAAATACTCCTGATGGTCGAGATAACTCGGCGGTATCTGTGACAGTAGATCCCGTGGCCGGTTGTCGGGATGTTGTCGCCGCTCGACCGTGACCTTCGACACGCAATACACGAAATTTCGTTGTTTCAGGAGATCTGCCCTTGGCCCGACGCTTTGTCACGCGGGATTGGCACTGAGGACAAATGAACAACACCCCCGCTCGCGCGAGGGTGTTGAACTGATTGCGGAATCGATTTCGTCGATCACTTAGGCGCGGCGGCGGCGACCCATCGCGAGGCCACCAACGCCCAGGAGGGCGAGGGCGCTGGGCGAAGGAATCAGGTTGCCGCGAATCTCGCCGCCCGGGAATGCGCTGCTGTGGATGTTGATGTAGGTGTTGCCGAGCAGCAGGTTGTTCAGCTCAGCAGCGGGGAAGAGGAAGGGGGCGTTCAGCGCGCCGCCCGTGTTGAGCGAGGTGGTGCCGGGGGCGATGAGGTTCCAAGCGGGGCGGCCGCCCGAGAGGGGCATGCCGTCGAGGCCCACGATGACCGGGCCGTTCGAGCCCGCGGGGGCGCGATGGATGTGTGCGACGCTGACGGGAGCGCTGAGGTTGCTGAACGACAGGTTCATCGTCCAGGCGCGCGTGTCGGTGTCGATCGTGACGATCGCGACGCCCGATGCGTTCGTCGAGACGGCGGGCACTTCATTCGCGCCGCTGAGGTTCGCCGTCAGCGTGATGATGGCGGCCTGAGCGGACGTCGCGAGGCCAGCAACCGCAACGATGGCGGTCGCAACAACAGAAAAAGTCTTCATGATCATTCTCCAAACGAGGGTTTCTCAAACTCCAAGGCACAGACACAGACGCCCAAGGCGGCCGCATGCCGAGACAGCTTCACGTGCGCGATCGATCCAAATGTTCACCTGGATTGCCCGCTCACGCGTGCTCTCTCACTCACTGGGCACCGAGGACCGGAAACGCTAGCCCTGTCAAGGCACGTGGGGCGAGCCTTGCGCAACTTTTGCAATAGCTTGACGTCGCGAAACGAACCCAAACGCATTCCGCACAACGGCGAGGAGCATTGGCACATGCATGCCGCCCCGCCTCGTATGCTCGCCCATGCCCTGCACCATCCGCCCTGCCACCGCGAGCGACGTGCCCCGCGTGCTGCCCTTCGTGCGGGCAATCTGCGACCTGCACGCCTCAAAGGACCCGCAGCGATTCGCGGTGCGGAGCGATGTGCTCGAGCGGTACGCGGCGTGGCTGCCGCTGCGAGCGACGGACCCGCGAAGCGTGCTGACGGTGCTGGAGCGCGAGGATGGCACGCTTGCGGGCTATCTCGTGGGCACGGTGGAGCCCGAGGTGCCGATCTTCTGGATTCCGGAGTGCGGGTGGATTCACGACATCTGGATCGAGCCCGATCAGCGGCGGCAGGGCTCTGCGCTCGCGATGTTGCACGACGCGGAGGCACGGTTTCGCGCCATGGGCGTGAAGCAGCTGCGTTTGCATACGGGAGTGTTCAACGAAGGCGCAAGCGAGGTGTTTGCGCAGGCGGGCTATCGCCCGAGCGTGATTGAGATGCTGCGACCGCTGGAGTAATCGCTACGCGAGCGGCCCAAACTCAGTGCCCAGCGTTCACGGTGCTCAGCAGCCGAGCAACCTCGTCCACGTCCTTGT
Source organism: Planctomycetaceae bacterium (assembly GCA_027487735.1). Lineage (GTDB taxonomy): Bacteria > Planctomycetota > Phycisphaerae > Phycisphaerales > UBA1924 > BJHL01. The sequence continues at coordinate 5,687 of JAIYDA010000124.1, read as the reverse complement.
CGCCTCGCCCGCTGAGGTTGACCACCAGGTTCGCGGTCGCCGGCATCTGCTCCGCTAGCTTCATCGCCCAGGCGATGGCGTGGCTGGTTTCGAGCGCGGGCAGAATGCCCTCGGTGCGGCTGAGGAGCCCGAAGGCTTCGAGCGCTTCGCTGTCGGTCACGGCGGTGTAGGTCACGCGCTTGCTGTCGCGCCAGTAGCTGTGCTCGGGTCCGACGCCTGGATAATCCAGCCCTGCGCTGCAACTGTGGACGTCGGCCGTCTGCCCGGTGTCGGTCTGGAGCACATAGCTGAGCGAGCCGTGCAGCACGCCCGGGGTGCCGAAGCTCAGCGGCGCGGCGTGCTGCCCGGGGGCGTTGCCCGTGCCGCCAGCCTCGACGCCCACGAGCGCGACCTTTTCGTCGTCCACGAAGGGATAGAAGATACCCGCCGCGTTGCTGCCACCGCCCACGCACGCGACCACGGCATCGGGCAGCTTGCCCAGGTGCCTCAGGCACTGGGCCTTGGTCTCGTGCCCGATGATGCTCTGGAAGTCGCGCACGATCATGGGGAAGGGGTGCGGGCCCACGACGCTGCCGATGATGTAGTGCGTGTGCTCGACGCTGCCCATCCAATCGCGCATCGCCTCGTTGGTTGCGTCCTTCAGGGTCTTGCTGCCCGTCTGCACCTCGATGACGTTCGCGCCCAGCAGCTTCATGCGCATGACGTTCAGGCGCTGGCGACGAACATCTTCGGCGCCCATGTAGACGTCGCAGGCGAGGCCGAAATGGGCCGCAGCCGTCGCGCTCGCCACGCCGTGCTGGCCCGCGCCGGTCTCGGCGATGATGCGCTTCTTGCCCATCTTGATCGCGAGCAGCGTCTGCCCCAGCGTGTTGTTGATCTTGTGTGCACCGGTGTGCGCAAGGTCCTCGCGCTTGAGCCAGATGTTCGCGCCAAGCTCGGCCTGCGCGGGCTTGCCTGCTGCGGTGCGTGCGGCACGCTGGCGCACGAGCTTGGTGAGGTTTCCGGCGCGATACAGGGGCGTGGGACGACCGGTGAAGCTCTTGTGAAACGTGCTCAGGTCGCTCCAGAACGTATCGTCGCTGCGGAGGCGGGCGTAGGTCTCTTCGAGCTGCTGGAGCGCGGGCATGAGCGTCTCGGGCACATATTGCCCGCCAAACGCGCCGAAGCGCCCCTGCGGGCTGGGCACGTCGCTCAGGCGAGCGGCCATGGGCTTCTCTGCCATCACGCGCTCGCTGCTGGCTCGCCCTGCTCCACGCTGTGTCGCCTCGCCTGGCATCGTCGTGTTCCTCTCTGCCTTCCCGCCCGCCTCGTCCCCAACTTCACCCCCCAACCGCACCCCATCGGTTCGTCACCGCCGCCACAGGGGACGCATCATCCGCCCGGAGCCGTCCACGCGATGCCGACCATCGCGTTCTCCGCGTCCCACACGGCGTGTTTATTGGTGCGCAGCATGTCGAGCATCGCCGCGAGCTCTTGGGGCGTGCTGACTGGGATGTTCACGGTCTCGCCCCCGAGCAGACGCAGATAGAGCCGCCCAGAGTCGGACTGCGGGTGCCAATACGCGGAATATGCAACGATCGGTTCCATGCTGCAACGATAGCAGCACGCGGGCCAGCCCAGCAAGGCACCGGGCTGAACCCCAACGCCGAAGCCCAAGTCAAACCCTTGCTGTCCCGGACGCCCGCAGGCCGGATTACGCGGCCTTCTTCGGTGCGTGGCGCGTCTGCAAGCGCTGCATGTACTTCTCGATCTGCTCGAGCACGAAAGCGCGGTGCGAGACGTTGAACGCAAACTCAAAGCTCACGCCCAGGTAGAGGTCCTGAGTGCTCTCGAGGTGCGCGTGCACCACCTTGCCCACCATGCCGATGGGCATGGGCAGCACGGGGCGCAGGTCCACGCGCATCCAGATCAGCTTCGCACGCTGTGCGGGGCTCGAGTCGCTCTTGGGCACCAGCAGGCCGACGCCGCCACTGCCGACGTTCATCAGGCGAGCGCCGTAGCGCAGGCCCACGACGGGCATCGTGAGGGGGCTCAGCTCGTTGTCGTTGGCGACGACGCCGCGCTTCTCAAAGTCGGTCATCTGCGCGCGGGTCGCGGCTTCGGCGCTCACCACGCTGCTGGGTTCGGTCAGGTGCCAGCAGTCGGTGTGCGGCACGTGCACCTCGGCCATGCTCACGCGCTGGTGCTCACGCCGGCTGCAACGCTCGACCTTCTCGGGCATTGCGATGCGCAGGCCCCCGCCCATGCCAGCGGGCCAGGGCGTCTTGCCCTTGGCATTCGCGAGCACGCGGGTGCGGAACATCCAGCGGTTCTGCCCAATGACGAATGCGCCGACCAGCTCGCAGTCTTCAGGAATCGGCACGCTCTTGCCCGCAGCGCACGGATGCTCGACGAGCATCTCGTCTTCGCCCAGGCCCAGCAAGCGCACGCGCCACACCATATCGGGCAGGGCCTCGCTGGTGTCGTGCGCAAAGCTCACCTCGAGCGCGCCGCCGCGCTCGAGCACTTGCTGCAACCCATCGCGATAGCGTTCTGTCCGTGATCGATTGGCTGGCATGGTCTATCTCCCTGCGAAGCGTGCACCGCTTCATGTCTCCCCATCGGTTCACAGGATTCAGCCCAACCTTCGGAACTCTGTCTTTCTCGCCTTCCCTTTTGATGTGCCCACGCCACATGCCACAGGCCGCAAAGCCCGCACAAGCCCCCACGCGTTATCGACCACGAGCAGCCAGACCCGATTGCGGGGGGCAGACGCGAAGCACAGCAAACGAACGTCTGTCAGCCCGCAACAGCGGCTCACGCGCCCCCAGCTCCCCGCTTCCAGGTCCCCAGACGAGGCGGATAGGCCCGCACGGGCTCGCCGTTCCGCGACTCAGTCTCGACCTTCGTGGTCGCGTCGAAGCCCAGCCGCCCGCGCGTGCTGCGGTCGTCGAGCACGCTGTCGCGCGAGGCGTCGCAGTTGGCGCACCACGTGAAGAGCACTTCGTCGATCGTGTGCTCATCGTCGCCCAGCCGAGCTTCCCCGACTCCGGAGTGGCCGACACTCTGGTCGACGACGACGACGAAGCCCGGCAGGCGATCGTCGCTGTGCTCGGCATCGAACACAGTTTGCAATGCCCGCACCCCATCGTGCCCCGCTTGCTTGCGGATCCGCACGAACAGCCACGCATGCCCGAGCAGCGCGGGGCACACTGCGTCGTCGATGCCCGGGAGGCTGCGCACGCGCTCGACATAGGCAGCGGCGGCGGCGGCATCGAACGCGGGTCGCTCATCGCGTGCGTCGCACCCGCCCATCACGTCGTCGGGCAGCTTGCGGGTGCAATCAAAGCCCAGCTTCTGGCCCGCACCCAGTCGCGGCGCCGAGTGGTCGAGAATGTCCACGGGTCCGCGGACGCGCTCAACGTCGCGCTTGGGCACGCACCATCTGCCCGCCTCGCGCAGCACGGCGAACACGTCGTGCACGTTCACGCCATCATCGACGACGAAGATCGTCTTCGTCCATGCCATCTGCCCAGCGCCCCACACGCTGTGCATGACGCGACGCCCTTGCAGCGGATAGGCCTTGCGAATCTGCACGCATGCGCAGTTGTGAAACGTGCCAAACAGGGGCAGGTCATAGTCCTCGATGTCGTGCACAATCGTGCGCAGCAAGGGCAGAAACACGCGCTCGGTCGCCTTGCCCAGGTAGTAGTCCTCTTGCGGGGGCAGCCCCACCACCGTCGTCGGATAGATCGCGTTTCTTCGATGCGTGATCGCCGTCACCGTCAGCAGCGGGTAGCGATCGGGCAGGCTGTAGAACCCGGTGTGGTCGCCAAAGGGCCCCTCAAACACCGCGCCGGGCCCGAGTGGCTCGGTGCTCGTCCGTGGGTCCCACCCGATGAGCCCCGCCTCGCTACTCACATACCCCTCAATCACAATCTCCGCGTTTGCGGGCACCCAAAGCGGCACCGTCACGCCCCGCACCATCTCGATGCCACGCCCATGCAAAAAGCCCGCGAGCAGCAACTCGCTGATGCCCGGGGGCAGCGGCGCGGTGGCGGCATAGGGCATCACGCTCTCGCCTCCTAGGGCAATCGCTACGGGCATGGGCTGCCCCAGCTTCTTCCAGCTTCGCCAGTGCCGGGCTCCGTCGTGGTGCATGTGCCAGTGCATCGCGAGCGTGCGCGGGCCCAGCAGTTGCACGCGATACATGCCGATGTTGTGGCTGGGCGGGGCCTTCGCCTCGCGGTCGTCGGCGTGCACGGTGTGAATGCCCGCGAGCGTGATGTAGCGCCCGCGGTGCTGCGCATTCCACGCTTCGCCCCTTGACAAGCCCGCGACAGCATCGTTCACGCCAGGCGGATATCCCACGCTTGCGAAGTCTCCGTCGAGAGGCCAGCACCGCAGAATGGGCAGCCTCGTGCAGTCCACCTGCTCGTCACGCAGGATGATCTCTTGACACTTCCCGCGCCCACCTTTGCGACGCGGGGCAATCCGCAGCAAGGGCAGCACCTGCCTGCCCTTCTCAAGAAGCTCCGCGAACGTGCGCGGCGGCTGGGGCTTCACGAGCTCGCCTATGCGGTGGGCGAGTTTTTCAAAGCCCGAGGGCTCTGCTGCGCTGGATGGGCCGCCTGCCAAACCCCGCGAGAGGCCCATCGCCATCTCCATGCGGGCGTAGCTGCCCCAGGCGTTGATGAGCAGCGGAAAGTCGCACCCCTGCACGTTGCGGAACAGCAGCGCTTGCCCGCCCTTGTCAAAGAACCGCGGGTCCGTTCGTCGTGCGCTAGGACCCGGCATGCTCGCGGCAAGCTTCATCGTCTCGGCCTCGTTCTGGGCGGTGATCGCGAGCAAGGGCGAAGTGGGCTCGTCGATCACGCGCAGCTCGCCAGCGGCTTGCAACGCGGCAACGAAACTTTGAAGGTCTGAGTACATGGGCTGATAGAGTACCTCGTGCGGACGCAACCCCCGCGCGCCAGCGCTCGGTTTTCGCTCGCCGATGGCTTTTCGATGCTGGCCCTGGGCCGCCCTGCTCGATACTGCCCTGCACCACGTTGTTCTGCTCCACGAGTCCAATGCTCACCCCAGACTATCAGCGCAACTGGCCCGCGTACTTCGATGCTGTGGCGCAGCAGCCGCCTCGCCAGACGTTGCTCACCGCCATCGAGCACCTCGCCGCTTGCAATGAAGGCCTGATGGTTGACCTTGCCTGCGGCAGCGGGCGCGACACGCTCGCGCTGCTGCGTGCCAAGCCCCTGTGGCACGCGATCGCACTCGACACGAGCGAGGATGGCCTCGCCCGTTTGCACGCGAATGCCGCGGATGCGACGATGCATGCCCGCTTGCAATCGCACGTGGTGGCGATGGAAGCTGTGCCTGCGTGGTGGCGCAGCCAGCGCCCCCCGCTGCCAGCCCCGACGCTCATCAACGCGAGCTTTGCCCTGCCCTTTTGTGACCCCGCCCGCTTTCCTGCGCTGTGGACGTGGATCTGCGGCACGCTCGCGCCGGGGGGCTGCTTCGCGGGCCAGCTCTTTGGCGACCGCGACGACTGGGCAACCATCCGCCCCGCGAGCCACTTCTCGCGTGAGGCCGCGCTCGCGCTGCTTGCCCCGTTTGATATGCTGATATTCGACGAGGTGGACAAGCCAGGCAGCGACGCTATGGGAGGCTCCAAGCACCACCACCTGTTCCACATCGTGGCACGCAAGCCC
>JAIYDA010000111.1 GCA_027487735.1 Planctomycetaceae bacterium | reverse complement strand
TGGCCCCGCTCTCATCGCTGCTGCACTCGCGGTGCCCTTGCTGCTGGCGCTGTATGTGCTCAAGCTCAGGCGTCGCCCGCTGCGGGCCTCGACCACCGCCTTCTGGCAGGTCGCGAGTGCCGACGCGCAGGCCAACGTGCCCTTCCAAAGGCTCCGCGCCTCGTGGATGCTGGCTCTGCACCTCGCGCTGCTCGCCTGCCTGCTGCTTGCCTTCGCAAGGCCCGTGCTGCGCGAGGGCGCTGGCTCGGGTGCTGCCTCGCGCACCGTGCTGCTCATCGACACTTCCGCCTCGATGGGCGCGCGCGATGCACTCGATGGCCAGCCCACCACCGCCGACACGCCCACGCGCCTCGACCGCGCCAAGCAGCGTGCGAAAGAACTCGTGCGCGAGTCTCGCCGTGCCGCCCGCGCGCCGGAGATCGCGGTCGTCGCCCTCGGCGCGCAGAGCGAGCTCGTGCTGGGCTTTAGCACCAGCGTGCCCTTGCTCGAAGCCGCGATCGACGGCATCGCCCAGACCGACCAGCCAGGGGACCTGATGAGCGCCCTGCGCCTGGTGCAGAGCCTCGCCGCTGAGACGCAGGCACTGGAGCAGCCTGTTGACCCATCGAGCGACCAAGCCAGTGGCCAGCCCAGCCCCACCACGCCTGCCGGCAACGCCCCACCGCAGCGCGGCATCGCCAGCGTGCTGCTGAGCGATGGCAGCTTCGCAAGCTCACCCACCGACGCCTCGCAGTCGCTCGTGCCCGATGCCCTCGCCGCTGCCCCCGCGCCACCAACCGACGATGGCGGCACCGAGGGCACACCCACCGGCGCAGCCCAAACCCAAGTCCAGACCCAGGCCCAGTCGATGCTTGCCGCACGCGACACCCTCGCCCGCCTCGCGCTCCGCTACGAGCGCGTGGGCCCGCCCTTGGTCGCGCGGGCTGGCCCAGCCTCGCCCACGGTGCCGGCCCGCGTGGGCACCGCCTCGCGCAACGTCGGCATCACGCGAATCGCGGCCCTTCGCGATGCCAGCACGCCCACGCGTGTGCGTCTGCTGCTCGCCCTCGCCAGCAACGCGCCGGAAGAAACCCCCTTGACCCTCACCGTCGCGCTCGATGGCAACGTGGTGCAGCGCGTTGCCGCGATCGTGCCCGCGGCTGCGGTTGCCAGCGAGGGTGCCGGCGCGCCATCCGCAGCGACGGGCCAAGCGGGTGACGAAGCACCCCTCTCCGAGCCAGCCGCAGCGGCAACGCCCGCGCAAGCCAAGCCCGACGCCCTCGGCACGCGCGAGCTCGTGCTCGATGTGCCAAGCGTCGAGCAAGGCCTGCTCACGGTGGTGGTCGACACAGGCTCGTCGCCCGATGGCTTGATGAGCGACAACGCCGCGAGCGTGGTGATGCTGCCCACGCGCACGCCCAGCGTGCTGCTGCTGCGGAGCGACGACGCCGCCAGCAGCGCGGGCGCACTGCGCTACCTGCTGCCCGACGTGCTCGAGGAGCTGCGCTTTGCAAGGTTGGAGCAGCGCGTGATCGCGGGCGAGGGGCAGGCCCGCGAGGCTGAGGTCGCATCGCTGCTGCAAAGCAGCCCATGGGCGGATGTCGCGATTCTCGATGATCTCTCGCTGCCCATCGCCCCGCCCATGCCCGCGATCGTGCTGGGGGGCGATGCGCCGCCCCTGGGCATCGTGCGCGTTGGGCAGCCACGCCCGTGGTCGGGGTTGGTCTTTTGGGATCGTCAGCACCCGCTGCTACAAGGGGTGGGGTTTGACAGCCTTGTGCTGGGCACGCGCCTGCCCCTCGCGCTGGATGGTGCGCCAGGCAGCAACAGCCAAAGCGCCACAAGCCCGACTCGCCCCACAAGCCCCTGGCGGCATGACGTGCTCGTGCGCGATGGCGATGAGCCGCTCATCATCCTCGCCCAACCCCGAGGCATCGCTGATGGCGCGGGGGCGCGCCACCTCGTGAGCGCGTTCGCGCTGCGTGAGAGCAACTGGCCCTTGTCGCCCAGCTTCGCGATCTTTCTCGCCAACACCACAGACAGCCTCGCGCTCCGTGATGCGGCGCGCGTGGGCAAGTCCCTCTCACCCTGGGCGGGCGGGCAGGTGCGCGTGCCTGGGGTGGGCGAGGTGCGGCTTGTGGGCCCGGTGTCGCGCACGCTGCGCTCCGACGATGCACGCGACGCGAGTAGCACCGCTTTTGGCGAAGGCGAAGCTGCGACAGCCACCAACGCCACCACGAACCCTGCGTCCGTCGCTCCGGTCGTGCTCGCCACGGGCATCCTGCCGCGGGCTGGGCTCTATCGCGTGGAGGCAGCCCAGACTGCGAGCGACATCGTCGAGCGCGTCGTTGCTGTCAACGTGGTGAGCGAGCACGAAACCGCCCTTGCAAGCCCGCGCGAGCTGAGCATCGACAATCGCCCACTCCCCACCACCCCCGCCCTTGCAGGGGAGCGCGAGCTTTGGCCCACCTTCCTGCTGCTCGCGCTGCTGCTGCTCACGGCAGAATGGGTTCTGTTCGCCCGCCAAACGCGTGCCTGACGCGGCGCGATTGCCCGATTATCTGAGCGTTTGGCTCGTGCTTTCTTTGCCGCGCAGCGTGCAAAAAGCCTTGCGTCATTGGCCCATACTGGGTATGCTGGGGCCACGCGACAAACGCAAAGAAACAGCAGGCGGGCGCAAGCCCACCTTGCTCACGACGGCAGCCTTTGAGGAGAGAAGGCTGCTGTTGTTTTTTTGCACGTGTTCACCAGCGGAGCACGCCGCGCGTGCACGAACGAAACCGCTGCTTCACTTCTTCTTCAGCAGCCCCATGACGACCCCGGCGATCGCCATCACAAGAAAGACCACAAACAGAACCTTCGCAATCCAAGCCGCTGTCCCCGAGACTCCCCCAAACCCAAGCAGCCCCGCGATGATCGCGATGATGAAAAAGATCACTGCATAGCGCAACATGAAAACTTCAGTTCTGGTGCACCGCCAAACATCCGCCTTGCCTACGGCAGGCGCAACAGGCAGCCCGGCACCATACGCCAGGATGCTATCCTGCCTGTTGCCTTGACTTCCGCGCTTTCCTCGTTGCTTGCCCGCTTCGCCGATCGCCCGCGCACCACCGTGGGCGTCGTCGGGTTGGGCTATGTGGGCCTGCCCCTCGTGCGCGCGATGCACGACGCGGGCTTTTGCGTGCTGGGCTACGACATCGACCAGAGCAAGATCGACCTGCTGCGCGCCGGCAAGGGCTATCTGCACCACCTGGGCGAGGAGCTGTTTGCCACGCTTGCCGCCTCGCCCCGCTTTGCCGCAACGACCGACGCGCGCGAGCTTGCCCGCTGCGACGCTGTGTGCGTCTGCGTGCCCACGCCCCTGGGCAAGCACAACGACCCCGACCTGAGCTACGTCTTTGGCAGCATGGCGCTCGTGGCCCAGGCGCTCGCAGCGCGCAAGCGGCACGGGCAGGGCCCCATGCTCGTGAGCCTCGAGAGCACCACCTACCCCGGCACCACGCGCGAGGTGATGGACACCATCTTTACACCAGCGGGCCTGTTGCTGGGCACAGACTATTTCCTGTGCTTCAGCCCCGAGCGCGAGGACCCAGGCCGCGCGGGCGTGGCTACCAGCACCATCCCGCGCGTGCTGGGGGGCGTGGATGATGCCAGCACGCAGGCGGGCGTTGCGCTCTACAGCGCAGCCGTGCGAAGCGTGGTACCCGTCCGCAGCGCGGACGTTGCCGAGGCGAGCAAGCTGCTGGAGAACATCTACCGCAGCGTGAACATCGCGCTGGTCAATGAGCTCAAGCCCGTGTTCATGAGCATGGGCATCGACATATGGGAGGTGCTCGACGCGGCGAGCACCAAGCCCTTCGGGTTCCAGCGATTCAGCCCGGGCCCGGGCCTGGGCGGGCACTGCATCCCCATCGACCCCTACTACCTCACGTGGAAGGCCCGCGAGTTTGGGCACGCCACGCGATTCATCGAGCTCGCGGGCGAGATCAACAGCACCATGCCCGCGTTCGTCGTGAGCCGCGTGCGCGCAGCGCTGAACGACGACGCCAAGCCCATGCGGGGCTCGCGCGTGCTCGTGCTGGGCATCGCCTACAAGCCCAACATCGACGACATCCGCGAGACCCCCGCCGCGGAGATCATCACGCTGCTGCAAGAAGACGGCGCGAGCGTGAGCTACCACGACCCGCACGTGCCGCGGTTCCCCAGCATGCGCAAGTTCGCGATCGACCTCGCGAGCGTGCCCCTCACGCCCAGGGCGCTGCAAGAGGCCGACTGCGTGGTCATCGTGACCGACCACGACGCGATTGACTGGACGCTGGTGGGCACGCACGCGCGCCTCGTCGTCGATAGCCGCAACGCGATGGCAAGGGCCGCGTCGCCGCGGGCCCGCATCGTGAAGGCGTGAACGTGCGGAGTCGCGCCGTGGGTCGATCGATCTTCAGCACAGAGAC
>JAIYDA010000127.1 GCA_027487735.1 Planctomycetaceae bacterium | reverse complement strand
GTCCGAATGGTCAAGTGGCTCGTTGCTTTGGTTGCGTTTTCATTGTTCAGCGGCAGCGTGGCCGCGCAGCCCCGGGCATCGACCGGCTCAGCGGGACCGGCCTCGGCCTTCTCGCAGATGCTCGGCCGTCCAACAGACAATGCCGTCACTATCAGCGTTCTCTCCGCAAACACAGTCGATGCGTTTGTCGAGTACGGCACCACGCTAGATTCCTACGCGAAGAAGACGCCCGTCCGTCGCGTCAGCGCGGGAACGCCCGCGGAGTTCGAACTTGAGGACCTCGCGGCGAGTACGGCGTACTTCTACCGGGTGCAGACGAAGGCGTCCGGGGAATCCGAGTTCACAAGTCGAGACGCAGCGTCCTTCCGAACACAGCGAAAGCATGGAGAGACTTTCACCTTCGGTGTCCAGGGTGACTCGCACCCCGAGCGACTCGGGAAGATGTACGACCCTGACCTGTACATCCAAGCGATGAATAACGTCTCCAATGATCGGCCTGACTTCTACTTCCTCATGGGGGACGATTTCAGCATCGAGCGGCTGATCGAGCGGGGCAACAAGAGCCAGAACGCTGTGAATGCAATCTACGCCCACCAGCGTGGGTTTCTTGGCATCGTCGGTAAGTCCACGCCGCTCATGCTTGTTAACGGCAACCACGAGCAGGCGGCGAAGTACCTGCTGGATGGCACCGCGAACAATTTTGCAGTGCTCGCTGGCAAGGCGCGGACGACGTTTTTCCCCCTTCCCGCACCCGGCGGGATCTACACCGGCAACACCACGCCGGTCGAACACATCGGGCTGCTCCGCGACTACTACGCCTGGGAGTGGGGCGACGCCCTCTTCGTGGTGATTGATCCGTATTGGCACTCCGACGCCGCGGTCGACAACGAAGCGGGTGTGAAGGCACCTCAACGCGATGCGGGGCAAGGAAGAGGCGGCGGGCGCGGTCCCGATGGTGAGAACGCGGCCGGAGGTGAGCAACCAGCCAACCGCCGCGGCAAGGGCAACCGCGACCTCTGGCAGATCACGCTTGGTGATGAGCAGTACAAGTGGCTTCAGAGCACGCTGACGAAGAGCAACGCCAAGTTCAAGTTTGTCTTCAGCCATCACGTCTCGGGCACGGGCCGAGGCGGCGTCGAAGTCGCGCCGTTCTACGAATGGGGCGGACAGGATCGGCGCGGTGGGGGTGGAGGTCGCAATCGCCAAGCGGCGGCGGATGCGCCGCCGGATGCGCTGCCGGCGCGCGGGCTCGACAGGTTCTTTCAAGCACGCCCGACATGGGAGAAGCCCATCCACGCGCTCATGCGTGACACAGGCGTAACGATCTTCTTCCAGGGGCACGATCATCTCTATGCACGACAGGAACTCGACGGCGTGATCTACCAGACTTGCCCCAACCCCGCCGACCCGACGTTCACCGCGTTCAACCGCGAGGCGTACAAGAGCGGTGACATCTTCCCCAACTCGGGCCATCTTCGCGTAACGGTCATGGGTGGCGATCAGGCGTCCTGCAAGGTCGAGTACGTCCGAGCCGCCCGTCCTGGTGATGAAGCCGCGCACGGCAGGAACGGTTCGATTGTGCACGAATACACGGTCACGCCGCGGGCGGTCTCATCTGTCCCAGACAAGAAGAAGGAGCCGGTACGATGAGCTTGCTTCGGCGTCTTTCCGTCGCTGCGGTGACCGCCGCGTTGGTGTGCGCGAACGGTGCCTTCGCTCATCCGCCTGGCGCGGATGGGCAGCACGATCACCACCATCACGTCGACTCGGCGAAGATCCGCACTTGGACCAACGTCAAGACCGGGGAGGTGGTGCGTGGCGCGTTCCTCGCGGCGCGCACGGTGGACGATGCCGTCCGTGTGAGCATCGAGCGTGAGACGGGGGACGTCGTCACCTTTCCGCTGGCAGACCTGACCGATGCGGATCGGGCCGAGGCCCAGCGGCGAATCGATGAGGTCAAGGCGACGAATGAGCGGCTTGTGGCCCAAGCGATCTCGCAACCTCTTGTCCAGCCCGGACGTTCTGCACAACCGTCCGCGACCCCGGGTGCTCCAACGAATGCCCCTGCACAAGCGAGCCCCTTTGGCGCGTTCGCGCCTTTCGTGAGCACGCGGTGGGATGATCGATGGCTGTATGTCGAAAGCGACGGGCTGCCACACGCGCCCCCCGCGCCGGGCACGAAGTCGGAGGACGCCAGGAGGACGTTTATCCTCTCGCACCCGATGATGGTCGGGATCACCGCCTGGCAGCAGCAGGTGCCGTTGCCGCAGAACTACCGCGGAGCCAACGCATGGCAGATTCCGCTCACGCCGGAGATTGCCGACAAGCCGGTGTCGGCCAAGGAGCAGCTCTTCCGCGGCGCTATCGCGCTGGCGGCCAACGGCGTGCCGATCTTCAACCCAATCAAGAACGATGGCAAGACCGACACGTTCCTCGCGGGCGAACTCGACGAGTTCGGCGGGCACTGCGGGCGGGCCGACGATTATCACTACCACATCGCGCCCACGCACCTGCAGAAGTTCGTCGGCGCTGGGCAACCGATCGCGTACGCGCTCGACGGCTTTCCGATCTACGGCTTGTTTGATCCGGTGGCGAAGCCCGATGGACCGGACGCCGAGAAGTGCTGCCCGCTGGGTTCGCACGAGAAGCTCGACGGTTTGAACGGGCACTTCGCACCCGCGCCGGCTGGTTTACCGCCCGGAGCCAGGGGCTTGTACCACTATCACGCCAGCGTGAAGTACCCGTATCTCAACGGCGGGATGCGCGGCGTGGTGACCGTCACGGACGATCAGATCGATCCGCAGCCGCGGGCCAGTTCCCCTCGGCCTGCGCTGCCACCGCTGCGCGGGGCGAAGATCACGGGGTTCAAGGCGATGGGCAAGAGCGACGAACCCGCGTGGTCGCTGGAGTACATGCTCGGCGGCAAGAAGCACTTCGTGAACTACCGGTTGGAGAACGCCAAGTGGATCTTCGACTTCGTTGATCCTCTGGGAGCGACGAAGACCGACACATATGACGCGACGAGCCCGCAGCGCAGGCAGGGTGGACGTGGCGGGCGTGGCGAAGGCGCGGGCGACCGCAGGCCGCGCGAAGATGGTGCCGGTGGCGGCAATCGCCCGCCCCGCCCCCCGCGTGATGCGGCTCCTCAAACGGTTCCCGAGCCGGCACCAACGCCCGCTGCAACCGGCTTCGCACTTTCGAGCCCTGATGTGACCGATGGCCGACTGTCTATCGAATGTACGTGCGACGGGAAGAGCCGTGCGCCCGCGCTCTCATGGGGCACGCCGCCCGAGGGCACGAAGGCGTTTGCCGTGGTGATGCACCACATCACGCGCGACAACGACACGCACGTCTACATCGTCGTCGCCAACATTCCCGCGGCGGCACGCGAACTCAAGAGCGGCGACGTAAGTGTCGGAGGCGGCGGCACATGGGGCCAGAACACAGTCAACCGCAGGAACGCCTACGCACCGCCCTGCTCGCAAGGGCCAGGCGACAAGACGTACACCATCACGCTCTACGCGCTCTCGGCGGACGCAGTGCTGCCAAAGGGCTCGCCCCTCACGCGCGACGCGATGCTGGCGGCGATCAAGGACACCACGCTCGCGACGACGACACTTGAGGTGAAGTACGCGCGGGCTGCCAAGTAGAACATAAGCGAGGACGCAATGAGATCCAAGACTGACCGAGGGTTCGCTGCCTTTGTCGCCACGATGCTCGGCGCGGCGCTGATTGCCTGTCCTCTGATCGCGGTGCTTTGTTGCGGCCAGAGCGCAAACGCGCAACCGCCCGACCGCCCAAAGACGCCAACCCGGGACGAACAGGACCGCGCGGGCGGAGAGGGCCGAGGTGTTGGTCGGCGTGGGCTGCTGGCCGAGATGACCGCCTTCAAGACGGAAGTGCCGTCTCGCAGAATCGATATCGTGCTCACGCGGCCTACGCAGCAGTCCATCGCCGTCAGCGTCGCGTGCTACGAAGCCGATCCGCATGAGGGGTACGTCGAGTTCCGCCGCGACGACGCTGCGCCGATCAAGACGACGCCCATGCAGCCCTTGCCGACGGGCAAGCCGGTGCTCTTCACGCTCGATGGCCTGAGCCCCGACACGGCGTACGTCTATCGCGTGCGTTACCGCCGTGCGGCCTTCGGGAGCGGCGCGCCCGGCGAGTTTGTCTCCACCGAGTATTTCACGTTTCACACGCCACGGGCGACCGGGCGGGCGTTCGCGTTCACGATCCAGGCCGACTCGCACCTGGACCAGGGTGTGGAGCCGAAGGTCTACGAGCAGACGCTCGCGAACATGCTGCCGCCAATCGCGCCGGCGCGGCCCGACTTCATGATCGATCTGGGCGACACGTTCATGACAGACAAGCGGGGGAACGAGTTCAAGAGTGCGTTGCCGCAGTACGACGCACAGCGGTACTACTTCAGCCGCTTGGCCCACTCGGTGCCGCTGTTCATGGTGCTGGGGAATCACGACGGCGAGAAGGGCACGTCGGGCCCGGGCGTGGATGACATCGGGCCATGGTCGTACACGCAGCGGACGAGCCGGTTCCCGCAGCCGGTGACCGGCGCGGGGCCGATTGGCGATGGCACGTTCTACACCGGCTCCACGGCGATGAAGGATGGTGTCGGCTCGAACTACTACGCCTTCGAGTGGGGCGATGCGCTCTTCATCGTGCTCGATCCATACTGGAGCACGACCGAGCGGATCCGCGGTGGAGGTGGAGGCAATCGCAACGCGGGCGGTGGTGAGCGCGGGGGCGGTGGTGGTGGCGGTGGTGCTCAGGGCGGACAAGGCGGGCAACGTCCGAATGACGAACCGCTGAAGCCCACCGACAGCAGTTGGACCAGCACCCTCGGCCGCACGCAGTACGACTGGCTCACGCGGACGCTCGAAGGCACCAATGCGAAGTACCGCTTCGTCTTCATTCACCACCTCGTCGGCGGCATGGGTGGTGCGGAATCGCGCGGCGGGGTCGAGTCCTCGCCCTACTTCGAGTGGGGCGGCAAGAACGCCGACGGTTCGCCCGGCTTCGCTCAGCATCGCGCGGGCTGGGCGATGCCGATTCATGATCTGCTGGTAAAGCACCACGTCTCGGCCGTCTTTCACGGCCACGATCATCTTTATGTGAGCAGCGAGCGCGAAGGCATGGTGTACCAGTGCGTGCCGCAGCCGGGAAACCCGCGCGGCAACACGCGCACCGCGCCGCAGTATGGATACACGTCAGGAACGCTTTATGGCAGCCCGGGGCACGTGCGAGTTCGTGTTGCGCCGGACAAGGTAACGGTTGAGTTCGTGCGCACCGCGCTGGCAGGTGCGGCGGAGGCACGGCCCGGTGATCGGGGCGCTGGAGGGTCCAACGGCGCAATTGTCCACGAGTACAGCATCACGCCGGTGAGCGAGAAGTAGTCCGTTTGGGTACTGAACTCATGAAGTCGATTGCAAAATCAGGAATCGCCGCAGTTCGGAGCTCCACCCCCTAACGCCCTCCAAGAAAAGTTCTATTGGTGTACTGTCACCCCGATTGAAGTACAAACGCCCGCGAGCCGAGCTCGTGGGCGTTTGTGTTTAGTTTCGAAAACGCGGAGTGGCTCGTTTCACGCTGACTGAAGCGAGTCGAGAATCCAACGAATCGAAGTGAGGAAACGTTCAGGCTGGCGAAACGTCCGAGCGGAAAGCAGCGCACCTTCTAGTGCCGCTACGATTCCGATCGCGACCGCCTCTGGCTTACCTCGAAAATCCAGTTCTCCCGCGGCCTTCGCTTGCCGCAGCACCCCCACAAGCCACGCTTCGACATCGGAGAAGAAGCGGCGTACTTCGCCTTGAACGACTTCGGGGATCGCTTCGTAGTCAGAAGCGAGCATGCCGCAGAGGCAGATGGCTTTGCCAGAGTCCAACGGCTTCTGAAAGAGTTCCATAAAGTCCTGCAATTTTCCGGGCGATGCTCGTCGCGAGTCGGAGATGGCTGCCAACTGAAGGTTGAACCTTTGGCGGTACCGCGAGACAACGGCTTGGACGAGGTCGGCCTTGCTGGGGAAGTAGTAGTGGATGCTGGCGGTCTTGATGCCGACCTCGGCAGCCAAGTCGTGATAGCTAAACGCATTGAATCCGACGGTTTGGATTCGGCGCTCTGCGAGGTCCATGAGTTTGTCACGAGTCGTGGTGTCGGCCATCGATAGATGTTCCGTCCTGGCTGGACGCTGGGTTATCCGAATTGATGCTCAAAGGGCGTGTGTGGCATGGGTGATAGCGGCACCTGCGCCGATCGCCGCGGCCACCATCGCGACCTCGGCGAACTCTTGGTCCGTTACGCCCATCGCTTGCGCTTTCTTGCTATGCAAGTCAATGCAGTACGTGCATTGCTTGGAAATCGCAACTCCGAGCCCTATGAGCTCTTTGGTTCGCGCGGGGATGGCGCCATCGCCAAAGGCGAGCCTGGACAGTTCGTTGAACGCCTGCATCGATTCGGGGCTTGCGGTGGCGAGCGTCTTCAGCTTCTCAAGATTGTTTTTGTCATAAGTGATCATGAATCATTCCTTTCATGCGTGGTTAGTCGGCACTGGGATCGCGGGAATGATTTAATACTTGTTTCGCCCCGCCATGACGCCCCCGTCGACATCCCATACAGCTCCGGTGACCCAGGATGCACGATCCGATAGGAGGAATGCAACGGCTTCCGCGACGTCTGCGGGCTGCCCGATCCGACCGATGGGGTGGAAGGCGTTGAAGCCTTGTAGCGCCTCGTGCATTTGCTCTTTGGCGATGAAACCCTCGTAGATCGGCGTCTCGACGACAGCCGGTGACACCGCGTTTGCTCGAATCCTGTGGGGTGCTAGCTCCATTGCCAGATGCTGGGTGAGGGCGTGCAGACCAGCCTTGGCCATTGAATATGCCGACGACGGCGTCGCTGCCACGGCCTGCTTCGCCCACATGGAACCGATAGTCACGATTGAACCGGGTCGCTTTGAACTGACCATGTTGCGAGCGATGCGCTGAGTGAGGAAGAAGATCGCTTGGTTCATGGCCATATATGCCAGGTAATCTTCGGGCGAGTGTTCAAGAAACGACTTGGGCTTAAACACACCGATCGCGTTGATGAGACCATCGACGCTGCTCAGCGCGCCGTCAATCCGGTCGAGGTTTCTTGCTAAATCCGCCGGGTTCGAGACGTCCAGTTGGATCGCTGTGGTTGGGCCCAAGGCCCCAAGCTCACGATTCGCAGCTTCGACGGTATCGGCCCGGCGACCGGTGACGATTACTCGCCCGCCCCGCTGTAGAACAAGACGTGCAGACGCCTTGCCGATGCCATTGGTGCCGCCCAGGACAAAGATCGCCTTGCCGTCAAAGTCTGCCACCATGATGCGGGCTCCGTGAGAGTCCAGGAAGTTCGAGAACGCTGCGTGAGTATACCTACTAGTTGGTAGGTGTCAAGAGTGGTACCGCCGGCGAAGTCAAGTTCCTCGTTCGCCTTGGCAGAGTCGGCGAAGTTCTGCAGGCCACACCCTAACGCCCTCCAAGAAAAGTTCGATTGGTGTCCTGTTACCCCGATTTTGAAGGCTAGATGGCCTCGGCAAGTGCCGAGGCCATCGGTGTTTACGGCGAAGTTCAACTGCATCCTGTCACTCCCAGCGTTTAGAGCATGACTTGAACCGCTCGGGTCTGGCCGAGGCAAAAACCGCTTCATTCACCGAGGTGCAGCCTTAGCGTCGCTGCCGGAACACTCGGTACGCGTCCAAATCCCGATCGCCTCGCCTAATCGCCTCCGGGCTGAACCCGTGCGCCGATGTCCTGCACGCGGGTAATGGCATTGACCGCGGTCGGAACCACCCAGATGGTCTCAAAGAGGCTCCAGACGTACACGAACACTGCGTAGATCGCGCCCGGCGTGTGCGTGCCGCTCGCCGTGTAGAGCACGAGCGACGCCGCGAGAGCCGCGATCATGAACACCTCGACGACGCCTCGGTTGATGGCCTCGGCATCGGAGAGGCCGACCCGGAACGTGCGCAACATGGAGAAGTGGCGTGAGACCTGCGGCGTGCTGCACGCCTCGATCACGCCGACTTCCTGTTCAAGCCGATTGTTGATGCTGCGGTTCAGTCGGAGAGCCCGGCGTGCGAACCACCAGTTGCAGATGACCGCGGGCACGAGCAGCGCAAGACCGATCAGGCCCACGGCGGTGCTGTAATAGAACATCATGACCAGCGAACCGACCCCCGTGAGTGCGGTCTGGAAGAGCATCGGCACGTCTCGTTCGACAAAGTCGATGCACTCCCGAGAGAGCGACGATCGAGCCGCAATGGCGCTTACGGCGTTGCCGGCGGCACGCTGGCGGATGATCGTGCTACTGGCGAGGTCGCCGTAGATTCGGGTGAAGAGGCGCGTGTCGTACATCTGCCTGAAGGTGGCACTGCACAGGTGCAGGACCCACAGCCCGCACAGGATGCCGACGCCCAACCATTCGGACTTGACGAGCGAGTCGATCGCGACACCGGTCGCCCACGGGAAGAGCACCTGAAGGCCCTTCTCGAAACACGTGAGGGAATAGGTGAGTCCGATCGGAACCCGATGGCTGCGGAAGATCTGCTTGAGGAGGGTTAGCGCGGCGTCCATGCTTCACCTCTCCCGACCTCGGATGCGTGCTCGACATCGCCGAAGCGGATGAACATCACAGTGGTGTCATCCGCCAGCCAATCGCGTTGCTGGTACGCTCCCAGCGCCCGAAGCGCGGCGGCGACCGGATCGGTGGAGCGTGCAGCACGACCGAGCATGACCCGCGCGCCCTCGAAGCCGAGGGTCGTGTCACTGACTGTTCGCGCATCGGCAACCCCGTCGGTGAAAGCAACGACAGCGTCGCCCGGCGAGAGTTGAATGGTGATGTCCTCGGCCCCAATCGTCGAATCGATCCCGATCGGGAGGCCAGCGGGCCAGGACCTCTCAAGCAGCTTTCCTTGTTGCACCAGCACCGGCGGCGGATGCCCGGCCAGCGCCACCGTGAGGACTCCGCTTTGGATATCGAGCGTGAACACCATCGCGGTGATGAACTTGCCGTCGACTGCCCCGGCCCTCGCGGCGACGCCAGCCCCGAAGGCTTCGAGAAGCTCCGCCGGAGACCTTCCCGACAGAGGCACATCGCTGCCTGGTTCAGCAGCGGCCTCGAGCAGCGCGGCTGCTTCGGCCCCGTGCCCACACGCATCGGCGATGACCCCGAGGACGACACTCGGAGAGGGCCTGTAGAGCCCGATGAAGTCGCCGCAGTGTCCGTCGAGAGGCTCGCAGAAGGCGTCAACGCGAAGGGGCTGGGCGTCGAGCAGCGTGCCGCGGAACCAACCGGCGCATTCGATGAGTGTGGCGTGGGGTGTCGTGGGTGTCGTGTGTGTCATGGTGGTCAGCCTGTGCGGCAAGGGAGGTGTGCGCGGGACTGCGGAACAAAGCTGAACCGGCGAGCTTGACAGTCGTACAAGTGTACGGTACAGTTGTACGACAATCAAACAGGAGCACGGACATGGGCACACCACGAGACTCTGAAACGACAAGACGGGCGATCATCGAAGCCGCGGGACGGTTGTTCGCGGAGAGGGGATTCTCGGGCGTGACCGCAAGAGAGGTGGCAGGCGATGCGGGCGTCGCGCTGAGTGCCATCCCGTACCACTTCGGGAGCATGGACGCTCTCTATCGCGAGGCACTCCTTGTTGCCTGTCAGGTAGCGCCGGACGCGGCTCCGCTCGCCACTCAGGCCCTCGAAGCGGACCCGGAGGTTGGGCTGCGAACAGCGATCCGCTGGACGATCATCGATGCCAGCGCCGCCGCCTCATCGTGGCCGATCCGCCTGCTCTATCGAGAAGAGCTCGACCCATCGCCCGCGTACAAGGAAGTCCTGCGGATCAAGGTCGTCCCGGAGTGGAACTGGCTTTGCGAGGTCGTCGCACGTGCATCGGGTTGCAAGGCCGACTCACCCGAGGTGAAGTTCGGGGTGGTCGCGATGTACAACCTGACGGCCGCGTTCCACCTCCGCACGGGGATGATTGACCATCTTGCCCCGGACGTCGTGGCTTCGATCACGGAGGCCCGAGAGGCCTATATCGAGTGCATGTCACGGCTGACATTGGCCGCTGTCGAGCAGTTTGCCGCCACGATGCAAACCAAGTCGCCGGCGGTCCGGGGTCCGGTCCGCGCGAAGAAGTCCGCCGGAAGGATCACGCGTTCCTCCTCTAGCGCAAAAGGCAGGAAGTCGTGATTCGTGTCGCGTTCAAGATCCTGCTCCACGACACCGCCAAGTACCTGGCCCTGGTCATGGGCATCGCGTTTGCGACGCTCCTGATCAGCCAGCAGTCGGCGATCTTCCATTCGGTCATGGAGTCCTCGACGCGTGACATCATCGAAGCGAACGAGGCGGACATCTGGGTCATGAAGCCCAGCGTGGAGACGGTCGATCAGCCGGACCAGATGGCCGAGCTCACGGTGAACCGGGTGCGGTCGACACCCGGCGTGGAGTGGGCCGTGCCATATTACCAGGCGATCGCGCAGCTGCGGACTTCCGACGGCCGCACCAAGTCGGTCACGCTCATCGGCGTTGACGACTCGTCGTTGGTCGCAGCGCCTCACAAGGTTCTCCTCGGCTCGCTGGATGACCTCCGGCGGCCTGATGCGATCATCCTGGATGCCGCAGGGTTTGCGGCCATCTTTCCGGATGTGCCTCCACGCACGGGCGACATCGTCGAGATTGGTCAGCGGCGTGCCGAGATCGTCGGCATCAGCCATACCGGCCCGTCCTGGACCGGTCTGCCTCGCGTCCACACGCGCCGCTCGCTCGCGGTCGAGTACGCGCGTGAAACGCTGAACCCGGTGACGTACGTCCTGGCGCGTGCGGCTCCGGGGCGTTCTCCGGACGAGGTGGCCAAGGAGATCGCCAAGGCCACCGGACTCCAGGCGCACTCACGCGCCGGGTTCAAGGCCAAGTCGCAGGAGTGGGTACTCAACTTCTCCGGGGTCGCCGAGAACTTCGGCATCACGATCCTCATGGGTGTCGTCATCGGCGTCGCGATCGTCGGCCAGACGTTCTACATGTTCAGCGTCGAGAACCTGCGCCAGTTCGCCGCGCTCAAGGCCATCGGCGTCAGCAACCGTCGGATCCTCGGCATGATCTCCACACAGGCGCTCTTTGTGTCCTGCGTGGGGTATTGCCTGGGCATCGGCGTCGCGAGCCTCTTCTTCGCCCTGTTCTCGCCGCAGCTCACCGGGGGCTTGCGGGGCATGTTCATGGACCCGGCCATATTCATCGGCACAGGCATCTTCATCGTCTTGGTGACGCTGCTCTCGTGCGTGATCAGTGTCCGGCGTGTGCTCACGGTCGATCCCGCCGTCGTCTTCAGGAGTTGACTCATGCCCGGTGTCGTCTGCGAACAAGTCGCGATCGAGTTCCCCACGGCCGCTGGCCCGCTCAAGGTGCTCAAGGGCGTTGACTTCCAGGCACCCGCCGGGCAAATGACCATGCTGGTTGGCCCGAGCGGGTGCGGAAAGACCACGCTGATCTCCATCATCGCCGGGCTGCTTCGCGGTGCCACCGGCTCGGTGAGCGTCTTTGGAAGAGAGGTCACGTCGCTCTCCGGGTCCGAGCTGGTCCCGTTCCGCCTGACGAACATCGGCTTCATCTTCCAGCAGTACAACCTGCTCGCGGGGCTCAACGCCGCGGAGAATGCCGCTGTTCCGCTTGTCGCCTCCGGCACGCCATGGCCCACGGCGCTTCAGAAAGCGGGCGCTTTGCTCGACAAGCTCGGGCTGGGCAATCACATCAGCAAGCTGCCGCGGCAGCTCTCGGGCGGCCAGCAGCAGCGCGTGGCGATCGCTCGGGCGCTCGTTCATGAGCCGCGACTGCTGCTGTGCGATGAGCCCACCGCGGCGCTCGACGGCAAGTCCGGACAGGCCGTCATGAGCCTGCTGCGGGAACTGGCCGTGCACCCCGAGCGAGCGGCCATCGTCGTGACCCACGATCCGCGCGTCTATGCCTTCGCAGACCGGGTCGCGCACATGGAGGACGGACTCCTGCTCAAGGTTGAAGAAGGCAAGACCGCCGCTTTGGCGGGCGCACACTGAGTGAATCGAGGACACACACCATGATTGTCAAGTTCGGAATCCCCATCCTTGCAGCGGCGGCGCTGGGCTTCGGCGCAGCGACCACCGTCATTCTCAAGCCCGAAGATCAGCTCACCACCGCGCCCAACCCGCCAGCGACGACAACGCTCGGCTCGGAAACCGTTGCCGGTCTTGGTGAGTTCCAGAGCCCAGGAGAGCCGATCGCGGTCGGGTCTTCGCTGCCCGGCATCGTCAAGAGCGTTCACGTCGTTGCGGGCGATTCGGTTCGTCGCGGCGATCCCCTGTTCGCGATCGATGATCGCGAGTTGCAAGCCGAGCTGGAGCTGAAGCGTCAGATGCTTACTGCGGCCGAGGCGAGGCTGGAGCGACTCAAGGCGGGCACACGCCCGGAGGACCTTGCGCCGGCGCGCGCTCGCGTCGACGCCGCGCGAGTGGCCGTCGAACGAGCCCAGGACCTTCTTGTCCGTGGCGAGAGCCTCGGAACGCAGGGAGCGATGAGCAGAGAGGAGCTGCGCGGCAGGTCGTTCGCGCACAGGCTCGCCCAGGCCGAGTTGCTCGAAGCACAGGCCACCCTCGCCCGGCTCGAAGCGGGAACCTGGGCACCGGACATCGTGGTCGCGGAGCGCGAGCGTGACCAGGCTCGTGCCGATGTCAGCAAGACGGAGACGGACATCGAGCGTCTCATTGTTCGCGCTCCTGCCGACGCGACCGTTCTTCGGATCGAGGTCCGCGAAGGGGAGTACGTGCAGGCCGGGGACTCGATGCGTCCGCCCGTGGTGCTCGCCAGGACCGGCGGGCTTGAGGTCCGTGTGCAGGTGGATGAGGAGGACGCTAGCCGAGTAACGCCCGGTGCTCCCGCGGAAGGGTTTGTGCGAGGCCGCGACCGCAGGAGGATCGAGCTGGAGTTCATGCGGGTCGAGCCGCGAGTCGTCCCCAAGACCTCGATCACGGGCTCGACCACCGAACGTGTGGACACACGCGTCTTGTTCGTCGTCTACCGCGTCGTCGGGTCGCCCGAGCGGGTCTACGCCGGTCAAAAACTCGACGTCTTCATCAAGGCGGGTGCCAAGTAAGCACGGTGCGATTTCCAGTTCTGATCGCTGCCGTCACGCTGCTCGCGGGTTGCACCGTTGGCCCGGAGCCCCTCGATCATCCGACCGCGACGGTACCCGCACAGTTTGTCGAGGCGACAGTCGGGGAGATGTCCGAGGCCGGGGACGGCGCATTGTCCTCGCTTGTCCTCGCGGACCCGGGCCTGCAGATGCTCATAGCAACTGGGCTGGCCCGGAATGACGATATTCGAATCGCCGCCGCGCGCGTCGCTGAGTCGCGTGCACTCCTGGGCGTCAGTGAGGCCGACATGTATCCCAGCGTCGACGCCGTCGGTATCGGCGAGCGACGAAGGCAATCGGGGAACATCGATCAGCGCGGCGGCGACCCAATCCGATTTTCAGGTTCAGCTCTTCCGAGCCGTGACCTCGCCAATATCGAGCGTCGCGGCTGCTCGATGAGCATGGCAACCCCCCGCCCACGGCGTCGGTCATCGCGTACAACATCGACGCGACCGGCCTGTGCGTGCCGCGCGGGAGCGCGAGCCGCACGCCCCGGATCAACGGCGTCGCGGTGATCAACGCGGACGGTCGGTTGAGGGGGAAAGGTCAGTCGAACACGAGCCGCCGAACACCAAGCTCCCAATCCCTAACGCCTTCCAAGAAAAGTTCTATTGGTGTCCTGTCACCCCGACTTGTTTCAGAGTAAAGCCCTTCGATGAGCACATCAAAGGGCTTGCTCGTTGTGGGGCACGGATTTACAAAGGTTCAAACACTCGCGGGGAATCGGAGAAAAACGATCGATTTCAGGCTGACTCTTGGCAGGATTTGAACTGGCATCATCCCGGCTTTGGCTATGGGCCGGACCCGAAGAAGAGTTCAACCGGCGTTCTGCTCCCCCGATTTGCCCTGATTTCCAGGTGGCGAGCCGGTTATCATGTCCGCAAATGGTCCCGTTTACGCCCGGTCATTCGGCAGGATGCAGTTTGAGGCCACGAGTATCTCGCCAACGCGTACGCCGCGGATGTGGCCCGGCTCGCAGCGGAGCGACCACAAGGTGGACGATCAGCTTGATCCACGCCATCGCGACGGCATGAGGCCGCAACTGGACGACATTCACATCCGCACTTGGGTCGCATGTTGCGCACGTTCGCACTTCCGTAGCGCTCGTGCTTCACTCGAAGTACTGGTACGAGTTCTTAGAACTTGGCGGTCAGCCATACCCCGAAGTAGTCCACGTCTTTCCCCCCCGCGTCTCGAACGACCTCGCCCCGGAAGAAATGGGCGTAGCTGGCCGACAGGGTGAGGTGCCGGTTGATCGCCCAATCCGCGGCGAGTGTGAGCGTGCTGCCGACGAATCGAC
This sequence comes from Planctomycetaceae bacterium, assembly GCA_027487735.1. Taxonomy (GTDB): domain Bacteria; phylum Planctomycetota; class Phycisphaerae; order Phycisphaerales; family UBA1924; genus BJHL01. Next base: position 25,257 of record JAIYDA010000127.1, on the reverse strand, counting down.
CGTCGGAAGCCGTGGCGGGGATCACGATGCCCGTGGGCGAGAAGACGGCATCGTCGGTGCTGTATCGAAAGAACGCATCCCATCCGGCGGTGACGGTGAGGGAATCCGTTGGCCGGAGGGTGAGTGTTGGGTGCATGTCAAAGAAGTTGTACGGGGCGAGGAGATTGGCATCGCTGAAGTAGTTGTTCCGCGGAAACAGCGGGTTGAACGTTCCGAGACGTCCGTCGGTGGGGTCGTCATCGCCACTGGCGGCGTTGAGCTTCAGGCCGATGCGGGGTTTCCAAGCGACGTACTCGAACGTGTAGCCCGTGTTGCTGGCGATTGTCCAGGCAAGGATGTCCTGGGAACGACCGGGCTGATCGAAGGTGCCGAACTGGAAGACGGCTTCGGTGTCGTGGTCCCAGCCATGTGCCTTCCCGGAGAGCCGGGCACCGAGCGAGTGACGCAGTTCGTCGCCGACGCCGCTGGCGAATCGGGTGTTCTCCCGATTGAGGCCCAGGTAGTAGATGTCCAGCACCAGGCTTCGATCTGTGGCCATCGGGAAGGCGGAGTACAGACCCCAGAAGGTGGTGTTGTCGTCCTGCCCGTCGTTGAACAGTCCGATCTTCTGGTCAGTCGGTCTGACCAGGAACGCGTCGAAGGTCATGCGCTGGATGTTGAAGGTCGCGCGAGCCCCGTCGAAGGCGAGTCGGGCGTTGGTCGGCTCACGTGTGGTGACCAGGCGGAAGGAACCGAATCCCATCTCCTGCCGTCCTGCTCGGAGCCTGAATGCCGTGGCATCGGAGTTGATGGCCGCGGGCCGCGTGTCGCCGAAGCTGATCTCGCCAAAGGCCTGCTGGACATCGAGGGCATTGTCCTGGTTCCCGGGCTTGGGGAACTCCTCACCCGCGACCAGACCGGAGAGAAGCTGGACGAACGCCCGCCCGTTCAGGCCGTCGCGATCACCCAGTTGGAGATCAGACTGCAGCAGGAAACGCTGAAGGAAGAAGTCATCGTGCCCGGGTGCTCTGAGGCCGAAGACGGGAGCCGAGGAGTACTCGTAGCGTGAGCGGGCCTCGCCGCCAAAGGACAGCACGGCAGCGTCTTCATCGTCGAGCGGGATGTACTTGATGGCGTCGAGTGGGCCGGTCCTTCGGGCGGGATCGGCGAGATATGCGTAATCCTCGTCGTAGCGGAAGAGGCGAAACGGAGGAGGCGGGGCGGGAACTGTGGCTGTGGCGGGTGGAGTGGGTGCGTTCGGTTGGGCCATCACTGAGGCTGCTGCGATAGCCCCAAATGCTGCCGCAAGAATGCAACCAGCGGCCCGCGGGCCCCCGGGCGTGTGATGAAGATGATCTGGTGTCATGAGGTGACTGCCTTCCCACGCCACGAGGTGTAGTGCCTGACCGGGGACCAGCCCGGCGCGAGGTCGGGCAACTGTGTGTCGAGCGCGGCGTGCTCGGCAGAGGCGTGGACGACGCGGCCGGCGACCACGGTGAGGACGCTGTGAAGGTCGGCGATGCGGTCTTCGTCGACGGTGAAGTAGTCCTCGCTCAGGAGGGCGAAGTCGCCCAGCAGGCCCGGAGCGAGGCGGCCCTTGCGGCGTTCCTCGCGGCTGAACCAGGCGTTGTCGCACCAGATCCGCAGGGCGGTGTCGCGATTGAGGCGGGTACGGGCAGAGAGAAGGATCGCACCACCCTCGCCCTTGCCAGTGACAAGCCAGCGGAGGCAGGCCCAGGGGTTGTAGCTACTGACGCGGGACATGTCGGTGCCGGCGCCGACGGGCACCCCGGCCTTCAGGATGCGGTTGATGGGCGGAGCTTCGTCCGCTGCATCCGGCCCGTATCGCTCGAGGAACGGGATCTCCTGGAACGCGATGCGGTTCTGAACAGCGACCCCTCCGTTCATCGCGGCGATCCGTTCGATGTTGCGATCGCTCAGCGACTCGGCGTGATCGCAGATCCAATGGAGCTTGTCGATCGGGATCTCGCGGTGGACGCGTTCGAGCACGTCGAGGTGGCGCGTGACGGTCTCGTCATAGGTGGCGTGGAAGCGGAAGGGCCACTTCTTCTCGGCGAGGAGGCGGACGACGCGCTCGAGATCTGCCTCCGCGTTTGGCGGCGGCACCACCCGCGGCATGTTGAACACCTCAAAGTCGTAGGCAGATCGAACGAGCATCTCGCCGCCACCGATGAGGTAGAACATGTCGTCGCCCTCGCCCTGCCCGTTGAAGCGTGGGCTGTAGCGCTCGGTCCAGTCGCGGAAGTCTTCGAGTTCCTTGCCAGGGCGCTGAATGAAGGTGGAGACGCCGATGCGCATCGTGAGCTGGTTGCGCTTGTGGAGTTCCTTGATGACGACGTAGTCGTCGGGCCAGTTCTGGAAGCCGCCGCCGCAGTCGAGGGAACTGGTGATGCCCAGACGGTTGAGCTCTTTCATGAAGTGTCGGCTGGAGAGCATCTGCTGCTCCATGTCGAGCTTGGGGCCGTCGTTGAGGGTGGAGTAGAGGATGAGGGCGGAGGGGTCGGCGAGGAGGAGGCCCGAGGGTTCGCCGGAAGCATCGCGCACGATCGTGCCGCCGGGGTACTTGTTGCCGGGGAAGTTCTTGTCGATGCCGAGGTGCTTGAGGCAGGCCTTGTTGAGCAGGGCGGAGGTGTAGACGTAGAGCACGAAGACGGGCGTGTCGGGCGCGATGGCGTTGAGTTCATCCAGCGTCGGGAGCCGCTTTTCTTCGAACTGGGCGTAGGACCAGCCGCCCACGACGCGGACCCACTGGCCCGGCGGGGTACGGCGGACTTGTTCGCGGAGCATCTGGAGGCCTTGCTTGAGGCTGGTGACGCCGTCCCATCGGAGTTCGAGGGCGTAGTTGAGCCCGCCGCGGACGGTGTGGGTGTGGGTGTCGTTGAGGCCGGGGATGAGGCGTCGGGACTGGGCGTTGATGACGGTCGTCCTGCCGCCCTTGAGGCGAAGGATGTCCTCGTCGCTGCCGACGGCGGTGATGACGCCCGCACGCACGGCGATCGCCCGCGCCGAGGGGCGGGATGGATCAAGGGTCGTGATCTTGGCGTTGTGGACAATCAGGTCGGGCGGCGCGTTGGTGTCGCTATCGGCGCCTGAGGGTTGACGCGGCGCCGCGCAGGCAGGAATGAGCGCAGCGGCGGAGGCGGCGGCACCGAGGGCAATCAACTCGCGTCGGGTCAGATGCATGGTCAGGCTTCCTCAAATAGAGCTTCTCTCAAGCGGAGCGGAGCGTGCGTGTGCGTTCAGCGCCGTTCGGCCGACAAAGCCGCGGCACCGGACGTGTCGAAGGATCGGACGACGGCAAGCATCACGAGGGTGCCCGCGAAGTACATGAAGAGGTCGTGGACCCCGTCGAAGTCGGCGAGGAGCTGCTTGCCGAAGTTGAGCTGGACGAACGTCAGCAGGCTGAGCAGCAGGGCGGCGTACAGGAGCGATGGGGATCGGCGGCGAAAGGGCTCGCCCGTCACGAGCGAGCTGACGGCCGTGAGGGCGGCGATGGTCTCGAGGATCGCGATCGAGTAGTAGCTCGCGGAGAGCCCGGGGAATGAGGCGAGGAAGGTCTTGCCGAACTGGTCAGCGAAGCAGTCGGTGACGCCGCCAGAGGCGAGCTCTCCTGCGCTGGCGATGCCAAATGCACCCGAACCCTGCGTGGGGTGGGTCGGCGCGGCTCATGCTTCCACCAACCGCTTGAGAACCTCCTCGTACATGATTGCCTGGATCGCAGCGCCTTCGGGGCTTGCCCAGTCGGTGGCGAGCTCGGCCATGACTTGGTTGGTAGACGTGATGACAACGCCGCGGCTGCGCATGCGCTCGATCGCCGTCGCGTCGGCGGTCGCAGTAGGCGAACCTCCGGCGTCGACAACGACTTGCACCTCGTAGCCATCCTCGACCGCGCTGATCGCGGGAAATACGATGCACACATCGTTGGTCAGCCCGGCCATGATGAGCTTCTTGCGGCCCGACTGCTGCACCGCGTCCTTAAAGGGCTTGTACATCCAGCAGTCAACGACGCCCGGACGCTTGACGCGGGTGGCATAGGCCTTTGGAGCGATGGCTTCAATATCCGGGAAAAGTCGGCCTTGGAAGCGGTCCTCTTGGCTGCTCGTCAAGATCAGCGGCATGTCGGTCCGCGTCGCTGTACGCGCCAGAGCGCGGGCGTTGCGGACGATTTCGTCGTGATCAATGTTGCGAGCGAGCTTGATCGTACCGACCTGGTGATCGATGAGGAGCATCGCGGCGTTCTTGGAGGTAAACAGGTCCTTCATGGCGACCCCTTCTCGTGTGCGGGAGCGAGGTGTGATTCAATCGGGAAGCGTTCCAGCGATGAGTCTGGCGAATCGATGCCCGCGGTGGTCATGCGGTTTACTTCTTGGAGTGTGCGGCGTGGCTGTGGAAGATCTCGGCGTACGCCGGGAAGTGCTCGACAAAGAGCTGGGCAGTCTCCTGCCCCTTGGGGTTGCGCCAGTCGTAGAGCATCTCGCAGGAGAGGGCGAACCAGGTGCCCATGATGGCACCGGCGTCCTGCATGCGCATGAGGGAGGCGAGTTGCGTCTGCTCCGACATCGAGCCCGAGGCGTCGGTGACGACGTAGACCTCAAAGCCCGCGTCGAGGGCCGACAGCGCGGCGAACGCCACGCACACATCGGTGGTGATGCCGGACATGACGATCTTGGTGCGCCCGGTCTTCTTGATGGCGTCGACGAAGGCCGGGTCTTCCCAGGCGTTTATTTGCCCGTTGCGCTTGATGTACGGGGCGTTGGGGAGCTGGGCGACGACCTCGGGCAGCTTCGGGCCGTTCGGGCCCGATTCAGCGCTCGTGGTGATGACGGAGGGGATGTTGTGGATCTTCGCCAGCTTCGCCAGGCCCACCACGACGTTCTTGTACTCCACGGCCGGGGTGTCGTTGACCAGGTTCATCAAGCCGGTCTGGTGATCCACGAACGCGAAGACCGTGTTCTCCGGCGTCCAGCGCTCTCGCTTGCCCCCCGGGGCCCACATCGCCTTGGGCGCGGACACGCTCGCGGACTGGGCGAGACTGACGTTCTGGCCGCCCGCGAACATGACAGCCGCTCCAACCAATGAAGCGAGGGCGAGCGTGGACACGACAAACCGTTGAGCTGTTGTCTGCATTGTGCGACTCCGTGGGGTCGGCATCAGGCCGATGCGAACTCGGGTCGCCGTCCTGCCACGGGCACGCGCCTGTGGCGGCAACTGCGACGCCACGAAGAAGACGCAGCATGCGTGCCACGACCGACAAAGATCCGGGACATTCTCGAAGGGAGCTCAGGCCGGGCGGGTACGATCGCTCGCCGTCGCGTCCCCCTGATACGAACCGATCCAGCATGCCGCAGGACAGCCCAAACCAGAGCTCTGATCCCACTGAGTCGGTGAACCCATCCGGCACCGACCAACTGATCTCGTTGGTCTATAACGAGTTGCGCTCGCTTGCCGAGTACCGGCTCCGAACACTCGGACCCGGGGCCTCGCTTCAACCGACAGAGCTCCTGAACGAGGTCTATCTCAAGCTGGGAAAGGACCAGTCCCGTTCATGGGAGGGCCGGTCCCACTTCATCGGTGCAGCCGCGATGGCGATGCGGAGCATCCTTGTGGATCGGGCGCGCCGAGCGTCAGCGCTGAAGCGCGGAGGTAGCCAAGAGCGCATCCCGCTCGAGGACGTGGGTATCGCGATGAACCGGAACCCGGAGGAGGTGGTCGGCATCGACGACGCCCTTACACGCCTCGAATCGATCGATTCAAGGTCGGCGAAAGTCGTCACAATGCGTTTCTTCCTTGGGCTGGACTTCGCCGAGATCGCGATCTCTCTGGGCGTGACGGAACGCACGGTCGAACGCGACTGGGCCTTTGCCCGCCGCTGGCTCGCTCAAGAACTCCGGTCAGCCCGGGACGGCAGCAGGTAGTCATCCATGGATCTCCGACACGAACGCCTGAAGGAAGCCCTTTTGATCCTCGAAGGGCTCAGTCCGCCGCAGCAACGGGCGTGGATCGCCGAGCGCCTTGGCGATGACCCCGAGTTGGCGAAGGAAGCAACCCGACTGATCAACGTTGATATGGGACTGCGGGATCCACTCACCCCGCTGGTGGTGCCTCCAGAAGGGCTTGCCGTCGCGGGAGTGTTGCCGAGGCAGATTGGCCCCTTCGTCGTCGAAGGGTTGATCGCCCAGGGCGGCATGGGCAACGTCTACCGCGCTCATCAGCAGATCCCTGTCCGGCGTCGTGCGGCGGTCAAGGTCCTTCGTGCCGAGTTCAGTTCTCGGCAGTTGCTCGCGCGCTTCGAGGACGAACGCCAGGCCATCGCCAAGATGGAGCATCGCAACGTCGCCCGGCTGCTCGACGCTGGCACCGACGGCGACGGGCGCTCGTACATCGCCATGGAGCTAGTTGATGGCCCCCCGATCACCGAATACGCCTCGCTCCACAACCTCTCCCTCCGCCAACGCCTCGAACTCTTCGTGCAGGCATGCCGAGGCGTGCAGCACGCGCACAACAGGGGCATTCTGCACCGGGACCTCAAGCCCTCCAACATCCTCGTCACCGACGAGGACGCCCAGCCCGTGGCAAAGGTCATCGACTTCGGGCTCGCCAAGCTCCTCAACAGCAGCCCCACGCGTAGCGGGCACACTCTCGTGGGTCAGTTGCTGGGAACACTTGGGTACATCAGCCCCGAACAGACCGATCAACTGCACCCTGACGCCGACGTTCGCTCCGACGTCTACTCGCTCGGGGTTGTTCTCTACGAGCTCCTGACCGGCGACCTGCCGGTTCCAACAGAGAAGCTCCAGGGGGTATCGGTCGGTAATGTCCGCGCCGTCCTCTCGGCCCATCCACGCATGGCGCCCAGCCGAAAGAAGGACCCCGCGACGGCCGCTCCGCGTGTCCGCGATGGCGTCCCCGCCGAGCTCGACTGCCTTGTGCTCAAAGCATGCCACCCCGACCCCGCCCAGCGGTACCCATCGCCGAGCGAGTTCGCTGAGGACATCGAGCGGTTCCTCACTGGGCGAGCGATCCTGGCGAGGCCGCCTTCATCGTGGTACCGAACACAGAAGTTCGTGCAGCGACACAGGCTACCCGTTGTTTCGGGTGCCATCGTTCTGCTGGCGCTATTCGCAGGGCTGCTCGCCGCGGGACTTGGATTCCGGCGAGCGCTACTCGACCGGCAGGTAGCCCAGACGGCCCTTCTCCAATCTCAGGAAGACAAGGCCCGCGCCGATCAGGCCTTGGCTCGGGCCGAAGAAGTCGCGGCGTATCTCCGCGAGTTGCTCATGCGCGCCCACCCGGCACGCCTCGGCCCGAAAGCAGCCTTCGAACAGATCCTCAAGGTCGCAGCATCAGACTTTCTAACACAACCACCATCGAACAACATCGTGCGCGCCGAGGTCGCCAGTGCGCTCGCCGAACCGCTCTATCTCATCGGGGACTACTCGACGGTCGAGTCGCTTCTGCTGCCACAGGTGGACTCGCTCGGCGCGGAGTCACTGCCGCGCGCACGTTCACTACGCACGAGCATCATGATGCGACTCGGCTATGTCGCAAGTCGAATGAGTCTTCCTCAGGAAGCCGAGCAGCGGTTCATTCGGGCGGCCGAGTTCGCGCGAGCCGCCGACTCCCCCCGGTTGGCCTTTCAGACGAGCGGGGCTCTGGCCCAAACGTACGCCGCGGGGGGCAAGTACGACCAGGCCATCGAGATGCTCCTGGCCATGCTTGAGAGTGACGTGGGCAAGACTGACGAGTTACTTCGCGCGTCGGCGCTGTCCAACTTGGGCGTGGCCTATGGACGGAAGGGCGCCTCGGCGCAAGGGCTTCCGCATGCGCGCGAGGGATACGAGATTCGCGCTCGCTTGGCACCCCGCGACCCCATCACGCACAACACGGGCTGGCAGCTTGGCATCTCGTATATGGAGAACAACCAGCTCGATCAGGCAGTGGAGATCATGGAGCGCAACCATGCGGCCAGCGTTGAAGCGTCTGGGGCCGATCACCCCGACGTCGTCTCGGGCGTCGTTCTTCTGAACTTTGCCAAGGCCCGTCGCGGCGACGGACCGGGCGTGATCGCTCCGATGCGGGAGGCTGTGTCGCGTGAGCGGCAGATCGGAGTACCCCTTCAGCAAATCGCTCAGTCGCGGATGTATGTCGCGGGCGCATTGATGTACGTCGGCGACAAGGACCAAGCCTTGGCCGAAGCCGATGCAACACTGACCGAGCTCGAAGGTCAGAGCACACCATGTGGACGGGGCATCGTCAGTGTGCTGCTTCAGATTGGAACAATCTTCTCCTTGGCTGGCGGGCCGAGGGAGTCGCTCGTGTACCTGGAGCGGGCCTTCGAATGTACGAAGACCGAGAGCAGCGCCGCGCCGTTCGCAGCGAGGATCGCTGGTGCGATCTTATGGTCTTATCGGCGACTCGACGACCAAGAGAACGCCGAGCGATGGCGAGCGATCGAGTCGTCCCTTCGATCAAGCCAGCCCTGATCGGTTGCGCATTTGCGATCCAGAGTCCTCGATGCTGTTGCCGGTTGACTTCAACCCACGTCCCGGCGAAGAGATGTGTTGCCTTCAGGAACAACGGTGTGTCCGGATTGGACTTCGACTCCCGGACTGTCGGGTGGAGGTACTCCGGCGGCCCGCCCGCTCCTGGCGGCCTCCGTGTCGTCCCGCATCGTGATCATCGGCCAGGTGCCCGGGCGCATCGCGCATGAGACTGGCGTGCCGTGGAATGATGGGAGCGGCAAGAGTCTGCGCGAGTGGCTCGGTGTCACCGATGAGCAGTTCTACGACGAGTCGCTCATCGCTCTGGTGCCGATGGGCTTCTGCTATCCAAGTGAATCCAAAGGCGGCGACATGGCCCCGCGCCCCGAGTGCGTTCCGCTCTGGCACCCACAAGTCCTCCCCAAACTCACCAGGGTCCAACTCACAGTCTACATCGGTAAATACCCTTTCGCTCGCTACCTCGCGGATGAGGCCGAAGGCCTGACCGAGGGCGTGCGTGCTGCGACGAAACTCCTGCCCACGAGCATCCTGCTCCCACACCCCTCGCCACCGAACCAGATGTTGCTGGCGAGGAATCTGTGGTTTGAGCGAGACACCATCCCGATGCTCCGAAAGCGAGTCCGTGCTGTTCTTGGCCCGAATCGAAATTGACCATTCGGAATGCCTCAACCCATCAGCACGGCCTTGGTGGTCAGCAAACGGCGTATCCCCGGCTCCCACACCCTAACGCCCTCCAGGAAAAGTTCTATTGGTGTACTGTCACCCCGACTTGTTTCAGAGTAAAGCCCTTCGATGAGCACATCGAGGGGCTTTCTCGTTGTGGCCAAGGCATTTGAGAAAGTTCAAACACTCGCTGGGAACGGGACGAAAACTGGCGCTTTCGGGGCGAGTGTTGGCGGGATTTGAACTCGCTACCTCGACGTGGCGGTTGCTGTCGGTGGCCGTGACCGAGACTCTAGGTGATGGCAGACCGGGTTGAGGGCGAACTGACACTCGTATCAGAATTCCCACTTGTCTGAAAGCCCAATGAACGGCGAAGGGTCCGAGTCCACCTCTCGGATTCGGTTGCCATTGGCATCATCAAAACGAGTTTCGCCGGCAAACGTCAGGCCCGCGACGCCTTCGATCGTCCAACCATTCGCAGGCTTCCACTGCACACCAAGGCCGAAGACTCCCGCATTGTCCCGCATGATGCCGCCGCCGAGTCCGCCGGGCAGGTTGTCCTTGAGGCGGTATTCGCGGAAATCAAACCCGCCGTCGGCAAAGACTGAGAGTTGATCCGATGCTTTGTAGGAACCGCGAACCCCAAGACGCGTTGTTTCGAGTCGCCACTGTTCATTGATTTGCCATTCAACGCCGATAAGTGGCAGCACGAGCGCGTCGTCTTGCAGGCGAGTGCTTGCGCCAATGCCGGTTGAAAGCGAAAGTGAGTCGCTGAGCTTGTACGTCGCAGATACAAATCCGCGATAGGTCGCTGAGGAACCCAATCCGCGCCATCAGCTGCGGAGAAGTTGACGATCGCGCCGCCGGTGAGTGACCATGCCTGATCGAGGTCGAAGGTGACCGTGGGTGTAACGGTGAGAATCGAGCCGTCGCGGATCGGCTGATCAACTCCCGCGATAACCCTGGTAAGTTCGTCCAAGAGTATCGGGACTGCTCGAACTTCAATGAGACCGCCGTACTCAGCTGGTCGTTGATCGGTGCAAAGACTCCGATCTCGCCGGCGTAGCGAAGGACCGAGGACTTGGCGTCGCCGACGCCGGAGTCGAACTGATATCGCACGCTTGGGGTGAACGACAGCGTGAGTTCAGGTGGCTTCCCCGCAAGATTTGCAGGCGGTGCATCTGTGGTCGAGGACTGCGCGACACTCGCGGAACTAAGAGCGCTGGTGGCGGCAACAGTAAAGGCAACGACGGTAATCTTCATAGATACCTCGGTACACCGGGCAGAAAGTGTTTGGAAACGACGGCTTGCGGTTATGGTGTGGACTTTGGGACGGGCTCGCTACTCGGTGCTTCGATCCGCACATCGAGCAGTTGACCGACACGGACGGGAAGAGCATCGGGTGCCAAGGCGTAAACCACCCTCAATACACGTGTGTCTGTGCGTTCGGTGCTTGCACCCGTGAGCGAACGTTTGGGTAGAACGGATGGTTCAGCGCGGACGAATGCCAGAGGTGCTGTGAGCGAAGGATTGCCGCGAACCATCGCCGTAGCCGGTTGACCTGGGACGAATCGCCATGCTTCGGTTTCGTCGATTTCAACGCGCACATGGAGCACGGAGGTGTCGCCCAGAACGATGAGTGGATCCGCGAGCGATCGTGGTTCAGCGAACTGACCGACGCGGACGTTGCGTTCGAGTACCTGGCCGCTGATGGGCGCTCGAATGGTTAGACGAGCCAGTTCGGTTTCGATCTGATGTACTTTTGACTCGGCGATAAGCACGTCCGTGCTGGCAAGCCAAAGGTCCGGTTCCCACGAGCCGGCCAGCGCCAAGTCGAGTTCTGCTTGGGCCTTTGCCAAGCGAGTCTCGGCAGTTCTCGCAGCGAACTCCTGGCGCTCCAACTCAATCAAGGCTAACGCTCTAGCATTAGAAGCAGACCGGAGTCGCGATTCATCGTTTCGAGCGGAGGCGAGTTGACTTTGAGCTTCTGCAACCGCTGCTCGCAAGGGAGGTAGCGACTCCGCACGGGGAAGACGGTCGAGCCGGGCACGACTTTCGCGAGTACGGGCGAGTTCCGCCTTGGCCGTGGCAAGCCGCGAGCTCGCGTCCCTGTCGTCCAAGCGGAAGAGCACTTCGCCACGCTCCACCCGATCACCCGGCGTCACCGGTACCTCGACAACCACCCCGGCAATCTCGGTTGCGATCTGCAGACTCTCGCTGCACGGCTCGACGATTCCGGTGCCCGAAAGCGAGGTTTGATATGGCGAGACCGGCGCGGCCGGCAGCGAAACGGGATTTGTGTTGACAAGTGGAACTGTCGTGGCACGCACAGCGAGAACGGTGGCTGCCACGCTGAACGCGATCACAATGACGGGGATGATTGCACGCAGCTTCATGGCGTTTTTCGCTCCGTTGCCGTGCCTGCCTCGACGCGGACAATCCTTCCGTCGTCCATGAATGCGATTCGATCGGCAAACTCAAATATGCGGTTGTCGTGTGTGACGATGATGGCGGTGGCCGATCGTTCACGCGCCGCCTGTCGCAGGCTCTGCATGACGAGATGTCCGGTTTCGTGGTCGAGTGCGGAAGTCGGTTCGTCGCACACAAGGAGCCGCGGGTTGTGGACAATTGCTCTCGCGATGGCGACGCGTTGCTGCTGTCCGCCGGACAACTGTGAGGGGCGATTGTCTGCCCGATCGGCGAGTCCAACGCTCGCAAGGGCCTCCCGTGCTCTCCATAGTGCTTCGCGAAGGGCGACCCCTTGCAGCAGCAACTGCGTGGCGACGTTCTCTACGGCCGTCATGCTGGGCATGAGGTTGAACTGCTGGAATACAAAGCCGATGGAGCTCGCACGAAAGCGTGCCCGCTGGGTCTTGGACAGGGTGTCGGAGTCTTGGCCAAGAACCGCGCAGGTGCCCTGGTCGCGATCGAGAATGCCGGCGAGAACGCAAAGGAGGGTGGTCTTGCCGCAACCGCTTGGTCCGACGAGCATGAGAACCTCGCCCTCGACGGCATCAAGGTCGACGCCGCGCAGTGCCTCGAGGCGGTTGGGCTCCTTGCCGAACCACTTGTGGACGCCGCGGCAGCGGACGGCCAGACCGGGCTGGATCGCGACGGTGCTCACGCTCGGAACACCATCGCTGGCTCAAGCCTGATGACCCGCCACAGACTGACCGTACCGGCGATCAGCCCAACGACGAGCACGCCGAGAGCGGTGCCGATCGGAATGCCGGCCTCCAAGCGGTAAGGAAAGCCGGAGCCTGAACCGACGATTGCCAGTCCGAATACAGCGGTCAGGCCCATTCCGACCCAGTACCCGACTAGCGAAACGATGCCGATCTGGGTGAAGACGATGCGCACGATCATCCCGTCGGTCATCCCTGTGGCCTTGAGCCCGGCGAAGTAACGGCTGTTGTCGGAGACGAAGTTGAAGAACGTCTGCCCGGACACGATCAACCCGATGACCAGGCCAAGCCCGATGACGATCGAGAACGAGATCAGGATTCCTGTGCTCTCATTGAGGTATTGCTCGGTGCGGGTGATGAACTGCTCCGGCGTCCGTGCGAGCAGGTCTTCACGTCGGGCGATACGTGCACCGAGGTCTTCCAGCTCCTGGCCGGGGGCCGCCTTGACAAGGACGAACGCCAGCTGGCGGTCTTCGACTGGCACGAACGACCGGAAGCGAGAGGAAGTTGTAAAGACCACGGGCGACGACGACAGCGCTTCGGACAGCCTGCAGATGCCGACGACGAGCGCAGAAGACTGTCCGAGCGCCACGCGATCACCGACACCCAGCGAGCGTCGGACGCCCGAGGAATCGACAAACGCGAAGAACGTCTCGGCCTGCCTCTGGTCGATGATGATCCCCTCGTCTTTGCGGAGGTCCGCGAGTTGCCCATTGAGCATGACTGACGGCCCGCCGCGAAGCGTGGCGTCGTCGATACCGACAACCGTGGGCCGTTGCGGGGTGCCATCGGGCAGCCGCATCGCGGCGGAGCTGCGGAGCAGCGGCGATGCCCATTGCACGCCGTCGATGCCACGTACAACGTCGATGACAGCGGAGCGCATCGGCTTGAAGTCGTCGGGAAAGGCCACCGCCTTGTCCATCACCCAGAGGTCCGCATCGCCGCTGAAGTCGCGCACCGCTGCGCCCGCGGAATAGGCCAACCCGAGGTAGATGGCGGTCTGCTGCGACATCAGCAGCGTGGCAAAGGCGACGCCGGCGATCATGGAGACGTACTTGAGCATGTCTCCGCTCAGCATTTTCCAGGCGATGAACAGCAAACCAATCTCCGAACAATGCGTATCATCAATGTGTCGTCGCATCGTGACCATCAGTCACGATGCGACACCTTATTCGGCTTCATTGGTCTGTGGATGCTCCGAGCGGCGACAATATCAGGGTCGTCACAGCGTGACGATTTCGTCAAGGAATACCGGCTATGGGCACCAAGGAACGCAGAGCGCGAGAGTTCGCTGCGCGTGAGCAGGCGATCATCACCGCGGCGCGAAAACTCCTCAAACGCGAGGGCTACCTGGGGTTCAATCTCGATCTTGTTGCGGACGACGCCGAACTGGCAAAGGGGACACTCTACAAGCACTTCACCAGCAAGGAGGACCTGCTGATGGCGCTGGTCACGCAGACGGCCGAGCGTCGGGTGAAGTGGTGGCTGCGGATCGCCGAACTCCCTCTGACTGCACGTGAACGGATGTACGGCCTGCTCATCGCCGACGGACACCTGGCGCGCGGTTTCCCGGGGTACTTCGAGAATGCGATGCTTCTGGAGATGAAGTCGTTTCGAGAGTGCATCTCGGAGCAGCGCCGTGAACAGGCCGAAGCCGTCACCCAGCGAGAGATGGCGGTCGTGTTCGGGCTCTTCCAGGAGGCGGCGTCGAAGGGAGAGCTGCGTGTCAGTCCTGAAGCGATGCGTCTGCTCGGCGGGGGCACGGCCGCGCTGTGCATCGGCGTTCGGCTGTTTGATCGCCGATTCGGCGAGGTGATCGGCATGGACATCGAGGACGGGCTGCTGGATCTCTTCGGTCGTCTTGCTGACAGTTTCGGTTGGCTTCCTCTCAGCACGAACATCCACGTGCCGCGACTGAAGGAGATGGTTGAACCGCTCTGCTCGCGATGACTTCCAGAACTAGCATTCGCGACTGTGTTCTGGCACCCTTGCTTGAAGACAAAGCCCTTCGATGATCACATCGAAGAGCTTTCTCGTTGTCGGAGCACCACATGTGATGGGGACACTGTTGGACCAAACTTCAGCAAAGGTGGAACGTGTCGAGTGAGGCGATGGTGTCGCGGTTCCTGACGACAGGGCTGTTCTACCGCCGCGCGACGGCCTGAGCTGCCATCGCGGTCTGGCTGTCGCTCTTCTCGATGTAGATGTCGACCTGCTGGCCGACGAGGATCGGATTGGACGTCGGTTCCATCTTGAAGATAATCTGCATCACGCGGGTGTCGACGCGCTCCTGTGCGAAGCCCGAAAGAGCCCGCTTGGGTGTGACCAGCGGCTCGACCCTGACGAACCGGAGCGGGATCTTTGAGCTGGCATCTCCCCGCACCATGGCGACGGCCCTTGCTTCGGCGGTGACCCGAGCGACGTCCTGCTCGTTGACATCTGCGCGGATGTGCAGCGGCCCGTCGCTGCCGAGCGTGGCCAGCGGCTCTTCGAGCACTCCTGCGGGGGCATACTGGCCGGCCCGTGCGGTCAGGCGCAGCACGATGGCATCGATCGGGGACCGCGTGGTCAAGCGATCAATGTCGGCCTGAGTACGTGCAACGGCGGACCTTGCCATGCTGACCTGGCTTTCGGCAACGGCGATGTCTTCTTTCCACGCACCTGCAAGCAGCTTGTCCAGTTCTGTCTGTCGAATGGTCACTTCGGCATCGTCGCGTGCGAAGGCCTGGCGCCGCTGCGTGCGGTCCTCTTCGCTTGCGGCCTTGCGGTCGGCCAATGCCTCGATCCTCTCGAGCTTGTCGAGCGCATCTTTCCGATTAGCCTTGGCCTTCTCGACGGCGGCACGCGCGATCGGAATGTCTTCCGGGCGCGGCATGGCCTTGAGTCGGGCGAGCTGCGCCTCGGCGACGTGTACCGCGTGTTCCCGCAGGGCAAGCTCGGCGCGAAGATCGGTATCATCAAGTGTGAACAAAGGATCGCCGGCCTTGACGGCCTGGCCCGCGGCCACGTGAACTGCTTTGATCCAGCCGGGCACGCGAGGCGCGATCGCGACCAGTTCGCTAGCGGGCTCGACCAGGCCGACCGCGGCAACGGCGTGTGAAAAGGCGCGTTCGGGCGGTGCCGAGAGTGGCGGTTCGGTGACGACGCGCGGACGCATGACGCCAGTCGCGTACACCGCGTAGGCGAGTGCGCCGACGGCGAGGGTGGGGATGATGGCCTTGTTGAGCAGGGGAGAGCGGTACATGGTGAACTCCTTGGTGGTGAGGTTGCGTGTGGGTTCGCTGAAGTGCTCGCGGAGTGATCAGTTGGAGATAGCGGCGGCGCGACGGTCTTCGATCTGCGTGATCTGGCCGTCCTCCATGTGCACGATCTGATGGGCGAAGTCGAAGATTCGGCTGTCGTGCGTCACGATGAGCACGGCGCGATCGTCTCGGACGGCAATGGCGGACATCATCTCCATGACGGCGCGGCCGCTCTTGCCGTCGAGGGCGGCGGTGGGTTCATCACAGAGCACGATCCGCGGCTCGTGTACGAGGGCGCGGGCGACGGCGACGCGCTGCTGCTGGCCGCCCGAGAGCGTGCGGGGAAGGCTGTCGAGCTTTTGCTCCAGACCCAGGGACTTGAGCGCCTCGCTGGCCCGCTTCACGGCGATTCGGCGGTCGACCTGTGCGGCCAGCAGCCCCACGGCGGCGTTCTCGGCGGCCGAGAGTGAGGGGAGCAGGTTGTACTGCTGAAAGATGAAGCCCAAGTTCTTACGTCGGAACTCGACTTGCTCGGAGTCGGACATAGCAAAGATGTCCCGGTCGAGCACAGAGACGTTGCCGGAGGTGGGCTTGAGCAGCCCGGCGATGATCGAGAGCAGCGTGGTCTTCCCGCAGCCGCTCGGGCCGACGAGCATGGTGATACTCCCGAAGGGGACTCGGATGTTGGCCCCGCGCAGGGCACGGGCGGCGCTGGCACCGGCTCCGAAGTGCTTCTCTACTCCAGTCACTTCGATGGCATTGGTCACGTTCATGGCGAACTCCTCTTTGCGGGGCATGGACGATTAGCGGAACACTGTGGCGGGTTCGAGCCCGACGACGCGCTGCACGCTTAGTGCACTGGCGCCGATGACGATGACGGCCATGAGGGCCGCGGTACCCCCGAGAATCTCGTAGTGAGTGATGAAGCCGCGCAGGTGAGGCATGTCCTTGGTGAAGAAGAAGAACGACACGCAGAGGGCAGCGCCGAAGCCGAAGCCGATGGCTCCGACAACGGAGGACTGCAGCAGCACCATTGAGGCGAGGACAGAGTTCTTGACGCCGATGGCCTTGAGCGCGGCGTACTGCTTGAGATTGTCGAGCGTGAAGAGGTACAGCGTCTGCGCCGCCACTACGGTGCCGACCAGGATGCCGACGACGATGATGACGCCGAAGTTGACCGGAATGCCCGTGTTCTTCACGTAGAACCAGATCGTCTGCCATGCGAACGCCTCGGATGACATCGCGGTCAGGGAGGTCTTCTCGTGGATCCGGGTGGCGAGTTCCTCCGGTGTGACGTCGTCCTCTGGATGGGCCAGGATCAGGCTGAGCGTGTTTCGCTCCTGGCCTGCATAGGTCAGCGCGAGCGAGTAGCGGGTGTAGATTACCGGGAACGTCACGAACGGCGCAGACGAGTCGATGATCCCCGCCACCCGCGCACGGCGGTCGTTGAGTTCGAGTTCTGCGCCGAGCTTGAAGTCCTGCCCCGGGAAGAAGTACGAGTACCCAAAGCGGTCGAGAAAGATCGCGTCCGGCAGATGCAGCGACTCGACATTCCCCAAGACCATTTTGCGCGGAAGGCCGACAAGTGTGGCATCATCCACGCCCATCGTGATGCAGGTGCGGAACGTGCCGTCGGCGGCCTTGGCGCGTGACAGCCCTCGATAGAGCCTCACCGCCCACTTCACACCTTCGATGCCGCGCACTTCGGTGAGGGCACTCTCGGGCATCGGCTTGATCTCGTCGATGTAGCGATGCTCGGGGTGTGCGACCCAGACCGAGGCGTCGGAGACATCGCGAATCTGGCTGGTGGTGCGCGTCATCAGGCTCGCGAAGACCGATGCCTGCTGCGAGATCAGGAACGTCGAAAAGGCGACGGTGAAGATCAGGCCGAGGTACTTGGCGGTGTCGAAGGTCAGCATTCGAAGGGCGACGAAGAACATGGCAGGCTCCTGCGGTTGCATGTACAACCATTTATCCGAAAAAAGTTACGCGGTGAGCGCCGCGACGGCGAGATCGGGCAGTTGCTCTCGAATCGATTCGAAGCCGCCGGACGGGAGCGCCTTTCGCATGCGCTCCTGGGCACGATCCCAGTGGGGCATCGCTTGGGCGAGCTTCTTGATGCCGGAGGCCGTCAGTGCCGCGATCCGCTCCCGTCCGTCATCGCCGCGCTCGAGTGACAACCAGCCGTTGCGGACCAGA
Organism: Planctomycetaceae bacterium; assembly: GCA_027487735.1. GTDB lineage: Bacteria > Planctomycetota > Phycisphaerae > Phycisphaerales > UBA1924 > BJHL01. The sequence continues at coordinate 7,467 of JAIYDA010000127.1, read as the reverse complement.
ATCTTGGCGTTTCGGCTGATTGTGGTCTTGTCGACGGCGAGCCGGTCGCCCAGATCACCAAGGGACATCGGGCCGATGCTCTTGATGAGGTACATCATCGAATGTTGGGTGGTTTCCAAGCCGACCGAGCGGAGCTCCTCGTTGTAGAGGCGTGTCACCGTTCGCGTCGCGACCATCAGCACGCCGCATAGGCACGGGATGTGCCGAAAGACTTGCTCGGGCTTAGGGAGTTCCTTGGTCATTGATAGTAGTATATACAACGATCGGCTGGATGTCAAGGGGTCGAGAGAGAATTTGGGCGACCTTTGTGCCTACTTTCTTCCCGAGATCAGTTCCCGAGCGGCGTGTTAGTATTTTAACAGGGTCCGCCACCTAGGCGGGGATGTGGTTCGGAAAGACACCAAAGCAATGCACCCCTGGGTCAGCAGCGATGCGATCTGATTGAACTCAGGCCAAGTCACTGGATCCTGGAGTTGTGGAACAGCTGCGTTCCCTCGCCTCGCTCACGGCGTTACGCCCAGCAAAAACCGCGTTTCTGGGCCCCAGAGGCGGATTCCCCCTACAAAAAGTTCTATTGGTGTACTGTCACCCCGACTTGTTTGAGAGTAAAGCCCTTCGATGAGCACATCGAAGGGCTTTCTCGTCCTTAGGCAAGCACTCACGACATCTGAAATATGGTTCAACAGCGATCACAGACATCTCTTGATCGTCGGCGTCGGGAACTCCAAGTCCAAGCTGGTCAAAGTTTTGGGGGCGTTCGAACATATCCTGCCACCCCAAGCAGGCGTTGCATCACGGCAGGTGAACGTGGGTTCACCAGAAAGGGTGGCTATCGCTTTCCGTAGAATACGGGAGCGGAGGGAGTCATTCATGCCGCTCGAAGAATCACGGTCACAGTCCTGTCTTCTCATTGCCGCAGCTGGCCGAGCGGCCGATGCATACTGGCTCAACGGTCCGGTCAGGCGCCCAAACCGCTCAAGTTTGGTCCGCGGCCTCGACCGGGCGGATGGTCATTGGGAGAAATGACTTGCCGGCGGTAGTCGCGCGGCAAACCGCGCTCTGCACCGGGACTTGAGGTCTCTTTGTTCGTTGAAGAGTCTCGGGGCACGTGAATTCTTCACGACAGCCTCAGAAAGGTGTGAAGTGACTCCGTGAGCGACTTGCAAACCCAATCATCACCGTCCGCCGAGCCCGCATCACGACCCAATCAAGGCAAGGTCAACTGGTGGCGCTGGTTCTGGCTCACCTTTCTCGTCGTATCACTCGCCTACGCCTGGCACAGCTTCTATGTCCCGCCCAACAGCGTAGCTTGGGCGAAAAACTACGCTTCGGCTCAGCAACAATCTGTCCAATCCGGCAAGCCCATCATCATCTTCTTCACCGGCAAGTGGTGCGTTCCGTGTCGGATCATGAAACGTAACGTCTGGGCGGATGAGCAGGTGACGGCTTCGGTCAATGCGGCTTACATCCCGGTCATGATTGACGTGGATGCTCCTGGCGCGGCCGAAGAAGTAACCCGGTACGGTGTCGGCGCTACGCCGAACACGATCATCACTGACCCGCAAGGGAATGTCCTTCAACAGAAAGCAGGGGGAATGAGCAAGGGTGAGTTCCTCGAAATGCTTGGCAAGGTGAATCCAGCACCTTGACAAAGTGCCTGACATGGCCCGGATTGACGAGTGCTCATGCGATCCGGGCAGCCAAGAGCGCTTCGAGCATCAGTGGTTCGCAGCTGCCAGTGCCGTCCCAGACCAATCGGCCAGGGCAACCCCCGCTTCCTCCGAAACCACCTTGTCGCACAACAAATGACGTATCACGGGCTCCCAGACCCTAACGCCTTCCAAGAAAAGTTCTATTGGTGTTCTGCCACCACGATTGAAGTACGAACGCCCACAAGGTCTCTCGTGGGCGTTTGCGTTGGTGTCTGCTTCTCAAGCATGATCCTCGGCGAACGCGAGAACTCGGCGCAGTTGAGCCTCCCACAACCCTCGCATGTTGGATGCGTCTTCGGGGTTGGAGCACCAGTCGGCAGGCACGTTGATCTCTTGGACTCCACAGAACTGCCAGTCCTGCCACGCCTTTTCCAACGAGTAACCTTCTACGCCGCGCGAGACGAGCGCCGAATGCCAGTGCTCGACGAGAACTCGCTCCCACCGGCGGCGGAGCTCAGTGGGCCACCAGACGACTATGGCGTACGCCAGATCGCGCATGCCGAGCCATGGCGGCGACCCTGAACTTGCAAAGGGTTGATGATCGATGAGGTAGATTGGTCCGTCGCCCTCGATCGGTGCGAGGATGTTGGTTGGATTCAAGTCGCCGTGGATCCATGTGAAGCCTTCGGGGTCCGCAAGCCGAGCGTTGCGCGCGAGCGGATTCTGTTCGATGAGTCGAGATGCGGTCTCCCGCTCTGCGGGCGTGAAGCCCGCCTTCATCGCGTCAAGGAGCGCAGCTTGCCCGGCACGAGCGTTGGAGACCATGCGCTCTGCTTCAGAGCGTCCGGGGGGAGATTGCGGCCAGCGATGCGCGTGGAGCTTCGCGGCTGCTTCGGCAAGTGCTCGGCCATACTCCAGAGTCGGCTCGACGACTTTCTGGTCGCGATGCGTTTGAGAATGGTCGTCGAGCACAATGTTGTAGTGCGTTTCATCTGCATCCGCATGGTGGCATCGCACCAATGGTGCGTCGGTCAGGCTGACAAACGCACGCGTGTAGTAGTCCACCTCGGCGCGGCCAAAGTTCGGCACCGACCCGATCTTCAAGTGCAGCCGCAGCGGGGCTCCCTGTCCGACAAGCAAGACCTCGAGCCGGACATGCGAGCCCCAGTTGCTGTCCGGCGGAGTCGACCTCGTGAACGAGCGCACAGGACGTCCGAGTGAAGCCTCAATCCAGGCTTGGGTGACTTCGGCTGATTCATGGAGCACCGGAACGCAGCGTTTCATTCGCCCATCGTACAGGCATCGGTTCCCTTCAACCCCTCTTGGCCGCACGCGAGATCGACGCACTCTCATTCACCGAGCAGACACCGTACTTCGTTTGGCCACACTCTAGCGCCCTCCAAGAAAAGTTCTCTTGGTGTACTGCCACCCCGTTGTTGCAACGCCCGCCTGCGCCACACCCACCCCACCGCTTCCGCAAGCTTCGCCACATCAACCTGCTGCATCGTCATCATCGCGGCGAACCCCCGCCTCGCTTCCTCGCCGCGTTCGGCAACGTGTGCGCGGACCGCTGCCCCAGGAGGAGCGTGCGCTCTCCTAGGGCAGCGATGTGCACCCGCGCAAGTTGTCGTGCATGCACGCTTGTGCGAGCGTTACTTCTGCTGCGAGGCCTGGGCCGCGAGCAGGGCTTCGAGCTTCTCAAGGCGAGCCTTGAGGGCGTCGATCTCGGCGTCCTTCTCGGTGCGGAGGTCGCGCAGGGCCTCGACCATGAGGGCAGTGGTCGAGCGCTCGGTGACTTGCTTCATGCCGTCGGGACCGGTCGAGACCCAGTCGGGGAAGACGGCTTCGACTTCCTGGGCGACGAGGCCGACTTGCATGCCGGGCAAAGCTCGGCCATCTTCGACGAACTCGGGCTTGGAGGAATAGGCGTGAACTCGTTGACGGAATCAATCGACCGCCGCAAGGCTCTCGCTTCATCGGCTCGGTAGGTTTAGCGAAGTCAGGTACGCCGGACGCGGCTCCGCTCGCGACTCAGGCCCTCGAAGCGCATCCGGAGGTTGGGCTGCGACCGGCGATCCGCTGGACGATCATCGATGCCAGTGCCGTCGCTTCTTCATGGCCGATCCGCGTGCTCTCTCGAGAAGAGCTCGACCCATCACCCGCGTACAAGGAAGTCCTGCGGATCAACGTCGTCCCGGAGTGGAACTGGCTCTGCGAGGTCGTCGCGCGTGCATCGGGCTGCAGGCCTCGCTCGCCCGAGGTGAAGTTCGGGGTGATCGCCATGCACAGCCGCGCACGCGCGAGCTGCTGCGCGACAAGACGGTGATGGCCCGAGTGTTGGATGCCGCTTGGAGCAGGGAGGACTTGAAGTCGATTGAGAGGAGCCAGAGCAAAGCAAACAACGCACAGGCGCGGGACTGTGCGTTGCGTGCGTTGTAGCGGTGCACGTGTGTAGGTGTGTGGAGCAGACGATTATCGCAGCCGGACTGGTTCGTTCGGTGCGACAATGCGCATGGGCAGCACGACACGAACGTTCGCTGCGTCCCAAGGCAGGTTGCCGACGCCCGGGCGACCCTGTGCATACAGGTTGAGCGTGCTGAACGGAAGGATGAAGGTGATGGCTGACTCAAAGCTCGAAAACTGGCAGTAGCCTGTGCAAAGGGACTGGAACCCCGAGAAGTCGCACTCGCGGGCGCATGCCTGGACTTCATTTCGGCGCGCGATCATCACGCCGCTGCTGAACGAGCCAAAGGTGGTACTGCCGGTGAGTGGAACAATAGCTCGCATGATGTCGCAGGTTGGCGTGCCATCGCAGTGCGCAGCGTTCCAGTTATGACCGAGCTCGTGGGCGAAGATGTGAGTGCGGCGAGAGCGGCCGTTGAGGTCTTGCGTGATGCCAAAGGAGCCATAGCGGTTGAAGAAACCGTCGGGAAGGATGTCATCGGGAACATTGTCGCTATTCGCATCAGGTCCGTCTTGCAATCCTCCAACGCCACACTGCCGGATGCCGCCGACGTACGCGAGGCCCGCAGTCGTGCCGTCGAAATCTTTACTTGAGAAGAGGTGTGCAGCAGTGCGAAACCCATTCGCTCGAGGAGGTTGGTAGTAGTAGTTGTCTCGAAAAGTCGAAAGGATCGAGTTTGCGTCGGAGTTGGGGTACGGGTCCACATTTGTCATCCACACACGGGATTCACTGATCCTCAGGCAGATGGCAGTATCGATGAGGAAAATGGCATTGGCATCGTTGATGATGCCTGAAATCTCCGTAAACCAGTCGCTGCCCCACGTATCGAACCACTCAAAGTCCGCCTCGATGTCGATGAGGGTTTTGAAAACTGAGACGCTTCGAGTAGAGAAGCCACCCTGGTTCTGCTGCGGCTGCTGGCCCTGTTGATGGCCCTGCTGCGGGGCATGCTGCACGCCGCACCAGTTGGGGGGCAGGCGCGGGCCGTCGGAGTTGTTGTACACGACATGCTTGCCGTTGCCCAAGGCAGTCACTTCTTCGACATGCCAGAGCTCTTCGTCATTGAGCTTGATGCGTGCGGTGAGTCGCCCGCCGGGCATGACGGTTGCCGTGACAATGCTCTGCGGGCTTCCAGCAACGGTGCCGACATAGGTTCGGTCCGGACCAGGATCAAACTCGACGACCTGACCGTGACCAAGCTCGATGTAGTGCTTCATGCCGGGTTCGCGCACGCTGTATCGGACAAAGTGCAGCGTCTGCGGCCTGTCGTTGATGCTGACAACAACGGAGAACTGCTCTGGGGCCTCTTCCATCGGCACGTTGAGCTGTTGGATGGTGTGGGCGCGAAGTTCGCCAAGCAGCTGCTGCGGGTCGTTGAGGCGTCTGGGCCCGAGGTCATCGGGCGTGAGCACCTGCATGGCTGGCGCGGCTTGCATGCGCGGAGCCTGCGCTGGTTGCTGCTGCGAGAATGCGGGGGGTGTGAGGACGAGGCCTGCAAGCGCACACGCAGAAGCGAGTCGAGTGTTCATGGTGATTCTCCTTGGGGGGGCGTGAGGTGGACGCTTACTGCAGATTCACGAGCACGAGCACCAGACCCGTGTCTTTGTCGAGGCCCGTCATGGCCTTGCCGACAACTGCGCCATCAGCGAGCACCGCGTCGGTTGCCTTCATGGCGTGACCTGGGATGGTGCTTGTGGTCAGGCGATCGCCCGGCTTGATTGCGCCGTTGATGCTCGTGGCCTTGACGTAGACGCGCCCGGTCATGGTGATGAGGTGCTCGCCGTCGAGCACGCCTTCCTGGCTGAGCTTGAGACCAGGGTTGATGCCGCCCGCGCCAGAGACGATGCCGGCAACCTTGGTGTCGTAGGCATCGGTGCTGGGCAGCAGCATGCCTGGGCGGTCGGTGTCGATGACCATGAGCATGCCCGGCTCAATGTCCTTGGCCTTGGAGTCAAAGCCCTCGACGAGGTCGCAGCCGCCCTTGATGGTGAGACACTTCACCGCGGCTTCGCCGTTCACGTCGAGCATGAACTGAGGTGCGGCGGTGCCGATGCCCACGTTGCCGTTGCCCGCGATGGAGACACGACGTGCGTAGCCCGTGAAGAAGTCCAGCCCATTCTGGTTGGCTCCACCAGCAACGCGTGTCGAGCCGATGCCCTCGCCCGAGCTCGAGCTGCCAAAGAGCAGCGTGTTGCTGTTCAAAAAACCGCCTGGTGCACTGGCCCCGTTGTTCGCGCTCGCCTCGTCGATCTGCAAGCCGCCAACAACGGTCAATCTGCGGCTCGGTGAAGTGCTGCCGATGCCCACGTTCCCCGTGTCGTTGTTGATGGAGAGGCGATTGGCGACAAAGCCCGTGCCCGTGTTTCCAGTGCCGAATCCGAACACGTTGCTGCCAGCAGCGCCATACCCCAAGCCCATGACGTTGAGCCCAGTCCGCAGGAAGGCGATGTGTGAGCCCGTGATGTTGTCGGGGCGATTGATCTGGAGGGTGCCCCACCGAGTCGTATCCGAGCCAGTGCCGTCGGCGACCTCGAACTTCGCGAGCGGCGCAGCACTCCCGATGCCGACGTTACCCGCCGGCGTGATGCGCATCCGCTCAACGAAGGTGTTGTTCTGCGCACCACTCTGCAGAATGATCGCGCCGCCGTTGCGACCGTCATTCGCCGAAGCGGCGTTCGCACCCGAACGGATGATCGTGTCGCCGCCGGGGACGTTGGGCTGGGTGCTGTTAAAGCCGGATCCGGCTTGCAGGATGAGGTTGCCACCAAGCGATGCGCTCGAGACACCTGTGGCAGCACTGCCAGACGCAATGGTGAGGCTCCTGCCATTCGAACCGCCCGGAACGCCAACGGGCTCTTGCCCCACGCTCAAGGTGCGATTGGCATCGCGGGGCAGCGTGATGTTCCCCGCGGCATCGACGTTGAGCCCTCTCGTCGAAAGGCTGAACGGCGCGGGCGTGAGGGGCTGGCGGGAGCCCAGCGTGACGAACGAGCCGCTGCCTGCGGGGTTGCGGACGGCGATCTCGAGGAAGAGGGCTTGGTTCGAGGTGTAGGGGTTCACGCCGAAATCGACGGGCGTGGTGAAGAGACCGCTGGTCACGCTGACTGCGGTGCGAACGACGCTGGAGCCCAGTTGCGAGCCGCCGGTGGCGGTACTGAAGAGCCTGAACTCAAAATCCGCAGGCGTGTTCACGGGTGAGCCGCTGCTTTGCAGCTCGCCTTGATAGGTGAATGCGGTGCCTTGGGCGAGGGCGGGGGCTGCGCCGGCAGTCAGGGTGAGAGCGAGGATGAGGCCTTTCAGTGCGTTGCGGGTCATGGTGGGGCTCCGAGAAACAAGTGCAGACGTGCTGAC
>JAIYDA010000034.1 GCA_027487735.1 Planctomycetaceae bacterium | reverse complement strand
TTCGACAAATTGTAGGGGAAGGTTGAAGAGGGGGGGGGTTGGAGTTGGGATTTGCGAGGAAAACAGGGAGAACTGCTGGCCTTGCCCGCTGACGGGAGGACTTTGTCAGGCATTGCATTTGTTCGTTTGCACGATGATTGGGGATCGATCTGGAGGTTGAGAGAGTCCTCAACTTGGTGTGGGGAGCGGTCGATGCAACATGCAACACCAGAACGGGAGCACGCCCTGATGAACATTCTCATCATCGATGATTCAGCATTTATGCGCAAAGCGCTCACGCTCGCGCTCGAGAGCGAGCCTGGGATGAAGGTCATCGACACGGCGAGCAACGGCGAGGATGGCCTCACGAAGATCGCGAAGCTGAAGCCCGACGTGGTGACGCTCGACATCGAGATGCCCGTGATGGATGGGCTCAGCGTGCTGCGCAAGCTGAAGGAAGCGACGGGGCACAAGCCCGCGGTGATCGTGTGCTCGACGCTGACGACCAAGGGGAGCATGACGGCGCTGCAAGCGCTGCGGCTGGGAGCTGCGGACGTGATTGGCAAGGACCCCGACGCGCTCGGTGCGCAGCGCGCGGAGGCTCGCAAGGAGCTGATCGCGAAGGTGCGCGCGGTGGGCAGCAGGGGGATGGGCGATAGCAAGTTTTTGCATGTTGCGCCGCCCACGCCTGTGGGCGTGCGGCGGGAGTTTGCCTGGCCCGTTGGCACAGCGTGCGAGATGGTGGTGGTGGGCAGCAGCACGGGCGGGCCTCCGGTGCTGGAGACGGTGCTGAGCGCCATACCCAAGGACTTTGCGGCGCCGGTGGTGGTGGCGCAGCACATGCCCGTGCTGTTTACGCGCAGCATGTCGCAGCGGCTGGGGGCGATCTGCGCGCTGCCCGTGGACCATGGCGAGGGGGACACGATGCTGCAGCCCGGACGGATCGTGATCATCGAGGGCGGCAAGCACGGGCGCGTACACAGGCTGGCGGGCACGGGGCGTGCGCGGCTGGAGATCAGCCCCAGGCCTGCGGATGCGCTGTATAAGCCCAGCGTGAACGAGTTGTTTGCGTCGGCGGCTGCGTTTGGCAAGCACTGCCTGGGCGTGATGCTGACGGGCATGGGCGACGACGGGAAGAAGGGGAGCGAGCCCCTGAAGGCGGCGGGCGGAGTTATCGTGGCGCAAGCGCCCGAAACGTGCGCGGTGTATGGCATGCCGCGGGCGGTGGTGGAGGGGGGGCTGGCGAGCGCGGCGCTGACGCCCGATCAGCTTGGGGCGTTGCTGCGGAGTGTGAGCCCTGCGACGCGGCTGCGGGCTGCGGCCTAATGGGGGCATGACGCGCACCTGGGGCGGACGCTGCCACAGCGCCGCAAAAGCAACGAAGAGCGATGAAGCCGGGTACGGAACGGGCCGATGACGTGCTCGCTCGCCCGCGCACATGGGGTGCGTGGGCGGTTGAGAAGGAGCGCGACAATGGCTACGGAGCAGGATGGGCAGGTCGGTCAGTTGCAACTCGTGACGTTCGAGCTCGCGGGGGAAGAGTTCGCGGTTGATATTCTCGCGGTGCACGAGATCAAGCGGATGATGGAGCTGACGCGCGTGCCGCAGAGCCCGCCCGATGTCGACGGGGTCATCAACCTTCGTGGAAAGATCATCCCGGTTGTCGATCTGCGTCGCAAGTTTGGGTTTGCGGTGCAGGAGCGCACGAGCCACAATCGCATCATCGTCGTCGAGGTTGCCAAGCGCGTGCTGGGGTTCATCGTCGATCGCGTGAACCAGCCGTTGTACTTGGACCGCGCCCGCGTCGAGGCTGCGCCGGCGATGGTGTGCAGCATCGAGAGCGATTTCATTGCTGGCGTGGGGAAGCTGGAAGATCGCCTGATCATTCTGCTGGATATGCAGCGGCTCTTCCGCGAGAGCGTGGGAGCGCAGAGCGGCAGCGGGAAGATGGCGGCGTAGGGCGAGCGAGACAACGCCCGCGAAGGCTCAACACATCCAGAAGAAACGCCCGCAGAGGAACAACCATGCCCGCGACGATCGCCATGACGGACAAGAACTTTGCAGACCTGCGCAAGATCATTTATGATCGCGCGGGGATTCACTTTCCGGATGCGAAGAAGTATGTGCTCGAGAGCCGGCTGGGCACGCGGCTGCAAGAGCTGGAGATCGAGGACTACGAGCAGTACATCGCGTTCCTGACGATGGGTCCGTTTCAGACGGAAGAGTTTCAGGAGATGTTCAACCGGGTCACGATTAACGAGACGAGCTTCTTCCGCAACGAGCCTCAGCTCGATGTGTTCGAGAAGCAGATTCTGCCCGAGCTGCTGGAGGCGCGGAAGGCGAGCAGGCGGCTGCGCATCTGGAGCGCGGCGTGCAGCAGCGGCGAGGAGCCCTACACGCTGGGGATCATCGTGGCGCGGTCGCTTGGGCTTCGGCTGAGCGACTGGCGCATCGAGATTCTGGGCACGGACATCAGCGAGAAGGTGCTGGAGCAGGCGACGGAGGGCGTGTATGGCGACTACGCGATTCGCACGACGCCCTCGATGGTGAAGCAGAAGTACTTCAAGCAGGACGGCACGAACTACGCGCTGAGCGACCAGATCAAGGGCCTCGTGAACTTTCAGCTGCACAACCTGAAGGACCGCGTGGCGGCGAGGCGCTTCGGGCAGTTTGACGTGATCTTCTGCCGCAACGTGATGATCTACTTCGACGACGCGATGAAGGAGCAGCTGATGGGCAGCTTCTGCGACCAGCTTGCCGACGATGGCACGCTGTTCATCGGGCATAGTGAGACGATCCGCGGGAACCAGCAGTTCACGCCGCTCACGATCCCGCAGGGGTTCTGCTATCGCAAAACGAAGACCGTGCTGAGCGGCAAGAAGGCGGCGTAACGCGGCGGGTGGCACGAGATCACATACGACCGCGAGGTCGGAACACAAGACGGGGCGCGCATGAGCATCAACGGCTTTGACCAAGAGATCCTCAAGGACTTCCTGACCGAGAGCAGCGAGCTGCTGGAGCAGCTCGAGGCGGACTTGGTCGTGCTGGAGGGCACGCCGCACGACCTTGAGCTCATCAACCGAGTCTTTCGCGCGCTGCACACCATCAAGGGCAGCGCGAGCTTTCTTGCGCTGACGAACCTGGTGAAGGTGGCGCACGCGGCGGAGGGCGCGCTGAACGCGGCTCGCAACCAGGCGATCGTGGTCGATGCGCCGATGATGAACCTACTGCTCGAGGCGGCGGACGTGATCAAGGGCCACATGTCGCAACTGACCGAGGGCACCGCGCTGAGCGAGCCTCGCGCGGAGCTGGTCGCGAAGCTCTCTGCCCTGGCAGAGGGCCAGGGGGGCGGGCACGACACGCCGCAGCAGACGCAGCCGCAGGCCTCGGCGCCTGCGACGCCGAGTGCTGGTGGGAGCGATGGCCCACGCGTGCGGCCCTTGCAGCTTGGCTCAGGCAAGACGGACCTGTTCGAGTTCCTCGTGACCGACCTGGACGAGACGCTCGCGAAGGTGCAGAGCGGGATCGACACGCTGGCAAAGGACGCGACCGCGCAGAGCGGCGCACTGGCGGACCAGTGCGAGCAGCTGGCGCGGGCGGTGGAGTTCTTTGAGTGCGAGCAGATGAGCGAGCTGGCCCGCGCTGTGGGCGAGGCTGCGGGCAAGATGCCCGCGGGGCAGACGCGCACGAGCGTGCTGCCCGCGATGCAGCGCATCATGCAGATGCTGTGCGAGCAGGCGGCGGGCATCAAGGTGAAGGAAGTGCGGGAGCTGACCATCGGCGATGCGCTGCACGCGCTGGAGGACGCGCTGGAGGGCAGGCCCCTGGTTGTGCCGACGGCACCATCGACCGAGGGGAGCGCGCAGCACGAGGCACCGGGCGCTGGGTCGCAGGCGAGTACGTCGCAGGCGGCGCAGAGTGCGGGGCAGAACGCCGCGCAGTCGAGCACGCAGCCCGCGAAAGAAGAGGGCGAGAAGAAGTCGAGCGTGGGGGAGAACACGATTCGTGTGGAGGTAAGCCGGCTTGAGGCGCTGATGAACCTCGTGGGTGAGCTTGTGCTGCAGAAGAATCGTGTGTTTGCGCTGTCGCGCAAGCTCGCGATCGCGGGCACCACGGCCTCGCAGGTGGAGGGCAAGGCGAGCGTCGATCATGGCGAGCTGACCGAGGCGATGTCGATGGCTGCGGGCAGCCTTGACCGCGTGACGAGCGACATTCAGGTTGCGGTGATGCGCACGCGCATGCAGCCCGTGGACAAGCTGTTTGGGCGCTATCCGCGGCTCATCCGCGACCTCGCGAACAAGACGGGGAAGAAGATCAACCTCGTGATCGAGGGCGGCGAGACGGAGGTGGACAAGAGCGTGATCGAGGAGCTGGGCGACCCGCTGGTGCACATGCTCCGCAACTCGTGCGACCACGGGCTCGAGGGCCCGGAGGAGCGCGTGAAGGCGGGCAAGGGCGACAGCGGCACGATCACCATCCGCGCGAGCCACGAGGGGAGCCACGTGCGGATCGTGATCGCGGATGACGGACGCGGTCTGAACCGCGAGCGCATCGCGAAGAAGGCGATCGAGAAGAACCTGTTTAGCGCCGAGCAGATTCAGGCGATGAGCGACCACGAGGTCTATCAGATCATCTTTGAGCCGGGCTTTAGCACGGCGGAGAAGGTGAGCGACCTGTCTGGACGAGGCGTGGGTATGGACGTGGTGCGCACGAACATCCAGAAGCTCAAGGGCAGCATCGCGCTTTCGAGCGTGCCTGGCAAGGGCACGACGCTGAACATCACGATCCCGCTCACGGTCGCGATTCTGCACGCGATGATGGTCGCGGTGGGTGAGGAGATCTATGCGGTGCCGCTCAGCGGCATCCTCGAGATCGTGCGCCCAGCCGACACGCACACGAGCACGATTGGCGGGCACCCGGTGATGAAGCTGCGCGACTCGCTGCTGCCGCTCATCAATGGTGCGCAGCTGTTTGACCATCCGCAGGCGCATGACGTGCAGACGCCCTTCGCGGTGGTGCTGCACCTGGGCGACAAGCGCGTGGGGCTGCTCGTGACGAGGCTCATCGGGCAGCAGGAGGTGGTGGTGAAGCCCCTGGACGACACCCTGGCGCACGGCAAGCGAGCCGTGAGCGGCGCGACGGTGCGCGACGACGGCGGCGTGAGCCTGATTGTCGACATCGCGGAGCTTGTGCGGATGGCGCAGGCGATGCCGGTGTCGGCGAGTGTGAAGGCGGCGTGAAAACAGGGTGCGCACGTGTGTGAAAGTTCCCATGAACAGGAACTGATTGAAGTTGAGCGAACCGCAATCCGATTGTGTTACCGAGTTGGTGAACCCCACCAGGGAGCAGCAGAGCATGGATCCGAACTACATCAAGCCATTCATCGCGAGCATCCAGAACGTCTTCAGCACGATGATGCAGCTGGAGGTGCAGACGCTTGCGCCGTTCCTGCGGCAGGACAACAACCCCGATCTTGACGTCTCGGGTGTCATCGGCATGAGCGGCGACGTGACGGGCAGCGTGGTGCTCAGCTTTCCGCAGGGCACAGCGGAGAACCTTGTGGCGTTGTTCTCTGGCCAGAAGGCCGACATGGGCAGCCCGGAGTTTGCCGACGCGATCGGCGAGCTGGTGAACATGGTGGCGGGCGGCGCGAAGGCGATGTTCAAGAACCGCAAGTGCAGCATCAGCACCCCCAGCGTGATCGTGGGAAGGAACCACCGGATCGCGCAGCAGAGCGACGTGCCTTGCATCGTCATTCCGTGCAGCACGAACTGCGGCGCGGTGCACATCCTGATCGCGATCAAGTCGGTGGATGGTCAGGCGACGAACGCGGGCGCGACGCCGGTTGCAGCAAAGGCGTGATGCGGGCAGTGGTGCGAGGCGAGGCGGAACTGAGACAAGCGAACAGACGAACGAAATCGGAGCAGCAAGCCATGCGAATTCTCCTTGTGGACGACAGCAAGACCATGCGAAACATCCAGCGCGCCGTGCTGGCGCAGCTCGGTCACACCGACATTCTCGAAGCGGGCGACGGTCAGGACGCGCTGAGCAAAGCCCCCGCCTTCCGCCCCGAGCTGATGCTCGTGGACTGGAACATGCCCAACATGGACGGGCTGACGTTCGTGAAGGCGTGGCGCGCCGTGAACAAGACCACGCCCATCATCATGGTGACGACCGAGGCCGAGAAGGCCCGCGTCATCGAGGCGATCAAGGCTGGCGTGAACAACTACGTCGTGAAGCCCTTCACGCCCGACCTGCTGAGCCAGCGCATCACCGAGACCCTCGCGAAGTGCCAGCAGCCCGCAACGGCCTGAGGAGCAACCCAGCGAAGGAGCGTTCGTGCAGCAGGGGCGAGCACAAGTTGGTGGTGCCAGCAACAGCGGCGCGCCGCCAGCGCAGACGAGCAGAGCAACTTTGGCAGGGCCCGCGCAGGATGCGCGGGCTCTGCCTGTTTCTGCGTCTGCGGGCAAGGCGGTGCCCTCGCTCGCGATCGCGCACGATCGCCTGAGCGTGACGCTGACGCTGCCTGTGGGGTGCGATGTTGCCTCGCTCACGCTGGGTGCGCTGATCGTGCTCGCGAAGGAGCGCGAGGTGCCCGATGGACCCATGCTGCGGGCGGGGTTGCAGGGCGCAATCGCGAAAGCAGCGGCGACGGGCGAGCTGCTGCTGAGCCAGGACATGCATGAGGTGGTGCTGCGTGGTCGTGCACCGCGGGAGAGCGTGGATGCGTCGATCGCGCTTGAGCAGCCGCCCGTGGAGAACGTGGGCGAGGCGGGTGATGCGCGCGTGCGCAGCTCGCTGCGGGTGATTCGGCGGGGCGAGACGATCGCGCGCGTCGCGAGCGCGCAGGCGGGCGAGGATGGGTGCGACGTGCGCGGCAACGTGCTTGCCGTGAAGCCTCCCGCAGGCTTGCGCGTGAAGCTGGATTCCTCGGTGCGCCTGCTGGGCGACGGGCGGGTGATTGCGCTGCGCGATGGCGCGCTGCGGTCTACGCACGAGGAGCTGGGCATCGACGAGTGCTTCGCGATTGAGAGCGGCATCGACTTTGCCACGGGCAATGTCGATGTGCCGGGCGATGTGCGCGTGGCGGGGGGCGTTGCCGACTGCTTTGTGGTGCGGGCATCGCGTAACGTCGAGGTGCGCAAGCTGGTCGATGCGGCAACGCTGGAGGCAGGGCGCGACCTGACGCTGCACGCAGGGGCGGCGGGGCGAGGGCAGGGCAAGCTGTCGTGCGCGCGAGACCTTGTCGCACCGTGCGTGTCGGGGTTTGTCGTGCGGGCGGGGCGGCACGTGCGCGTGGAGCGCGAGCTGGCGGAGTGCGAGGTGCGTGTTGGGGGAGCTTTCACAGGGCCGCTGTGCGCGGTGGTGCGGGGCGAGCTGATCGCGACGGGCGGAGCAACGCTGGGCACGCTTGGCGCAGCGAGTGGCGCGACGACCACGCTCGTGGTGGGGTGGCACCCAGAGCTCGATGCGCTGGCAACCAGGCTGAGCGAGCTGCGGCAACGCGCGGCGCAGGCGGGCGAGGCGGATGCCAAGCGCGTGCGTGAGCTTGGGATGCGCGACAAGTTGTCCGCGAGTGAAGCGGAGGAAATGACGGACCTGTCGTTCCGCAGCATGGAGCAGCAGCCGCTGCTCGCGAGGCTGCTGGGGGCGTTTCGCAGCGTGCAGGAGCAGCTGGCAAAGGCATGCGTGCCGGAGGCGACGATCACGCAGCGCATCGAGGCGGGGGCGACAGTGGTGCTGGCGGGGAGCGCTGGGGGCGTGCAGGCGGTCTTCTCGCAGGCGGTGCGCGGGCCCGTGCGGATTGTGGGGTGGCGCGAGCGCGGAGACATGGAGGCGACAAAGCGCGACCATGGGCCCGTGATTGTGGATGAATCGACGCGGAGCGCATCGCCCCTCAGCAGCGTGGCCCGCCTCAGCGCGTGGACGCGGGGAGCGAACCACGAGGCGCTGTGCAAGGCGTTTGGGCTCGAGCTGCATGTGCTGCTCGCGTCGTTTGCGATGCGAGAGGCGAGCAAGGCGGAGGGAGAGCGGCTGCGCAAGGCCGGTTAGCAAGGTTCGATGAGAGGGCTGGATAACTCGCGGAAAGTGAGAGCGGGGCTTCCCGGCGCGCGGGCCCGGAGTGCCTCTATCATCTGCTGTGGGCATGTGCTGTGGGCGGGGGTTGGATGCACGGGCTTTGCGTGGGCAAGCTTTGCGAGCGCGGCAGGTGGCCCGGTTCCCACGCCTGAGATGCAAAGGGATAGCAGCGACGATGGCACGCACAAGCGTCAAGATTCGTGATGGTGCGGCACACCCTGCCCGGTGGTTTGCTCGGTGGTCTGCGGGCTGGTCTGCCCGCTGGTGTGTTGCGCTGCTGGTGGTGGGGGCGGGCAGCGTGCACGCGCAGGTGACGGCTCCGCCCGTGCCGAAGCGACCGGGGGAGGTTCCTCCCGCGAGCACGCCTGCACCGAAGGCGCCTGAGGCCAGCAAGCCTGCGGAAGAGAAGCCCAAGCCAGAGCAGCCCAAACCAATCCAGCCCAAGCCGGTCGCGCCAGCACCGCAGGCAGCTCCGACAGAGCAAGCTCCGCCGCCGCTGCCTGGTGAGGATGTGCTCATCGCGGCAGAAGCAGAGGCCGACCTTTCGCAGGGGCAGACGGAGCTGATCCTGACCGATCGCAGGCGGATCGTGGGGCGGACGGTGGCGACGACGGCCGAGAGCGTCACGATCGCGATCGCGGGCGTGCCCACGACGTTTCCGATGGCGGACGTGGAGCTGATTCGTAAGCTGCCGCCGCTCGAAGAGCAGTATGAGCGGCTGCGAGCCGCGACGCGCGACAACGACGTGGACGGGTTGCTGCGCCTTGCAGAGTGGCTGCGCTCGCGCGGGCGCTACACGCTGGCGCTGCGCGAGATTTCGAGTGCGCTCGCTGCCGACCCGACAAACCGGGCTGCTGCGGAGCAGCGCACGCTCGTGGAGCAGCAGCAGCGGCTGGCCCACGTGTCGCGCTGGCGCGAGCAGCAGCGCGAGGCGGAGCGAGCCCGGCGCGCGAGCAACCCTGCGCCGGCGACGGACGAGCCTGCGGAGCCTGCCGAAGATGCGCCCGCCCCTCGGCGGATCTTCCCGCTGCTCACGAGCGATCAGATCAACCTGATTCGCGTGTTTGAGACCGACCTTGCCGACCCGCCCAAGATGCGGATTCCGCGCGAGGTCGTGAACGATTTTCTCGATGCGTATGCGGGGCAGGCTGTGGAGGGGCGCGGCACCGTGCCTGTGTCGCCCGATGGGCGCGACTTGTTTGCGAGGCAGCGACCGGTGGAGATTCTGCGCTGGTTCTTTGACTTGCGAGCGCGGGAGTTTTATCCGCGCGTGGAAGTGCAGGAGAACCCGCGGGCCCTTCGCCTGTTTCGCGACACGGTGCACCGCACGTGGTTCATCAACAGCTGCGCCACGAACAAGTGCCACGGCGGCGAGGAGGCGGGCAGGTTGTTCCTCTACAACCGCAACCCCACGCGCGACGAGAGCGCCATCACGAACCTCGTGATCCTCGACAGCTATCGCACGAACGAAGGCCTGCCGCTGGTGGACTATCGCGAGCCCGAGCGCAGCTTGCTGCTGCAGTATGGGTTGCCCCGCAACCAGGCCGTCACGCCCCACCCGCCCGTGGAGGGCGTGACGCGGCGTTGGCAGCCCGCGTTTGACGGCCCGCAGGACCGCCGCTTCCGCGACGCGGTGAACTGGATTCTCTCGATGTATCCGAATCGGACGGGGTATCCGATCGAGTACACACCGCCCGTGCCGGGGCAGCTTGAGAGTGAAAGCGCGGAGCCGAAGGCGGCGCCGAGGTGAGGGGTGGTGGACCCTCGCCGTGAAGTCGGCGGGGTGTGAGGCGGCACGTGTGTTGGTGAGGTACGGGCGATTCCGCGTGTACGAGGTGAAGCCGCCGCGCGGAAGCGCGGCGGCGGCAGCATCATCGAAACCTGTATGCACTCACCGAGGCTCGCCCTCGGGCTTCTGCTGCTCGAGGCGATCGAGGCGGTCCTGCATCGCGCGGAGCATCTCGCGCAGCTCGCGGGTTTCGGCGTCGGGGTTCTGAGCGTTCTGGTTGTTGGCTTCGGGGCGGGCGGGGCGCAGCTCGCGGCGGAAGTCGGGCTGTTGTTCACGCATGCCTTCGCCCGCGCGCCAGCCCTCGCGTTCCATCTGCTGTGCCCACTGGCGCATCTGCTCGCCCCAGCGCTCCATCTGCTGGCCAAAGTCCTGGCCCCAGCCGCCCATCTGCTGCCCGAAGCGCTCGCCCCAGGCCTCGATGCCGCCCAGGTCGAGCCCATTGCTCGCGGTCGCGTCGCGCAGCTTTTTCATCTCGTCGCGGCTGGCGCGCAGGCCTGCGAGCGCGTTCTCGAGGGCCTTCTTCGCGTTCTGCGTGCTGTTGTCCTTGCTCAGGTCGTCGAGTGCCTTCGCGAGCTCGCTCTCGGCGTTGCTATACAGCTTCTCGAGCTCGTTCGCGTCGAGCATCACCATCGAGCGCATGGGCAGGGCTCCGAAGCGATTGCCCACCTCGTCGGCGCTCGCAAGCTCCACCGTCAGCTCCTGCGTGTCGTTCTCGCGCTCGATGCGCAGCACGACCTTGTCCCCAGGCTTCTTGGTCGCGAGCACCTCGCGCAGCTCTTGCTGCGAACGCACGGGCTTGTCGTCGATGCGCTCGATGACGTCGCCCGCGCGCAAGCCTGCCTTATCCGCAGGGCTGCCCTCGCCCACGCTCTCGACGATCACGGCGTTCGTGTCGTTGTCCGCTGCCATCATGATGCCCATGCGCACGCGGGGCATGACGGGCTGGGCGCCATCGGGCGAGATCATGACGCGCGGGCCCTGGCGGAAGAGCTCGCCCATCAACGGTGCCGGCGGGACGGGAGCTGGCGGCATGCTGGGCATGCCCGGGGCAGCGAGGGCGCCGTTCACTTGCGGCAGGCGCATCTCATGCACGGGCTTGCCCTCGGCATCGAGCACCGTGAGCTTGCCATCCTCGATGCGGTAGCGGTCCTTGGGCACCGTCTTGCCGTTGTGCTGCACGCTCGTGACGCGACCGTTCTCCATCTCCACGGTCATGGAGTTGCCATTGTCGTTGTGCGTCATGACGCTGCGCGAGGTGGTCTGGCCCATCGCACGCCCTTGCCCCTGACCCAGCGGCTTGTCGAAGCCCTCCTGCTGTGCGCGGGCGAACGAGGGGGCGAGCAGGCTGCCCGTGAGGAGGCTGGCGACACTGAGAACTTTGCACGTGGAAGACATGAGAAACTCCTTGCGTGGGTGTGAGCGAACGGTGTGTGCGAGTGCTGTGGATGAACCAGTCGGAGTGGGTGCGTGGCATGGGCGCGTGTCGCGCCGAGTGCTACGCGGGGCCCGGCGCAGCGTGCTGCGTGCGGGGTGGGCGTGGCGGGTTTGCAGGGCGAGCTGGAGTAGCGGGCACTGTCGGGCTGGTGGGCACCTGCGCGGCGTTGCCCAGCTCGTCGATCCCGAGGCGATAGAACGCGGGCACGTGCGCTCGCTCGACGATCTGCCGCACGAAGTAGACCTCGTAGCCCTTGCCATCTTCCAGAGGCGTGCTGTGCAGCACGACGCGCTCGGGCATCACGCCAAACACGCTGCCCTGCTCGCGGCCGCTCTGCACGTAGCGCCCAAGCAGCTGCTGAGGCGTTGCGGCGTTGAGGGCCTCGTCGAGATTCAGGAAGCTGCCCAAGCCCGCAGTTTGCGTGCTGCCAGCGGGGCCTTGATTCAGCATCGCGCCTCCGCTCCCAAGTGGCCCGCCACCTTGGGAGACGCTGATGGCAGCAACCAAGCCCAGCACGGCAGCTGCGGCCCAGCCCATCCAGGCGCGGGTGGACGAAGGCTCGGCGTGCGATGCGAGAACGCGTGGATGCTGTGTTGCCGTGAGTTCGGTCGTCTGCTGCACGCGGGCCCGCACCGCAAGGTCGTCGCGATGCAGCAGGCAGAGCTCGCGCCAGAGCGCGGGGTCGTGCTGGGCCTTTGCCTCCAGGCTCGCCCACTGCGCGTCGCTCAGTGTGCCATCGACGGCTCGCGACAGCAGCAGCTCGGTGTTGCCCTCATCTCGAGTGCCGTCGGGGCGAACGTCGGCAGCGGTGGGCATGGGTTGGTTCGCAAAGTCGGTCATGTGCTACCCAGAGGGATGCGCGCCACGCGGGCTTCCGTCGCACGCGAGGCGTTTTTCTTCGCGGCTTCGTCGCGTTCGAGAAGCTCGCGGAGCTTCTTTCTGCCGCGGGCAACGCGGGTCTCGATGGTGCTCTCGGGCAGGCCCATCACGGTGCCAATCTCCCGATAGCTCATGCCGTGGACAGCCTTCAGCAGCAGGGGCTCGCGGTAGTCGTCGTCGAGCTCGCTCGCGAGGTGCAGGATGCGCTGGGCGTGCTCGCAGGTCGCGGCGACGTGGTCGTGGGCAGTTTCGCGAGCTTGGGGCTGCCAGGTGTCGTGCTGGTCGGCGGTGCCCGCACCCGAACCTGCACTCAAGCTTGTGCCGAGTCCGAGCACGGCCCGAATGCCGCGCCATCCTGCCTGCGGGCCCTTGCGAGCCGCGACGCGAGCGACGTTGATGGCGAGGGTGCGGAGCCAGCCCGGGAAAGCCTGCGGGTCGCGCACCTCGTGCCCTTTACGGAGCACTTGCAGGGCAACTTCTTGCAGCAGGTCGTCCACATCTGCCCAGCGGGGCTTGTGCGCCAGCAGCAGGGCGGGCACCCAAGCGCGATGACGCTCCCACGACTCTTGCAGCCAGGAGTCGGGCGAGTGCGGGGAGGGGTTTTTGGCACTTGGGTGGTCCACGCGGTGGGCTGGCTTTGCGAGAGAGATGCGCGCCGGGGGTTTCTCCGTCGTGCGATGCCCGCACTGTTTTCGGGCGATGGTCGCTTCACCTATCTTTGTCGCATGCCCGAGCCTGAGTTTCGCATGCCCCTGGGCGAGCACCTGGAAGACCTGCGCAGGCGGCTTGTCTTCGCGATGCTGGGGCTTCTGCCCATTGTGGTGCTGGCGTTTGTGTTTGGCGATGATCTGCTCGCGTTTGTGCTTGCCCCGGCGACCCGCGTGCTGCACGAGCAAGGGCAAGGGGAGATTCAGAGCACCGGCGCGCTCGAGACCTTCTCGGCGTACATGCGCATCAGCTTCATCGCGGCGATCGTGGTGGGCAGCCCCTGGCTGCTCTATCAGCTCTGGCGCTTTGTCGCGCCGGGGCTGCACAAGCACGAGAAGCGCTTCGTGTACTTTCTGCTGCCGCTCAGCGCGGTCCTCACCACCACGGGCGTGGTGTTTTTGTTCATGGTCGTGCTGCCGCTGATCCTGAAGTTTCTTGTGGAGTTTGGCACCGGGGTCGCCAACGCGCGCATCGCCACGGCTCCGCTGCCCGAGGGCGTGGTGCTGCCGCAGATTCCGGTGCTCGCGGCGGACCCCACCTCGCCCCCGCCCGGGAGCTTTTGGCTCAACGAAGGGTTGCAGAAGCTGCGGCTGGCGCTGCCCATGGGCGACGGCAGCGTGCAGGTGCGGTCGATTGATTTGTATAAGGACGCGGGCATTCGCCAGCAGTGGCGCGTGAGCGACGTGATGAGCATGATGCTCACACTCATCCTCGCGTTCGCCGGCGCATTTCAGGCGCCCATCATCGTGCTGCTGCTGGGGTGGGCGGGCGTGATCGACCAGAAGTTCCTGCGCACCTATCGCCGGCATGCGATGCTCGTCTGCGCCGTCATCGCGGCGGCGGTCATGCCCGGTGACCCCGCGAGCATGATCTCGATGATGGTGCCGCTGTATGTGCTGTATGAGCTGGGCGGCGTGCTGCTGCGGCTGTTCCCGGTGAGTCGCGTGAAGGGAGCGCCAGCTTCGCCCAGCACGCCCCCCACGCCGCTGCTGGGGCGAGGCGAGGATGAGGACGACAGGCCTTAGCGTGGGCAAAATAATACAAAAAAGGTGAAAAGATGCCGAGATAAAATAGTATTTTGTGTGAAATTGATCGCGTTTGCCTGCTTGATAGAGTTACCCATTCGTGATTCAGTGGCGACCACCGACCACCGACCACCGACCACGATTGCACGATGTCCGTGCGCAGGGAGCGGAGGTCAGATCGCGGTCGGATGGGAGCATCGTCATGGGAACTCGATCACGGTCTGTGAAGGTGGTGGCATGCGCAGGAGCGGCTTTGGTCGTCGCGGGGCTTGCGGGTTGTCAATCGTGCGACTCGATTTACTGCAAGAACATGTCGCGTCTTTCGGGGTTGGTGAACGCTGCGGTTGATGAATGCTGTCGTAAGCCAGAAGCGGACCAGGCTGCCTGCTTGCAAACCGTGCAGTCCCTCGTCACAACCACGATCGGCGAACTCAATGCCTCTGCGTCTGCATGCGAGAACGATAACAAGAAGCGTGTGGACGAACTGTGGGACGACATCATCAAGCAGTGGACAAATCCGTCGATCATTGTGCGGAACCAAGGCATTGTGTACAACACGTGGCCTCTCCTCACGCCCGACGAAACACTGGACTTTGACATCATCTGCACCAAGGCACTTCCCTGTAAGACAGTAACGACTATGAACGTTGGCGCGAAGCAGGTTTTGCCGGAGGCAGCTGGAAAGGAAGCGGTCGCGACCAGCGAGTCTTCGGCAAGCGCCTTTGTGCCCACGCTTGTGAACAGCGAGACGGCTTCTTATGCATCGGAGGCTTGCGTCTACAACCTGCCCGACGGCGCAGCCATCCAGTTTCAGACTGCTGGCGGTCCGTTGATCGACCTTCCCGTCACCGGGCACTTCACACTCGTCAACCTGACGACGGACCAAAACGGACGATCGGCACTTATTGGTGAGTCGGTGCTCAAAATCGAGACGCCCGCGAAGGGAGTGACGCTTGAGGCGGTTCTGACCGAGCCCGACGCCAAGCTGTCGGTTGACGCCAGCGGCAGCGGTACGCTGCAGGTTGCGATGTCTGTTCGCAGCGAGAGAATCATCATGCCAGGTATGAATGGGCAAGTGTTTTGGTTCAAGTGGCCAGTCACTGTCTCGCAAGACGGTGCAGAGCTGCGACTGCGATCTGGCGGTCCGATCGAGGGTCAGCACCTCGTGCCCATCAGTGCATCCACCAAGGCAGGACTTGTTCGGGCCGGGGTGACTTATCCGCGACTGCCTGGTCCTGAGACGGACGCGTGCGGAACTGGTCTCGGCAACCCCGACATGCGAGATCGCGCTGATTGGATCATGCAGGGCTTTTACGGCTCCATCTTCGGCCTTTGCTCGAGTCCATACGTGCAGTATTAACTCATAACTCAGCGAGTGACGAAAGTCACTCGCTGACCTTAAGCTTCGCGCTCTTTGTCGAGTTCGTGCTCCCCGCTCCCCCCGCACCTGCTCGCTCAGTTCCCCAAAATGTCCCGCAGCGCACCCGCCAGCGTCGGGTGCTTGAACGCGAAGCCCTCGCGCAGCAGGCGCGTGGGCGTGACGTAGCGGCCGTAGAGCGCGAGGTCGGGGTCGGTGCGCAGCACGAGGGCTGCACCAAGGCGCACGAGCGGGGCCGGTGCGGGCAAGCCAAAGCCCAGCGCGCCAAGCCCTCCCGCAGCGCGGCGAAGCTCGCGCATGAACACTGCTTGCGAGACGGGCGAAGGGGAGGAGGCAACGTACACGCCTTGCATGCTGTCGGTGGTGAGGGCACGCTCGATCATCGCGTGCAGGTCGCTGTCGTGCAGCCAACTAAAGCCTTGGCGACCACTGCCCACCTTGCCTCCCAGGCCCAACCTTGCAAGGCGAGCGAGCGTGCCCAGCGCGCCCGCGCCACCCGCGTTGGGCTTGGCGATGACGAAACTGGTGCGCAAGACAACGCCGCGCTGCTGGGGCAACTTGGCATGCGCGAAGGCCTCTTCCCAGGCTTTGCCAACAGTCGGCGCGAGGCCCAGCCCGGCAGGCGAGGATTCGTCGCACACGAGTTGGGGCGGGTCGCCATAGATGTGTGCCGTGCTCATCTGCACCCACAGGGGTGGGGGGCGGTGCACCTGCCGCATTGCAAGCCCGAGCACCATCGTGGACTCGACGCGCGACCTCAGAATCTCGTCCTGATGGTCGGGGGTCTTGATGCAGTCGACGCTTCGCCCGGCGAGGTTGATGAGTGCGTCCGCGCCATCGAGCGTCTGCACCCAGGGGCCCAGGGTCCGGGCATCCCACCGTGTGCCGGTGGAGCGGGAGAGCACGATGATCTCGCACCCCTTGGCACGAAGCGCCTGCGCAAGGGAAACGCCCAGGAAGCCAGAGCCGCCAGCGATCACGATTCGGCGTGCGGAGAGGGAGGCAGTCATGGGAAATGCTAGGCGTGATTTCAGAAGTTTCACAACGCGTTGAAAGCTAAACATGAGGTGGCTCTTGGGTTCGATTAGGCATAGTTATTTTAGGACGTGTCGCGGAAAGCCGGTTGGCATCCTTTTTGCATGTTTCCTCATGCGCGATGCGCGGTTCTTGCCGATATCGTCTGTGCGTCGGGATTTCTGTTTGAGCGAGTAATCGCTTCCGCCTACCGAGGATCGCCATGCGGTTTGAGACAAGCCAAGCCATGAAGATGGGCCAGAGCATGAAGCTCGCCCCGCGGATGATCCAGAGCATGGAGATTCTGCAAATGCCGCTGGCAGAGCTCGAGGAGCGGCTGCGGCAGGAGCTGGAAAGCAACCCGACGTTGGAGCAGGCCGATGGCGACGCCTCGCTGGACCTGGACGCGACGGGCGTCGTTGGGGATGATGACCTGGCCCGGGCCCGCATCGAGCAGCGCGAGCGCGACCGCGAGCTGGAGGGGCTCACGTATCGCAAGGCGACGCAATCGGCAGATGGGCGCGACGCCAAGCTCGACGCGATGGCGAGCGAGGCGGCACGCACCGAGCCGCTGGTCGAGCAGCTTCGCGAGCAGTGGGCGCTGGTGGAGATCGAGCCCCGCCTGCGCGAGCTGGGGAAGCAGATTCTGAACTTTGTCGAAGAGGACGGCGCGCTGAAGACGCCGCTCGCAGAGATCGCAACCCGCATGCACGCCGATGCACGCGCCGGCATGAGCGACGCAGAGCTTGGCACGCAGTTGGAGCGTGCTTTGCGTGCGTTGCAGCTCTTCCTCGAGCCCGCGGGCGTGCTGGCGCGCGACGCGCAGGAGTGCTTGCTGCTGCAGCTGGACGCGCTGGAGGTGGAGGACGACACGGGCTGGCCCGTCGAGACCATCGACAACGCGCGGCTGCTCGTGCGCGATCATCTGCAAGACCTCATGCAGAACCGCCTGCCCCGCGTGGCAGAGCGCAGCAAGCTGAGCCTGGAGCAGATCAAAGAGGGCCTCACGCTACTCAAGCGACTCAGCCTCGCGCCGGGGCGCAGGCTGGTCGAGACGCGGGAGCGACCGATCGTGCCCGACGCGATCGTGGAGTATGACCCGGGCGAGGACCGCTATTACTGCTATCTCAACGACGCGCACGTGCCCACGCTGCGCATCAACGAGGAGTATGCGCGCCTGAGCAAGGACAAGGCCCTGGAGAAGCGCGACCGCGAGTTCATCAAGACGAATCTGGGCAACGCCTACTGGCTGCTCGATGCCGTGAGCCAGCGCAAGCACACGCTCCTCCGCGTGGTGCGCAAGGTCGTCGAGCATCAGCGCGATTTCTTTGAGCTCGGGCCCAGTGCGCTGCGGCCCTTGCCCATGACGCAGGTGGGAAGCGAGCTGGGCATCCACGTCGCGACCGTGAGCCGGGCGGTGGCAGAGAAGTTCATCGCCACGCCGCGCGGCGTGCTCCCGCTCCGGAAGTTTTTCTCGGGCGGCTTACAGATGCAAGAGGGCGAGGGCGTGGCGTGGGAGGCGGTGCGCAGTGCGCTGAAGGACCTCATCGACAGCGAGAGCAAGGCGAGCCCGCTGAGCGACGATGCGCTGAGCGACGCGCTGAAGGACCGGGGCATGGACATTGCGCGGCGGACGGTGGCGAAGTATCGCGAGCAGATGGGTGTGCCGACGGCGAGGTTGCGGCGGGCGTTTTGAGGAGAGTGGCAAAGTGGCAAAGTGACGAAGTGGCGGAGTGCAAACGTGGCGGGCGGCGGGATTGTTTTCTTTGCCACTTCGCCACTTCGCCACTGTGCCACTGTGCCACTGTGCCAAAGCTCCAACCCGGCCCGCTCGTCATTGGGCGGGGCGCCAGGATTCGTTGTCGATGAGGCGGACGCCTCCGACGGTCGCGGCGATGAGGGAGCGGGCGGGGGGGGTGCCGGAGGTGCTGCCGGACATGTTCGCAGGTTGGGCTGGCAGGGGGAGCAGCGTCGCGGCGTCTCGCACGACGGCGTACTCCACGATTGCACCGGCCTCGCGCAGCACGTGGTGCATGCGGCGTTCGGCGTCGGCGGGGGTTCGCTCGGCCCATGCATCGCAGAGGGCCTGGCTGAGGGAGAGAGCGGCTGGCAGGTCCTTTGGTTGCAAACGCCGATTGCGGCTGCTCATGGCAAGGCCCGAGGGCTCGCGCACGGTGGGGGCGCTGAGCACTTCGACGGGCAGCCTGAGCTCCTTCGTCATCGCGCGAATCACCGCGAGCTGCTGCCAGTCTTTCTCACCAAACACCGCGACGTGCGGGTTCACGAGCTCAAACAGTCGCTTCACGACCTGGCAAACGCCCGCGAAGTGACCGGGGCGGAAGGCATCCTCAAGGCCTGGCTGCGTTGCGACGGCGGGCAAGGAAGGCACCGCGGGCGGAGCCTCGGGCGGATAGACGTCGCTCGCGGGCGGTGCATAGACGATGCTCGCGCCCGCAGCCAGGCACAGCGCAAGGTCGGCTTCGAGCGTGCGCGGATACTTCGCGAGGTCGCTCGCGTCGGTAAACTGCGTGGGGTTGACGAAGATGCTCACGACGCAGCCATCGTGCAGATCGCGCGACTTCGCGAGCGCAGCCCCCTGGCGCACGAGCGCGGCGTGCCCCTCGTGCAGAGCCCCCATCGTGGGCACAAACGAACAGGCCCGCCCGCGCGGCGCAAGCACACGGGCAAGGTCGCGAGCTGTGGTGCAGACGATCATGGGGAAAGGTAGTGGGGGCGGGGAGGTGTCGAGGAAGAGGTGTCGAGGTGACAAGGTGTCGAGGGGAAGAGGGATAAAGGGATAAAGGGATACAGGGATAGAGGGACATACCAAGCCGGTCGATCGCGCGCGTCTCTGCTCGACACCTCGACACCTTGACACCTCTTCGTTTCTCCCCCTTCCACCTCTCCCATCCTCACCACATACGCTCCCCCCATGACGGCAGTACAAGCTCGGACATCGGCGGAGGCGGCGATCTCGCTGCGCAGTGTGCGCAAGACCTTTGGCCGCAAGGTCGCGGTGGAGGGGCTGGACCTGTCCATCCCGCAGGGCGCGATCGTGGGGCTCATCGGGCCCAACGGCGCGGGCAAGACCACCAGCATCCGCATGATCATGTCGATCATCTTTCCCGACTCGGGAGACATCTCCGTGCTCGGGCGTGCCAGCGCGGTGGAGAGCAAGGACCGCATCGGCTATCTGCCCGAGGAGCGCGGGCTGTATAAGAAGATGCGCGTGGGCGCGTTCCTCACATACGTGGGCAGGCTCAAAGGCCTGGACAGCGGAGCCGGGCTGGAGCGCACCGTGCGCAACTGGCTGGAGAAGGTGGCCCTTGCCGATTGCTATCGCAAGCGCTGCGAGGAGCTCTCCAAGGGCATGCAGCAGAAGGTGCAGTTCATCGCGAGCGTGATCCACGAGCCCGACCTGCTGATTCTCGACGAGCCCTTCAGCGGGCTCGACCCCGTGAACTCGCGCTTGCTGCGCGGGCTGGTGCAAGAGCAGCACGAGCGGGGATGCACGCTCATCTTCAGCACGCACCAGATGGCCCAGGCCGAGGCCCTGTGCGAGCGCGTGGTGATGATTCACCAGGGCCGCAAGGTGCTGGACAACACGCTGAGCGAGATCCACGCGCGCTACACGCCGCGCGAGATCGTGCTCGAGCCGTGCGAGGACCTCGACGAGCGGGGCGTGCGTGCGAAGCTGCACGAGAGCGTGGTGCCCGCGCTGGTCGATGTGCGCCCCCTCGCGGGCACGGGGCGCGGGCAGCGAGCGTACCGCGCGCTCCTCACGCCAGCGGCGGATGCGCCGCAGACGCTGCGCGCCATCGCGGGCGCCCTGGCGTGCAACCGCATCGAGATCGTGCGCCCAACCCTGGAGGACGTGTTCATCGAGATCGTGGCGGGCAGCGCCACCACGGGCGAGGAGCGCGAAGAACTGCTCGCGATGATGCGAGCCGGCAAGGGCGGCGGAGAGGCGAGCGGGGATTGAAGGGAGAGGTGTCGAGGTGGCAAGGTGGCAAGGTGGCAAGGTGTGGGGGTGTCGAGGGAAGAAAGCTCGCGGTTGGGCTGGATGCAGAGCGGGTTTGACGGTGCGTTGAAGCCGTGTGAACGAAAAGATGTTCAGCGTTATGCAGGACGGTCCGCATCACCGCCCCTTCGGGGCGAAGCTGCACGTGCTTCATGCAAAGCCGTTGATGGCGCGCGACACGAAAGGCCCCAGGAAGCCACCAAGCTCGCGGCAGCCAAACACGCTCTTCGCGGTCTCGTTGAAGACGTCGTCCGAGCCCCTTCACCCCTTCACCCCTTCACCCCTCGACACCTCGACACCTCGACACCTCGACACCTCTTCTCCCCCTACCTCGGATCATTAATCCACCCATACGGCTGCGGCGTGCCGAACCTTGGCGTCACATCGCTGATCGCGAGCCAGTTCGGGCGGTTGCCGCGGACGTAGAGGTCGTTGCCCACAAAGTCGCGGTTCTGGTCTTCGACGTTCTCCTTGCCGTCGTTGGGGAAGCGCACAAACTCGGCTCCGCCGTCGATCATGCTGACGTGGCTGCCGCCGTTGGCCTTGCCACCGTGGCGATGGCTCGCCTGGTCGACGTTGCCAAAGCCCCCGTCGCGGAAGGCCTGGTTGTTGAAGCGGGTGTTCTCTTCAAAGAAGATGGGCATGCTGCGCAGGGGCGTGAGGAACTGCTGCTCGGTCGTGGGCAGCACGCGCACGGCGTTGTTGCGATTGGGCGCGAGGATGGCAACCTGCCACTGCAAGCCCAGCTTCGCGCCCTCCATCTCATCGAGCATCGTGTAGTCAAACTGCACGCCTGTCTGGTTGCCCCAGATGTTGCGGCGCGTGCTCCCGTCGGGCACCCGGCGTTTATTCGTGGGGCACTCCGCGGCTTCTTGCGTCGCGCCGGCGTACTCAAAGAACAGGCCGGGCACGCGCTGGCCATCGCGAATCGTCTGGGCCCAGAGGAAGACGTTGGCATCGCCCGCGGGCGTGCCCGGGTCGGCGGGCCACGTCACGACCCCCGCCGCGTTGCGCGGATAGGCGGGCCACACGCGCTCCTTGTAGTCTTGCGCGTAGAGAATCGTCGCCGTCGCGAAGGTCTTCATGTTGGTCAGGCAGCGCAGCTGCCGCCCGGCTTCGCGAGCTGCGCTCAGGCTGGGCAGCAGCAGTCCGATGAGCAGCGCGATGATGCCGATGACCACCAGCAGCTCAATGAGCGTGAAGGCGGACGCAAAGCGAGAGGTTCGAGCACGCTCGCGGCGAGTGGTCGGCATTGTCGTAATTTACATGAAGTTCCACTCATTCGCAAGGCAATTTCCTTGATTCGCGAGGGCGATCGCAGGCGGGCCGCGCGAGGGGGTGCGAAGGGGGGGCAGCGAACGCTGGGCGAGAGCGACGCCCCCCGGGCTTGCCCTATGCTCGCGCTCGCATGCACGCTGAGTTTGCAGGTCTTGGGCTCTTTGGTGGCAAGGCCGCGAGGCTTACGCTCGAGCCTGCGCCGGTGCTCAGCGTGCGCGTCGATGGGGGGCGGGCGATCCCGGTTTCGCCCGCGTTGGCCCAAGCTGGCGGAGACACCGCCTGGGCCGGGGGCGTGCCCGCCCAGGCGATTCGCAACACCACCCTGCGTCTGCCGGGCCTGCCCGGCCCGACTGGCCAGACTGGCCAGACTGGCCTTCCGGGGGCAGTCTTCGCAACCTGCGAGCACGTGCTTTCGGCGCTCGCAGGCATGTCGATGTGGGGCGTGTGCGTGCATCTGCAAGCGGGGCCCGAGGTGCCGATCGGCGATGGCAGCGCGCTGCCGTTTGTGCGCCTGCTGAGGCAGAGCGGGCTGCGAAGTGGTGCTCACGCTTCGTCCGAGCCGCTGGTCGTGCGTCGCGAGCTGCGTGTGCAAGAGGGGCAAGCGAGCATCGTCGTGCGTCCGCTCCGCGCGGGCGAGGCGCGCAGCATGCGCTACGACATCGACTATGGCCCGAGCGCGCCCTGGCTCGCGGGCAGTGCGGTGTGGGATGGCAGCGCCGAGAGCTACGAGCGCGACATCGCGCCGGCCCGCACGTTCAGCTTGCTCGCCGAAGCGCAGCGAGCGCAGGCAGCCGGGCTGTTTGCGCACCTCTCACCCAAGGACATGCTGGTGCTGGGTGACGACGGCGCGCCCATCGACAACGCCCTGCGCTTCGCCGACGAACCCGCCCGCCACAAGCTGCTGGACCTTATTGGCGACCTCGCACTGCTGGGCAGACCCATCGCCGGTCACGTGCACGCCGTCCGCAGCGGGCACGCCCTCGCCGCGCGATGCGCCACGATGCTCGCCGAGCACGCCTGAACGCCGGAGACGCTGCGAGACGCGCTCGCCCGCTCTCACGCTCCATCCCTTCTTCCCTTCTTCCCTTCTTCCTTCCATCCCTCTCGCCTCCGCTCAACCTCCCCATTCCCAATAAAAGCCAGCGTGAGCCCCGGGCGGCCCACGCCAGCTATGCAGAGTCGTGCGCATGTCTGCGCCAGAAGCACCCTGTGCGATGCCTCAATCAGAACGTGAGCTCAAAGTCCAGCGTCACGCGCTCGCCCATGATGTCCGCCTTGCGGTTCGTGAGCGGATACTCAAAGGTGCCACCCAGGCTCATGTGCGGGTTGAACTTGAATCGTGCGCCAAGCCCAACCCAGATGACCGTGCTGCCGCTCACGTCGCTGCTGCCGAAGTTGCTGTAGTCCAGGCCGCCCACGCTCAGGGGCAGGCGATCACCATCGCTCATGTAATGCAGCCCGTG
Source organism: Planctomycetaceae bacterium (assembly GCA_027487735.1). Taxonomy (GTDB): domain Bacteria; phylum Planctomycetota; class Phycisphaerae; order Phycisphaerales; family UBA1924; genus BJHL01. The sequence continues at coordinate 1,206 of JAIYDA010000034.1, read as the reverse complement.
CAGCTCGATCATCGGGGCGATGCCGTCTGCCACTTCGTAGTCCGCGTGCACGTCCCACTGCAGCACGTTGTTGCCGTCGTCGCCGTCAAACGGAATGCGATCCGTGATGTTGCCCATGACGTGCAGCGGGCCCCACCCCTTCGCGAAGCTCACAAACGGGCTGATCTCGCTCACCCCGCCCTGCAGCACCTTCGCCTCGCCCGTGTTGTCGAGCATCACGCGTGCGCCCGTCGTCACCACCAGCTCGGCCTGCTGATCGACGTAGAAGGCATACTTCGCGCCCGCCGCGATGTCGTTCCACCCGTCGTCGTCGATGCCGATGCCCGTGTCGAGCTTGCTCCAGCCGTCTTTGGTCGCGATGATGCCCAGGCGCTCGGTGACGGCAAAGCGTGCCTGCGCCGCGACGACGTTCACGCTGCCACCCTGCAACTGGCTGTCGTCGTCGAAGCCGTGATAGAGGTACAAGAACTTTACGCCAGTGTTGTTCAGGGGCGTCTCAAAGTACAGCGGGTTGCCCACGGGGTTGTAGAAGTGCTCGGTGCCCTTCAGGCCCGCGAGCGAGCCCGCGTCCCACCAGCGCTCGCCCGAGGACAGATACGTCGCCCCGTGCGTCGTCACCGCACCAGGGGCCGTTTCCTCCTGCGTGAGCGAAGCAATGCCGCTCAGGCCAGCGATCGCGCCAACCGATGCGGACGTGGCGGGCTGCGTGGTGCCCGCGAGGCATGCGAGTAGAGAAAGTGTGGCAATGGTCAACATCTGCCGTCTCCTTTGAAGAGAATAACCTGAGAGCGGCACACCAAAGGGCGGGCAACAGAGCCGCCGGGCCGCTTTCAACAGATATATTTGTCGGCTGAACACGCTGTGTCTAGTGTTCAGCGGATAAAACTGTCGCTTGAAAGCGCAGCTGGTCGTGAGTCCTTGCGAATCAAGGCTTTGCGCCACGGAGCATGCAGCATTTTCGGTCCTTCTCCGCTCCGCACTCCCCTACGGCTCGCCCCCGCTGCGCAAAAACGCAATCGTCAGGCGAATCTCTTCATAACTCACTTTCCCCTCGAGCGCATCCCACACCGGCCGCAATGGCTGTACGCCGCCCACCTCGTCAATCGCCGCCTCCACCTTGCCCACCGTCGCCAGCGACACCCAGGGCTCGGGCGTCTTGGGCTTGGTCGTCTCGATCCACTGCGCCACATACCGCGCCACCGTCCC
>JAIYDA010000051.1 GCA_027487735.1 Planctomycetaceae bacterium | reverse complement strand
GCATACCCAATCGGGTCGCGTTGCAGCCAGCGGCCACTCTCGGGGTCGAGCACGCGATGCCGCACGTGGTACACGCCAACCCGCGCGTCCCACCAATAGCTTGCGTACAGCGGCAGATTACCGAACCGGTCTGCCCACTTCTCCGTCTGCGGCACCGCTTCTACTGCGGCATCGAACGCCTCACGCTGATCATCTTTCCACTCGTTCCACGCAGGAGCGCCCGCATTCACTGAGTGTGGCTCGCCGCCCGTCACGTTTGCGAGCACTCGCCACGCTCGCAGCTTGGGATCGACCACGCCCGTGCCGCTGTCGTACGGCGCGTGCCCCAACGCCTCTTCGAGCGCGGTTCGATCCTGCGTCACCTCTTCACCTGTCAAAGATCCACCAACCAGGCCATCCCCATCAAAGTCTAGCGGATGCAGGATTGTAGGTTTGCCATACGCCGAATACTTCACCCGCGCGATTACGCCATACGGCCCGCCGGTGCTCGTCAAGCCAGCAAGTAAAGCAGAGTGTACGCAATTTCCTCCACAACTGCCGCACTCTTACTGATCTGCTCTACACTCTGGGGCCAAACATTGCTTGCTGAACTGCAAGATAGCTTGCTCAGAGAGTTCAAATAGGTGTGCCTCATATTCTGGGCTATTGCCGTGACGCATGATGTCAAAATTTACTTGAACAAAGATGGTTGCTCGCTTTTTCTTGTACGACACACTGCACCGCGGCCCATCAAGCGGATGCTCTGGTATCCATGGATGAATAACAATGTCATACCCAGCTCGCACCTGCTTTTCAAATCGCGAGTTGAGCTGCTTCGATACCGCTCTGTGTGAATGTGCCGTAGATTTAGGTCTCGGGAGCACCCTGAGTATGATATATCCTTCAAGGCTAATGGTCACTCTTGTTACCCTCCGGGCGGCATCCATGTTCGTCATAGAAGTCACGAATAAGACCCGTCTCTTTCACCTTTGCTTCTCCCTCGGCTCGTCGAAGTCGCCGTCAAGGTTGTAGTCGACATACCGCGCTACCGGCGTGTCCCCACCCGCCACGCCGGGCGGATGATCGCTGAACGCCGCCCCTGGGCCACCCGCCGCGTGATAGAAGTATCGCTCCCGAACCCGCACGCGCCCATTGGGAAACTGTGTGCTCGCAGGGTGATACTTGCGCCGTCGAAAACCAGCTCTTCGTCACCAAGGTTACACCGTTACGGCGCACGCCAGAAACATCAGCGCGGCTTCGTGACGCAGGGTGGTCTGGGTGCGAGCGGTGAGGGCCGGGTCCTGGGCTGAGCATCACTCGCGGCGCGATCGTCGAAGCGGGTTGCGATGGCTGGCTCGCCGCGTGCAGGAGGGAGCTGCTGTCGTTTTCTCCCGAGCAAATCGCTCTCCCATTCCCCGTTCCCCGTTCGCTGTTCCCCGTTCCCTGCTCCCCGTTCCCCGTTCCCCGTTCCCCTGTCCCTTGTCGCTTGTCCCCTGTCACCCGCCCTACGCCTGCGTCGCATCGAGCACGAGTGCCGGCGCGGCGGCGGCGAGGGCGTCGAAGTGTTTTTTGGCCGGTCGGAGGGCGAAGAGGGCGTGCATGGTGTGCAGGGCGGAGGCGACTTGGGCGTAGCGCTGGAGGTGGTCGTCGAGCTGGGCGTGCATGTCGCGCGTGAGGAGGAGCTGGGGGTCGAAGAGAATCTTCCAGCGCGGGGCGGCACGCACGAGGCTGAGGAGGCCTGGGGTGTCGGAGACGACATCGGTTGCGCGGGGTTCGAGCACGGGGGTGATGGCGTGCTCGGTGCAGGCACTTTCGACTGCTTGCATGAAGCCTTGCCACGCGGCTTTGGGGGCGGGCAGGAAGAGCGGGTCGCCCGCGTCGCTCCAGCCCGAGCGCACGACGATGGCGGTGGGGCGGCTTGGGAGGTGCGGGCGCAGCCACGCGTGGAAGGCGGGCTGGGCGTCGGGCTCGAGCGCGTTGATGGGGCAGCGGAGCATGTGGGGGGCGGGGGCGGGGGCGTTGGGTGGTTCGGGGTTGAGCACAGAGACACAGAGAGAGGGAGCAAGATGAGGAGAAGCAAGATGAGGAGAAGTAAGGAGAGATGAAGTTGAAGTTGGTGTGCGCGTGTTGGACGCGGCGCTGAGGGGCAGGCAAAGCATCAACTTGAGCGTCGCTCGGCGCACAATCTCAACCTGTTTTCTCGTCTTGCTCTGTTTCTCTGAGTCTCTGTGCTGAAACCGAGCTTCCCGCCGTGCTCGCTCAGCTCGTGCGCTGCTGCTCGACTGTCTCGGCGGTGCTGACGCGGCGATCGTCGCCCGCGGGGCCCAGGGGGGCGCGGTAGGGGCGGTCCTCGAGGCGGGCGGGCGTGCTCACGGGCGCGGAGGCCTGCGAGGAGGCTTGCTCGACTTCGTCGGTCACGCCCTTGATGCCCTTTTTGAACTCGACGATGCCCTTGCCCAGGTTGCGGCCGACGGCGGGCAGGCGCGACCCGAAGAGCAGCAGGCCAATGCCGAGGATGAGCAGGAGTTCCCAGCCGGAGAGATTGAAAGGCATGGTGAGGGCTTTCGGAACGTGCCTGGGCGAGTGGGGTGCCCGGGCGTGGGTGCATCGCGGCAAGAACTCAAGGCAGCCGCAGTGAACTATACGCGTGCTGCGGAGGTTTGTATCGGCAGAAGGGTGCGGACGTGGGGCACAACGCGTTGGGGGCGAAGGGATTGCGGTATGCTTGGCGATGCGGCAGCTGCGCGTAGCGATCGTGGGGTGTGGCACCGCGGGGCAGGCGAGCGCGGTGCTGCTGGCGCGGCAGGGGCACCGGGTGGAGGTGTTTGAGCGAGCGGGAGTTTTGGGACCGGTGGGGGCTGGGCTGCTGCTTCAGCCTGCGGGGCAGCGGGTGCTTGGCAAGATGGGACTGCTCGGGCAGGTGGAGCGGCAGGGCGCGGTGGTGCATCGGCTGGTGGGGCAGAATGAGCGCGGGCGGAGCGTGCTGGATGTGCGATATGCGGACGCGGGGGCGGTGCATGGGGTTGGGCTCTCTGGTCTGGGCGTGCATCGGGGTGTGTTGTTCTCGGTGTTGCAGGCGGCGCTGCGTGAGGCGGGCGCGACGGTGCACACGGGGAGGCACGTGGCAGGTTGCGAGCAGGACGAGCGCGGGGCGGTGCTGGTGCTCGATGGAGGCGAGCGCGTGGGCATGTTTGACTTGGTGGTGGCGTGCGATGGCAGCCGATCGCGCGTGCGGGGGGCGCTCGATGCGCAGCGCGGGATCGTGCGGCGGAGTGCGCTCTATGAGTTTGGTGCGCTGTGGTGCGTGGTGGAGGATGTGCTGGGGGAGCACGCGGGGGTGTTGAGGCAGGCGTATGCGGGGACAAGCCGGATGCTGGGGGTGCTGCCCACGGGGAGGCCCGATGGCGCGCGGGCGGATGTGGTAAGCGTGTTTTGGAGCGTGCGCGGGGCGGAGGTTGGGCGGGTGCGTGGGGCGGGGCTGGAGGCGTGGCGTGCGGAGGCGGGCGCGCTCGCGCCGTGGGCAAGGGGGCTGCTTGCGCAGGTGCGGAGCATCGAGGAGCTTGTCTATGCGCCGTATTACGACGTGGTGTGCGACACGCCTGTGGTGGGGCGCTGCGTGCTGGTTGGCGATGCGGCGCACGCGATGAGCCCGCAGCTTGGGCTTGGGGCGAATCTCGCGCTGGCGGATGCGTGGGCGCTTGCGCGTGCGGTGGAGCGCGCGCTTTCGCGGGGCGAAGCGGTGGAGGATGCGCTGGGTGCGTATGCGGGCGCACGCGCGCGAGAGATCGCGTCGTACAGCTTTGTGTCGCGCGGGCTGACGCCTGTGTTTCAGAGCGAGTGGGATGCGCTGGGCCCGCTGCGCGATTGGGCATGGCCCTGGCTGATGCGCGCGCCGGGGGTGAAGCAGATCGCGCTGGCGTCGCTGGTGGGAAGGCGAGGGGCGTAGCGCATGCGCGTGGTGTTCTGGAACATCCAGCATGGGGGCGGGGCGGTGCGGACGCCTGAGCTCATTCTCGCGGTGCTGGCGCTGGAGCCCGATGTGGTGGCGCTGGCGGAGTTTCGCGCGAAGGGGCGGGGCGGGACGTGGCGCGGACCTTTGGCGGATGCGGGGCTGACGCACTTTGCGAGCGCGGGGCAGGGGGGCGGAACAGCGGGCGGGACAGCGGGCGGGAATGCGGTGTGCGTGGCGAGCAAGCAGGCTCTCACTGTGGAGGCGTGCGGGCTAGAGAGTGCGCGACTGCTGGCGGCAACGGTGGGTGGGGTGCGGCTTTTGGTGGCGCACGTGCCCAGCGAGGAGGCGGCGCGGGCGCGGGTGGAGCACTTTGGGGCGATCTGTGCGTGGGCGCGCCGGGCGGCAATGGGCGAGGCGCTGCTGGTGGGAGATTTGAATGCAAGCCGGCGCGGGATGGATGTGCTGCGGGCGGGGCAGCGGCATGAGGCTCTGGTGGGGGAGGTGTGGACGGCGGGGCTGCGGGATGTGTGGCACGAGCAGGGGGGCTCGCGCGAGCAGGTGAGCTGGTGGGGGCCCAACGGCGAGCGGCATCGGTTGGACACGGCGATGGCGAGTGCCGCGCTGCTGCGGCGTGGCGTGCGGATGCGGTATGTGGGGCTGCGGGATGGCGCGGAGGGAGCGAGCAAGGTGGGCAAGCTGTCGGATCATGCGGGAATTGTGGTGGAATGGGGCGCCGATGCGAGCGGCGCGTGAAAAAGCGTGGAAAACACGCTGGTAGAAGGGGTTGCGCGTGCGCGAGCATGCGAAAACGAGCGGAAAAACGGAGGGTTTTGGTGCAACTGCGCTGCAACGCACGCAAAAACACCGCGAAAAATGAAGGGTTCGAGGGCGGTTGAACCGAAAACAAGCGGAAATAGGCACTGCCAGAGTGGTAGTGCCCGCCCGATTCGATAGCTGGCGCATCCGTTTGAGCCTATCGACGGTCCTCGGAGAGGATCGCAGACCGCACCCGGTTGGAGTACACGTCTCATGGCCAAGAAAGCTGCCAAGCCCGCCCCCAAAGCCGCCCCCAAGGCTGCCCCCAAGCCCACCAAGATCACCGCTGCTGCGAAGCGCACGAAGAGCGAGCTCTTCGGGCTGATCGGCGAGCACGCCGGCATCTCGCGCAAGCAGGTGGCGAGCGTGTTTGACGTGATGGGTCAGGTGATGGCTGCCGACCTCGCGAAGCCCGGCAAGGACAAGCCCAAGGTGTTCGTGGTGCCAGGCCTCATGAAGGTCATGAGCCGCTTCAAGCCCGCCGTGCCGGAGCGCAAGGGCATCGATCCGTTCAGCAAGACGGAGAAGGTGTTCAAGGCGAAGCCCGCGAGCACGGCGATCAAGATTCGTCCTTTGAAGGGTCTGAAGGCGATGGTGTAAGAGTTCTTTCTCGATGATGAAGCAAGCCGCGCCTCGAACGGGGCGCGGTTTGTGTTTTTGGGGTGGTGGAGGGCTCGAGAGCCCCGACTTTGCGGGCATGCAGAGAGATATAGTTTGGGAACCCGGAGGGATGCATGCAGCATGGGTCGCGACAGGCGGGGGAAGGGCGGAGCGAGCCACTGCGGCTGGCGGAGGAGCCTCGTCAGCGGGTGATTCGTGTGCCGGCTGCGCGGGCGACGCCTGAGGCGGAGGTGCGGGTGGTGCCCCAGGCGCGGGAGGAGTTCTCGCTGGCGTGGTGGAGTTTTTTGCCCATCGTGTTGATGGTGCTGCTGGTGATCACTGGGCTCATGCTGAAGCCCGAGTTGGTGGGTGCTGGCACGTCGATGATGGGGAAGGTGATGCTGGTGATGCTGGGGATGGCGTTCTGGTTCTTGGTGTTTGCGGGGTTGGCGTTTGCGGTGTATCGCTTGGCGGGGCGGTCGAAGATGGCGGGGAGCGCGACGTTTGCGGCGTTGCCCATGGTGTTCATCGTGGTGGTGTCGGCGCTCGCGCTGACGCGGGTTCGCGGGGGCGGCGCGGAGCAGGCGAAGGCTGCGGTGAGCACGCCGTCGGAGGATGTGCGGCGCTTCAACAAGGCGATGCTCGATGATGACCATGAGGGGTTGCTCAAGGCGCTTTATGACATTGAGCGCGATGGATTGGCGCGCGAGCAGCGGAGCGGGGAGACGGAGAAGCTGCGCGGGAAGGTGCAGCGGACCTGGTCGCAGCGGACGCGGGACATGCTGACGAGCTATCACGCGGCGGTGCTGCCTTTGCGCGACGAGAGCTTTCATGATCTTGCGCTGCTCAAGCAGGATGGGGACTATGAGCGGCGCGTGGAGCTGCTGGAGAAGGCGCGTGCGGCGAACAAGAGGTATGGCGAAGAAGCGAACGCGATGAACGTGTGGGTGAAGAACGAGTTTGGGAAGGCGGGGGGCGAGGGGTATAACGCGCGGAAGGAGTTTGAGGACGGGGACGCGTCGCGAAGGATCGCGGCGTTGCATCGCGTGCGCGAGCTGGATGATGAGATCTTCGCGGCGATGCAGCAGCGGCTGTTGCTGCTGCAGCGCAACGGGCCCTGGTGGCGGTATGAATCGAGCACGGACAAGGTGCTGTTTGAGGACATGCGGACGCTGGAGCAGTTTGAGACGATCCAGGGGCGGATCACGTACTTTGTGGAGGAGCAGAAGAAGGCGCAGAAGGAGGCGTTGGAGGGGAGGTAGGAAAGCGATAAAGTACAAAGCGAAAAGCGATAAAAAAGACGCGCCCGAAGGGGCGCGTCGTTTCGTTTCTGCGATGATGAAGACTGCGATGATGAAGACAGCGGGGGTTTAGCTCAGGCCGCCCTTGAACTGCACTTTCTTGTTCTGCTCGCGCATGCGGCGGAGGGCGGGGGTTTCTTTCTGAATCTCTTCGATGCTGCGGCCCTGGATCTTCTCTTTGAACTTGCCGCCGCCGCCGCCGCCGCGACCGCCGCCGAAGCCACCACCACCGCCGAAGCCGCGACCACCACCCTGCCCACCCTGCCCACCTTGGCCACCCGGCTTGCCTTCACCGGGCTTGCCCTCGGGGTTGGCGGGCATTTCGGGCGGAGCCTTGAGAGCTTTGACGCTGAGGCTGATGCGGCGGCTCTGCGGGTCGATCTTGAGGATCTTCGCGCGGACGACCTCGTCGACCTTCAGCACGTCCTCCACCTTCGCGACGCGGCGGTAGTCGAGCTCGGAGATGTGCACGAGGCCCTCGACGCCCGGCGCGACTTCCATGAAGGCACCGAACTCGAGAATCTTCGTGACCTTGCCCGTGACTTCCGCGCCCTCGACGAGGCTTGCGGCGGTGTTGGCGAAGGTGTCGCCCGTGATCTGCTTGAGGCCCAGGGCGATCTTGCGCTTGGTCTCGCCCTCGGCGGGCGGCTCGATCTTGAGGACGCGGACCTTGACGGTCTGGCCTTCTTGCACGTGCTTGGCGATGGCTTTCTCGCCGAAGCCAATGCGGTCGAAGGTGATGTCGTTGATGTGGATGAGGCCGTCGACGCCGCCCATGTCGACGAACGCGCCGAAGGGCATGATCTTGCGGACGACGCCCTCGACGGTGTCGCCTTCCTTGAGGGTTTCGAGGAGCTGCTTGGCCTTTTCCTTGCGCTCGGCGTCGAGCATGTCGCGCCGGCTGAGGACGATGTTGCCCTTGCCCATGCGCTCGACGCGCGAGACGGAGCAGGTCATCTTCTCGCCGATGAAGACGCTGAGGTCGGGGATGCGATCGATGCTGACCTGGCTGGCGGGCATGAAGGCGCGGTGGCCTGCGACCTCGAGCTCGAGGCCTGCCTGCTTGGTGTCCTTGCCTGTGACGACGCCCGTGACGCGGGCCTCGACGACCTGGCCTGCTTCCAGCAGCTCCCACTGGGCTTTTTGCACCTGGCCCGGGCGGCTGCACACAAAGTAGTTCTCGCCCGCCTCGAACTTGTCGATCACGACTTCGAGCTCGCTGGCGACGACGGGGAGGTCTTTATCTTCGGGGAACTGGGCGCGGCTGAGGATGCCCAGCTCCTTGGGCCCGAACTCGATGAAGATGTCGGTGGGGCCCACGCTCACGACCTTGCCCGTGCGGTGTTCGCGGCCTGCCTGCACGACGCGGGGCCCGCGGATGCCGGGCTTGCCGCCCTTGCCGCTGCTCGCGGAGGGGGCGGGCTTGAACTCGCTCTTGGCGGCGGGCGCGTCGGGTGCGTTCATGACGCCTGCCATAGCGGCGTCTGCCGCTGCGGAGAGTTCGGCATGCAGCGCCTCGGGGGAAGAGGTGCTGGTGGGGGGAGCCGGGTCGTTGCTGGAGGTCATTGTGAAAACTTCTTTGCGGACAGATGAGGCGGGGCCAGAGGTGTTCACGCCGTTTGCCCTGGCTCTAATCACCCGGAAAACCACGGGTGGAGCATGGGAGTCGGGTCGTGCCCTCGCGCGGGCTGCGTGCCTCACGGCGGCGTGCGGGGGAGAGGAGTATAGCTGGGAGCACCCACACGCTGGAGGGGGTGGGTGCTGGTTTTCGGGCTTTTTGAACCGGCGCGGGGTGCGTGCGTCTGAGTGGGGGTAGAAAGGGTGCAACGATGAGCATCATGAACAACTGGACGCAACTGGCTGCGGGTGGGTGGACGGCGGGGTGGGTGTGGGCGGCGTGCGCGGGGATGGTGGCGATGCCGCTGGGGAGCGGCCTTGCGCCTGGCTGGGATGATGCTGCGCCCAAGGCGCCAGCGTGCGATATCTCTGTGAAGCAGGTGGTGCAGGGGGCTGACGAAGAGAAGGCGGTGGAGGCGGAGAAGGAGATCGCCACGGCGGAGGACCTGCTCCGCGCGCTGGAGGACAGCGACAAGGATTTGACTGATCTCACGGCGGGCATTCGCTATGACCTGCTCAAGGGCATCGCGGGCGACCAGCAGATTCGCGTGGGCGAGGTGGCGCTGAAGAACACGCAGCCCCGCAGCTTTGCGGTAAAGTTTCGCGAGTTGCAGGTGGGGAGCAGGGTGGAGACGATCGCGCAGACGTATGCGTTCGACGGGCGGTTCTTTGTGGAGAAGGACGAGTCGACGAAGCTGTACATCCGGCGCGAGGTGGTGCGCGAGGGTGAGGCGACGGACCCGCTGAAGGTGGGGCAGGGGCCCTTCCCGCTGCCGATCGGGCAAGCAGCGACGGAGATTCTGGGGCGATATGACGCGACGCTTGTGGAGGCGACGGCTGGGCTGGAAGCGAACACGCCCAGCGAGCAGGCGGCGCTCGAGGGGTTTGTGGCGGAGTGCAAGCAGCTTGTGCTTGTGCCCAAGGCGGGCACGAATGCGGACCTGGTGAAGATTCAGCTGTGGTATCGCAAGGTGGATGGGCGGTGGCTGCCGCGGATGGCGCGCACGACGAACGCGCAGGAGGACGTCGCGATCATTCAGCTCATTAACATCAAGCTGAACGCGGGGCTGAGCGCGGATGCGCTGGCGGCGACGGCGCCGACAGAGGCGGGGTGGACGGTGCGCGAGGAGCGGCTGGGGGAGTGACGGGCGAGGCATTCGGGATTCGGGATTCGGCATTCGGTGTGGGTCGTCTCGCACGTTTGTTTCCCGGTGCGCAGTGTCCAATCTCCGTTCGTTTTCTTCTCGCCTCGGTCTGTTTCTCGGTGTCTCTGTGATGAGAATCTTCTTCTGCATGGAGGCTGACGCATGATGAGGCGATGCCCGCGGGTGGTGGTGGGCGTAGTGATGGGTTTGCTCGCGGCCAGCGGGCAGGCGCAGGAGGAGCGCACGAAGGCGCTGCCTTTGCCTGCGGTGGATGAGGGCGTGCAGCAACTGCTGGAGCAGCCGTACTTGACGGATGAGGAGCGCGCGGACCTGCGCGTGCGGCATGGGGTGTGGACGGCGGAGGATGTGTCGTTGCCCGAGGAGCTTGCGCAGGCAACGCCCCCGCAGCTGGCTCGCGCGGCGGAGGCGGCGCTGCTGAGCGGAGACGTGCGGCACAGGGCATTGCTGGATGAGCGAACGCCCGCGCTGCTGCGGGCGCGGGGGATGCTGCTGCGCGGAGAGCCTGGGGATGCGCTGCGGGTGCTTGAGGATGGCGAGGAGGGCGCTGGCGAGCGTGCTCAGGTGCGACTCGTGCGAGCTCGCGCACTGCTGGATGTGGGCAAGCGCGAGGAGGCGCGGGTGCTGCTTGCGGAGGCGGAGGATGAGCTTGCAAAGGGGGGCGTGGGCGCGGGTGGGGCTGGTGAGGGCGGCTCGGGTGAGGGCGGCTCGGCCCGTGAGCTTGCGGCGATGGTGGAGAGCTGCGTGCTGCTGTCGCGCTTGCAGCCTGCGCCGCCCCGGGGCGAGGTGGCGAGCCCGAAGGTCGATTTTCAGCAACTGCTGAACGTGCTGGCGCACGCGCGCGACAACGTCGATCGCTTGGCGCCCGAGCCCAGCATCGCTGAGGTGATGCTGCTGCTGGAGAAGAACAGCTTTGATCAGGCGAGCGAGGCGATGGAGGAGGCGATCGCGCTCGCGCCGCGGAATCACGAGCTGTGGCTGCTGGCGGGGGAGCTGGCGGCGCAGGGCTTTGACTTTGAGAAGGCCGAGCGCATCGCGAGCACGCTGGATGAGTTGGCGGCGGGAGGGGATAGTGCTGGTCAGGGCAGCGCTGCGTCGTTGGCGGGCACGATGGTGCGGGCGATGGTGCGGCTGCGGCAGATTGAGGGGCAACAGGCCCTGAGCGAGCTGGCGGGCATCAGCGAGCAGTTTCCTGGGCAGCGGCGGGTGCGGGCGCTGCGCGCGGCTGCGCACGCCGTGGCGTTTGATGATGCGGCGATGCGTGCGGAGCTTTTGGAGCTGGACAAGCTGAGCCCGGGCACGCCCGATGGATACCTCGCGGCGGGTGATGTGCTGGCGCTGGCGCGGCAGTATCCGGAGGCGGCGGCGGTGCTGGCGGAGGCGAGCAAGCGCGCGCCGGGGTGGGCGAGCCCAGCGGTGGAGCTGGGCCTCAGCGAGCTGCAGGCGGGCAACCTGGATGGCGCGCGGGCGGCGCTCGAGCATGCCGAGAGCCTGGACCGGAGCAACAAACGCGCGACCAACAGCCTGGTGCTGCTGCGCGAGATTGCGGGCTATACGACGATTGAGAACGAGCACTTTGTGGTGCGATTCAAGCCCGGGCAGGATGAGCTGCTGGCGCGAGAGATGCTGCCCGAGCTGGAGCGGATATTCGAGCGTGTGACGGGGGATGGGCTGGGGGGCATTCGCCACGTGCCGGCGGGCAAGACGACGATTGAGCTCTATCCGAACCATCGGTGGTTTAGCACGCGCATCACGGGGTTGCCCGCGCTGCACACGTTTGCCGCAGCGACGGGCCCGGTGATCGCGATGGAGGCTCCGCGGAGTGGGCCCGGGCACTTGGTGGGGCCTTATGACTGGCCCCGCGTGGTGCAGCATGAGTATGTGCACACCGTGACGCTGTCGCGCACGCGCAACCGCCTGCCCCACTGGTTTACGGAGGCGAGCGCGGTGATGCTGGAAGATCGCCCGATGGACTGGAACACGGTGCAGATGCTGACGAGCGTGGTGCAGCGCGGGGCGCTGTTTGACTTCGACACGATCAACATCAAGTTCGTGCGACCCAAGAAGCCTATCGAGCGGGCCCAGGCGTATGCGCAAGGGGCCTGGATGTATCAGTTCATGATCGAGCACTTTGGTGAGACGTCGGTGCTCGAGCTGATGGATTTGTACGCAAGGGGCACGCGCGAGGAGGAGGCCTTCGGCAAGGTGCTGCGCGTGTCGCGCGCGGAGTTCTTGCAGCAGTTTGAGGAGTTTGCGACCAAGCAGTTGCAGCAGTGGGGGATGATCGAGGGCCCGGGCGTTCCAAGCATCGACACGCTGCTTGAGAGCGAGGCGGGCAAGCCCGGAGAAGGGAGTCCGGCCGAGCCCACTTCGGCCTTGGTAGAGAAGTGGCTGGAGGCGAGCCCGAAGCATCCGCTGGTGCTCGACCTTGCGGTGAAGTTTGCGATGCAGAGCGCAACGCGCACCAAGCAAGGCGAGGCGGAGGCGAGCGACATCGAACTGCTCGAGCGGCACGCGCGGGCGCGGCCCATGGACCCAACCGCCCATCGCCTGCTCGCGCAGCTGTATTTGAACGAGAGCAAGGCGGAGGACCTCGCGGCGGTGGGGCGCGGACCGGTGAACGCGATTCCGCACTTGCAGTTTCTCGATCTGCGCGAGCAGCACAGCACGGCGTATGCCGCGGAGCTGGCGCGGCTGTTTGCGCGGGTGGCGGATGAGCGCGAGGCGGAGGTGGACAAGCGCAGCGCGTGGGAGGATGCGCTGGCGAGCGCGCGGCGGGCGACGCAGCTCTCGCCCTACGACGCGACGATCCGCGAGCTCGCGGCGACGATTGCGCTGCGGGCAGGAGAGCTTGCGATTGCCCAGCAGCACATCGAGGCGCTCGTGCTGCTGGAGCCCACGCGCGAGGTGCACAAGCAGCGATTGGAGGCGGCGAAGGGGGCGAGGAGATGAGGAGAGGAAACAGGCACTAGGCAACAGGCACTAGGCACCGGGCACGAGGGATTCGGGATTCGGCATTCGAGACGCGTGCGCGTTCAGCGGGCGTGGGTTCGCTGTGGCTGTTCCGCCTGCGCGTTTTTCCGAATGGCGAATGGCGAATGCCTAATGCCTAACTTCTCGACTCGTGCCGCTCTCGGTGCAAGTGCCCAAATTTCCACTGCTTTTTCTAAACCTCCGGCACACTCGGAATCACGGCGATGGTGCAGCAGGCGTTGCCGATGCGGTCGAGGATTGGGAAGTGGCGCACGTCTGGGGAGCGGAAGATTGCGCCGCGGTCGAGGGCGCGGTCGAGGGCGCGGTGGAGGGCGATGCGGAGGTCGTTGGTGGCGGTGGCTTCGTCGAGCGTGAAGAGCACGAGGACGAGCGCGGCGACGGGTGCATCGAGCCCGGTGCCCGACCAGCGGGCGAGCTGGCCCAGGGTGGAGAGCTTGCGGATGTCGTTCGTGCACGCGCTCGTCAGCTCGCTGGCGTAGCTCGCGTTGGGGCCCGCGAAGCCATCGACGATGGCGAACTGGTGCACCAGCTTCACTTCGAGCCAGCAGGCTTCTTCGGGCGGCGCTTGCTCGGGCATGCTGGCGGCGTCGGTTCGCGCACGGCTGGTGCTGGGTCGTGCGTGGGCTTCTTGCGAGGCAAAGAGGCTGAGCTGCTGCTCCTGCGGCGTGGGCACGGCGCGCTGGTGCTGGGGCGGGGGCCACACCTGGTCGCGCACGCCGATGCTGGGGCCGGGCGTGAGCACGAGGTCGCAGCGTTCGCGCGAGGCAAGGCCTCTGGCGCGGGCGCGCTGCATGAGGGGGCTGGCCTGCGTGGCGCTGGGGTAGGGCGTCTCGCGGAAGACGCCCAGGCCTGCGGCGCGGAGGGCGTGCGCGAGCAGGGCCTGCAGGGCGTCTTCATCGAGCGCGTCGAGGCCTCGCACGGCTTGCTCGGCGCGGAGGGCGTGCTCGTGCTCGACGAGTGCGGCTTCGATCTGTGTTTGCAGCGAGGAGAGGGACCACACGCAGCGAGCGTAGACGGGGCGGGGCGGACGTACGCTTTCGGCATGCATCAGCAGGGCCTCCCGACGGATCATCCCGGTGTGTTTGTGCCAGCGGAGGACGCGCACGCGGCGCGGGCGTGGGAGAAGCCCGTGAGCCTGAGCGCGATCGACCCGCGCGGCACGCCTGACTTCTCTGGCGATAAGGACGACGCGGCGAAGGAGCTGGAGAAGGAGCGCGAGCGCATCGCGAAGCTGCAGGAGCTGCTCTATGCCCAGAACACGCACGCGGTGCTGGTGGTGCTGCAAGGGATGGATACGAGCGGGAAGGATGGCGTGATTCGGCACGTCTTCAGCGGAGTGAACCCGCAGGGGTGCCACGTGACGAGTTTTAAGAAGCCCTCGGAGGCAGAGGCGGACCGCGACTACTTGTGGCGCATCCACGCGGCGGTGCCCGGCAAGGGCACGATCGGGGTGTTCAATCGCGCGCACTATGAGGACGTGCTGGTGGTGCGCGTGCATGGGCTGGTGCCCGCGGCGCGGTGGCAGGCGCGGTATGCGCAGATTGTGGAGTTTGAGCGCTACCTCACGCTGAACCACGTGACGGTCATCAAGTGCATGCTGCACATCAGCAAGGACGAGCAGTTGCAGCGCTTGCAAGACAGGCTGGAGGACCCCTCGAAGCGCTGGAAGTTCAACCCGGGTGACATCGCCGAGCGGGCGCGGTGGAGCGAGTATCAGGCGGCATATGGCGATGCGATCAATCTCTGCAGCACGCCTTCTGCGCCGTGGCACGTGATTCCGGCGGATCGCAAGTGGTATGCGAGGCTCGCGGTGGCGCGGCTGGTGCGTCGGACGCTGGAAGCTATTGACCCCAAGCCCCCGGCGATCAACTTTGATCCGAAGGCAATTGAGCTGGTGTGAGCGGAGACTGTGGTTTGAACGGAGATCGTGTTGTGAGCGGCGAGCGGGGCGAGCGATGGGCACGGAGGGTTCTTTGGTGCAGAGCGGCGATGGCAGGGCGGTGCTGCGGCTGATCGACGCGAACGCGAATCGCGCGAGTGAGGGGCTGCGCGTGCTGGAGGACTTTGCACGGTTTGTGCTGTGCAGCGCGCGGCTGTCGCAGGAGTGCAAGCAGCTTCGGCATGCGCTGCGGGCGGCGCTGACTCCCGTGGATGGTGCAGCAGCGTTGCTGCGGGCGCGGGACACGGAGAGCGACGTGGGGACGGGGAGCGTGCGCGGGGCGCAGCGTGTGGCATCGGAAGTTGCTGCGAGCGAGCGGCGACGCGAGGGGCCCGTGGACGTGGCTCGCGCGGAGGCAGCGCGCGTGGGGGAGGCGCTGCGAGCGCTGGAAGAGGCGTGCAAGCT
Organism: Planctomycetaceae bacterium; assembly: GCA_027487735.1. Taxonomy (GTDB): domain Bacteria; phylum Planctomycetota; class Phycisphaerae; order Phycisphaerales; family UBA1924; genus BJHL01. The sequence continues at coordinate 27,585 of JAIYDA010000051.1, read as the reverse complement.
GGTGGATGGCGGCGCGGGCGCGAGCGAGGCGTGCAAGGGGCTTCGGTATCGTGCGTATGACGCGGGGCGGGACATTGTGCTCGCGCTGCTGAGCAAGCCTCCCCGCTGGCAGCCTGCGCTGTGCGTGCTGTTGACCGAGCGGCTGTGCACGCACATGCCCTGGCAGCGGGTGGCGCAGCAGGCGATCGCGGGCGGGGCGGACTGCCTGCAGCTTCGCGAGAAGGACCTTTCCACGCGTGAGTTGCTGGCGCGGGCGCGGGAACTGGTGGAACTTGCGAGGCCTCATCCGCAGGTGCGCGTGGTGGTGAATGATCGCGTGGACGTTGCGCTCGCGGCGCAGGCGCACGGCGTGCACTTGGGGCAGAGCGACATGCCCGCGCACGAGGCTCGCATGCTCGCGGCGCGATGCGGGCAGCAACTGCTGGTGGGCGTTTCGACGTTCTCGGCAGAGGAGGCGCACGAGGCGGCGGAGGCGGGGGCGGACATGTGCGGGGTTGGGCCCATGTTTGCAACAGCCACGAAGCACAAGCCGGTGCTCGCGGGGCCCGCGGCGCTGAAGAGGTACTTGGCGGACCCTGTGACGGCCTTGCTGCCTCACTTGGCGATTGGCGGGATTGAGCCTGGCAACGTGGGGCAGCTTCGCGCGGTGGGTTGCCGCGGCATCGCGGTGAGCGGCGCGGTGTGTGGCAGCAGCGACCCTGCGGGGGTGTGCCGGGCGTTGGTGGTGGGGTAGGGGTGAGAGGTGTCGAGGTGTCAAGGTGTCAAGGTGTCAAGGTGTCGAGGTGTCGAGGTGTCAAGGCGGCATGTGTCGAGGCTAAAGTCGCGGTCTGCACTGCGCGTTCTTCCCGTTCACCGTTCACCGTTCACTGTTCCCCGCTCCCCGCTCCCCGCTCCCCGCTCCCCGCTCCCCGTTCCCCTCTCCTCCCATGCCCCGCATCCTTACAGGCGACACTCCCACCAGCGCAGGCCTGCACCTGGGCCACTATGTCGGCAGCCTCGAGAATCGGCTTGCGCTGCAGGAAAGCTACGACTGCTACTTCCTCATCGCGAACGTGCACGCGTTCACGACGATGGCGGAGAAGCCCGCGGAGATTCGCGCCAACACGATCGCGATCGTGAAGGACTGGCTGGCGGTGGGGCTGGACCCGGAGCGGAGCACGTTCGTGCTGCAGAGCGAGATTCCGGCGATTGCGGAGTTGACGTTTTTGCTCGCGATGCTGATTCCGTTTAACAAGGTGATGCGCAACCCCACGCTCAAGACCGAGATCGAAGCCAAGGGTCTGGGCGAGACGTATCCGTTCGGGTTTCCGATGTATGCGGTGGGGCAGTGTGCGGACATTCTGGCGTTTCGGCCTGACCTTGTGCCCGTGGGCGAGGACCAGGAGGCGCACATTGAGCTCTGCCGCGATGTCGCGATGAAGTTCAACCAGCTGTATTGCCACGTGAACAATCGCACGCTGGAAGCGGATCATGTGAAGGCGGGCGGCGTGTTTCCGATTCCGCGGGCGAAGGTGGGGCGCGTGGGCAGGCTGGTGGGGCTGGATGGGAAGAACAAGATGAGCAAGAGCCTGGGGAACGCGATCTTTCTCTACGACACTGAGAAGGACGTGGAGAAGAAGGTGAGCAAGATCGTGACCGAGCGCCCGACGACCACGAGCCCTCTGCCCGAGGGCAATCCGCTCGCACAATACATCGACGTCTTCCTGCCCAGCGAGCGGGCGGAGGAGATCAAGGCGAGCTACGCGGGCGGGAAGGAAGTGCTCGACGGGCACATCAAGAAAGAGGTCGCAGCGGCGATCAACACGCTGCTGGCCCCGATGCGCGAGCGGCGGGCGAAGCTGGATGGGCCAGCGGGTGAGGAGCACGTGCTGAACGTCATCAAGCAGAGCATCAATCGCGCGAACGCGGTGGCGGAAGAGACGTTGTGGATGACGAAGCGGGCGATGGGGCTGGGGTTTGTGGAGCGGCGCGTTGGGGTGTAGGGAGGGACGGCGGCTTTGCACGCAAGGCTTTGTCGGAGAATGGTTTAGGACATGCTGCCCGGTTTGTGCCCGGTCTGCTGTGGGCTGTGCCGATAGCACGGTACAGTTTGGCACTCGGGAGGCGACGCATGTTTTTGGTCCGCCAAAGTGTGATGCAGGACGTGGGCGCGCTGGCGAAGCTTGCGCGCACGGTGTACTTCATCAACTTGCCGCCCAACGAGCGGCTGATTGCCGAGCGCATCGAGCAGAGCCTGCGGAGCTTTCGCAAGCTCGCGAAGCGCGAGCACGCGAGCGGGAAGCGCGGGAAGCGCGAGCCGGGGGAAAAGGCAGGCGAGAAGGCGGGTGAGAAGGCAAGTGTTGGGAGTGAGGCTGGCACGCCCGCGCAAGCGAACGCCAAGAGCGGGAGCGCGTATGCGGGGCGCGGTGATAGCTTCATGTTCAGCGTACTGGACTTGGCAAGCGAGGGCGCGCCGAGCGTGGTGGGCACGAGCCAGCTCATGGCCCACATGGGCGGGCTAGGCGACCCTAACTGGGGCATGCGGGTGCGCGAGAAGAAGTTCTATAGCAAGAGCCTGCGGTTTGGCACCACGCACACCGTGGGGCAGCTGGAGGGTGACGAGAGCGGGCCCACGGAGCTTGGGGGCATCATTCTCGATCAGGGGTTTCGCGGCCACAAGCTGAGGCCCGGGCGGCTGATTAGCTATGTGCGGTTTCATCTCATCGGGCTGTACCGCGATGTGTTTGCGGATCGGGTGCTGGCGGAGCTGAGCGGGCCCGTGAGCAGCGAGGGGGACAACGCCTTCTGGGATGCGTTTGGTCGCAAGTTTGTGCCCGTGAAGTATGGCGAGGCGGACCGCTTCTGCCAGCACAACCGCGATTTCATCTATGACCTGCTGCCCAAGGAAGAGATTTATCTCACGCTCATGCCCATGGAAGTGGTGAACGCGCTGGGGGTGGTGGGCCCAGAGACCAGGCCCGCGCAGCGGCTGCTGGAGAACCTGGGGTTTGCGTACAAGGGCGTGGTCGATCCGTTTGATGGCGGGCCCCACATGGAGGCGGTGACGAGCGAGATTCCGCTCGTGAAGGCGACGCGCCGCGCGGAGCTGGGCAAGGCGCTGGGCCTGCCCAAGGACAAGCCCCACGCCCGCGCGATCGTGAGCACGCTCAACCGCGATGGCGAGCTGAGCGCGGTGGAGTGCGACGCGAAGCTGACGGCGGATGGGCTGCGCGTGGAGCCCCGCGCGATGGAGGTGCTGGGCGTGCAGGTGGGCAGCATGGTGGGCGTGACGCCCTTGCCCGAACGCAAGGCGCAGGCAGCACAGGCAACGCACGGAGCTGGACCGCTCGTGAAGGCAAAGAAAGCCAAGAAGGGCTGAGCGGGGCTGGGCTTGGCGGGGCTGGGCTGGGCTGATACGGAGCGAGCCAAAGAGCAGAAAAGAGGACGAGGCATGCAGCGAGCACCGGCGAACTCCATCGGCGGCGAGTGGCGAGTGCCAGCAGAGGGCAGCACGCCCCTCGTGTCCCGCAGCCCGCACGACAGCACGAGCGTGGTGTATGACGGGCGCGCGAGCGTGGCGGACGTGACGCTCGCGGTGCGCGCAGCGCGCGCGGCTCAGCCTGCGTGGGCAAAGCTGGGCATGGCAGGCAGAGCGACGGTGCTGCGGGCGTTTGCGCAGCGCGCGAAGGCGAGCGAAGCGCGGCTTGCGGGGCTGCTCACGCGCGAGGTGGGCAAGGTGGCGTGGGATGCGCTGGCAGAGGCGCAGCTGCTTGCCGCAAAGGTGGACGTGACGCTCGACGAGCAGGGCTCGCTGCGGCGGGTGATGCCGTTTGACGTGGCGATTGGCGCGACGCGCAGCGGGCGGTGCGAGTTTCGGGCGCACGGCGTGATGGCGGTGCTGGGGCCTTTCAACTTTCCGATGCATCTGCCCAATGGGCACATCGTGCCCGCGCTGCTGCTGGGCAATAGCGTGGTCTTCAAGCCCAGCGACAAGGCACCGGCGTGCGGGCAGGCTCTGGTGGAGCTGTTTGACGAGGCCCTGCGCGAGTGCGGCGCACCGGCGGGCGTGGTGAACCTGGTGCAGGGCGGGGCGGACGTGGCGAAGGCGCTCGTGTCGCACGATGATGTGGACGGCGTGCTGTTCACGGGCAGTTGGCCAGTTGGGCGCGCGATCATGGAGGCAAACCTCAATCGCCCGGGGCGGATGCTCGCGCTCGAGATGGGTGGCAACAACGCGGCGGTGGTGATGCCCGATGCGCACCTGAGGCAGGCGGTGATTGAGTGCGTGCGCAGCGCGTTTGTGGGCAGCGGGCAGCGGTGCACGTGCACGCGGCGCATCATTGTGCATCGGGGGATTGCCGACCGATTTGTGCCCGCGCTCTGCAAGGCGGCGTCGAGCCTCATCCTGGGCGATCCGCGTGCGACGCACCCGGTGTTCATGGGCCCGCTCATCAGCAAGGAGGCGTGCGAGGCTGTGATCGCGGCGCAGGCCCGGTTCGCGGCGAGTGGGGGGCAGGTGCTCGTGATGGCGTCGCGGGTGGGGGTGGGGTTTGGTGAGGGGCAAGGATTTGTCGGTGGGGCGGAGAACCTCGTGTCGCCGGGCGTGATGATGGTCGAGGGGTTTTTTGCGGGCGAGGGCGAGCCTGCGAGCGGGGCGGACGTGGAGGTGTTTGGGCCACTCGTGCGAGTCTGCATCGTCGACTCGCTGGATGAGGCGATCGCGCAGGCGAACGCGACGCGGTTTGGGCTGGCGGCGAGTATCTTCACGACCGATGAGGGTGCCCAGCAGCGGTTTTTGCACGAGGTGCGGGCGGGGTGCATCAACATCAACACGGGCACGGCTGGGGCAAGCAGCAAGCTGCCCTTTGGCGGGCTGGGCTTGTCGGGCAATCACCGCCCGGCGGGTGCCTTCAGCCTGGACTACTGCGGCTACCCGGTGGGCACGATGGTCGAGAAGAGCGACGGGGCGGCGGTGCCGGTGGGTTTTGGGTGGGGGGAGGGCGAGAAAGCGGGAAAGCGATAAAGCGATAGAGCGGGAAAGCGATGAAGGGGTAAAGGGGAGCGGTGGAGGCAATTCCTTGGAAAACCCAGAGGAATAGGCGGAATGTCGCGGCGCGACCTACGGTTGTGTGCGCCTCTCTGGGCGTTGGCATCGAATCCAGAGGGGGTGGGAAGCGCGGGGGCTCGGGAAAGCACTGGGTACACATCGAACGCACGCCCGCACGAACGGGCGTGCGAGGAGCATGCAGCAATGAGCACGAAGCAAGCGGCACACTATCCCAAGCCCATTTACATGGATCACGCGGCGACGACGCCCTGCGACCCGCGTGTGGTGGAGGCGATGCTGCCCTACTTCACCGAGCACTTTGGCAACCCGGGCAGCCGGAACCACAAGATGGGCTGGGACGCGGAGGCGGGCGTGGACCTGGCCCGCGAGCAGGTGGCGAAGCTGATCGGGGCGGACGAGAAGGAAGTGATCTTTACCAGCGGCGCGACGGAGGGGAACAACCTCGCGATCAAGGGCGCGGCGTACTTGTATGAGAAGGCTCCTGCGGGCAGCGGGCAGCCCCGTGGGCACATCATTACCGGGACGATTGAGCACAAGGCCGTGCTCGACCCGTGCAAGCGCCTCCAGAAGGAGGGCTTTGACGTGAGCTTTTTGCAGGCTCCGCCCGATGGCGTGTACACGGCGGCGATGGTGCTCGCGGCGATTCGGCCCGACACGATCCTCGTGAGCATCATGTGGGCGAACAACGAGATCGGGACGATCAACGAGATTCGCGAGATCGGGAAGGTGTGCAAGGAGCGGGGGATCATCTTCCACGTCGATGGCACGCAGTGGGTGGGCAAGATGCCCACCGACGTGAACAAGGACAACATCGACCTGCTGACCTTCAGCGGGCACAAGATGTATGGACCCAAGGGCGTCGGCGCGATGTATGTGCGGCGGCGCGGGCCGCGCGTGCGGTTGCAGGCGCTGCAGGATGGCGGCGGGCAAGAGCGCGGCTTTCGCAGCGGCACGCTGAACGTGACGGGCATCGTTGGGCTGGGCAAGGCGTGCGAGATCGCGATGCAGGAGATGGAGCACGACGCGATGCGGCTCGCGAAGCTTCGCAAGAAGCTCGAGGACGGGCTAACGAGCCGGCTGGACAGCAGCGCGGTGAACGGTCACAAGGACAAGCGCCTGCCGCACATCGCGAACATCAGCTTCGGGTTTGTGGAGGGCGAGGGGCTGATGATGGCGATCAAGGAGATCGCGTGCAGCAGCGGGAGCGCGTGCACGAGCGCGAGCCTGGAGCCCAGCTATGTGCTCAAGGGCCTGGGCGTGGGCGACGAGCTGGCGCACAGCAGCCTGCGGCTGAGCCTTGGGCGCTGGACGACCGAGGCAGAGGTGGACTTTGCGATCGAGAAGATCGTGCAGGGCGTGAGCAAGCTGCGGGAAATGAGCCCGCTGTATGACATGTATAAGGAAGGGATTGACATTAGCAAGATTGAGTGGGCGCACCATTAGAAGAAAGGCAACGGGCACTAGGCACTGGGCACTAGTGAGCTTGTTGTTGGTTGCCCAGAACAAGACGAAGCCGAACACCACATTCCCTTGTGCCTAGTGCCCTGTGCCTAGTGCCTTTTCTCCGGAGCATTCCCATGGCCTACGGCCCCAAAATCATCGACCATTACGAAAACCCCCGCAACGTTGGCAAGTTTGGCACCACCGCCGAGCTCAAGGATCGCAAGGACGTGGGCGTGGGCCTCGTCGGCGCGCCCGAGTGTGGCGACGTGCTGCAGCTGCAGATCAAGGTGAACCCCGACACGGGCATCATCGAGGATGCGAAGTTCAAGACCTTTGGCTGTGGCAGCGCGATCGCCAGCAGCAGCGTGGCGACGGAGTGGCTCAAGGGCCGCACCGTCGACCAGGCGGAGGAGATCAAGAACACGCAGATCGTGGAGGAGCTGAGCCTGCCCCCCGTGAAGATTCACTGCAGCGTGCTGGCTGAGGACGCGATTCGCGCCGCTCTGAAGGACTATCGCGAGAAGAACGGCATCGCGACCGAGGCGGACAAGGAAGAGCACGCGCACTAGTTTCTCTGCGAGCAGCCCTTCGCGAGCACTTGCTTGCGAATGGTGCCCTGTGCCGCTGAGTTTCTCACGTCCCCCGTTGCACGTTGCGAGCATTCGCGATGCGCAGCGGGGGCTGTCGTTTGAGGCCTTGCCCTGCCCAGCCTGTCGGGGGTGTTCGCTACACTCGCTGCGATGCAATCCAAGCCTCTGCTTCGCAACGTGCTCGCTGGGTTGTTTGTCGTCGTCTCGCTCATCGTGGGCGTGCTCGTCGCGGGGATGCTGTCGCGCTCGCGCGGGCAGAAGGGTGGCCTCGCGTTCACGGTGCGATTCACGCTCGCTGATGGTGCTGCGGGGCTGGGCCCGGATTCACCCGTCACGCTCGCGGGCATGGTGGTGGGGAAGGTTCGCAGTGTGCAACTGCACAACGCTCCCGCGCCGGGAGCGAGGCCCTCGGGCGGTGCGGTCACGCCATTTCCGCAAGCGATCGACGTGACGGTGGACGTGGCGAAGGACCTGGTGCTCTATGAGAACACACAGGTGTATCTCGAGAAGCCTTTGCTGGGCAGCCTGAGTGCGCTGAACATCGCCTCTCCCGGCACGCCCGAGGAGCCCGAGGGCAGCGACCCCAGCGCGGGCACGTGGCGCGTGGAAGGGGGCGACATCGTGCGCGGGGGCGTGGCTCCGCCCGCGTTCCTCGCGCAGGCTGGGCTGGGACCCGAGCAGGTGAGCAGCGTGAAGAACACGCTCGCGAGCATCGAGCGCAGCGTGCTTGCCGTCGAGAGCATGGTGGGCAAGAGCGGGCCCGACATCGCGAGCGCAACGACCGACGCCCGCGCACTGGTCGCGAGCGTGCGCGAGCAGCTTCCTGCGTGGCAGAGCCAGATCAGCAGCGTGCTCACGCGCGCGGAGGCGGCGAGCCAGAAGCTCGAGCCCATTCTGCTTGGGGCGGAGGGGGGCGTGCAGGAGGCGCGGGTGCTGGTGGATGACGTCCGCGCGATCGTTCGCGAGAATCGCACGCGCATCGACAGCATTCTCAGCAGCACCGACAAGCTCGCCCAGACGCTGAGCTCCGAGTCGCTCGCGCTGCTCAACAACTCGCTCCGCGAGGGCGAGCGCGCGATGCAGGGCGTTGCCGTCGCGGTGGATGATGTCCGCCTGCTCGTGAACGAGCAGACACCAAGCCTGCGGCGCACGCTCGCGAACCTGCGGCTCATGAGCGACCAACTGAAGCTCACGGCGGTGGAGGTGCGCAGCCAGCCCTGGAGGCTGCTCATCCAGCCCACCACGAAGGAGTTTGAGAGCCAGGTGCTGTACGACGCGACGCGTTCGTATGCGGCGGCGGCGAGCGACGTGCGAGCAGCGGCGGAGGTTGTGCAGCAGCTCACGCTGCCCGGGCAGCGGGGCGGACAGGGTGAGGCACCCGCAGGCGGGCTGGATGAAGCCGCACTCGAAGCCGCGTCGGCTCGCCTGCGCGAGAGTCTGGAGACCTTCGCGGCTGCGGAGCGGGCGCTGCTGCAAGAGCTTGTGGAGCAGAAGTAGGCCGTGCAAGCAGCACTCCGAAACTTGCACTGACAAAAAACACAGCGCACCCCCGTCGCAAGTGCCCGAGGAGGGTGGGCACAGGTCGTGTCGACGGCGGGTGCGGCTGTGATCGTGACGACGCGTGGTCGTGCGTGCAGAGCGCTGATGGACCGCGAACTTGAGCGCGATGGGCCCGCGCGAAGAGCCCCGCACGCGTGTCAGCGGCTGACGGGCAGCAAGTCTCCGCGCTGCTGCGAGGCGGGCATCCACCCTTGCACGCCGTGCTCGGGCTTGGAGGGCGTCGCGTCGAGCGGCGTTGAGGCAACGAGCGAGAAGGCGATGCGTGTGTAGCCCGTGCCTGGCCCCACGAGCTCGTAGCTCGCGGCGATGTGAGCCCCGCCGATGGCGAAGGTGCTGTAGAGCGTGTTGCCGATGAGCGACGCGGGCAGCACCACGCCGTTGTTCTCGTCGATGGCGAGCCCATCTGGCGAGACGCGCAGGGTGTACTCGCGCACCTGCTTGCCCGCGGTGCCGTCGTAGGTGATGCGCCAGTCGTAGGTGCCTGTGTTCTCGGTGCGCTCGATGTCGAGGCGCATGATGAACGTCTGCGCGGCGTCGCTGCCCTGGGCGGTTGTCGTCACTTCACCTTCCCACGAGCCCGTGGCAAAGGCAGCCCAGACATCGCCCGGCAGCACGGCGTCGGGCGCGCCGGCCTCGGCCTTGGTGGTAGTGGGAAGGGGCAGCATGGGCGTGCCGGCAGACTGCGACGTGCCTGTTGCGGCTTCGGTATCGGTGGGCTCGGGCTCGCTGCCATCGCGCACGGGGGGCGTTGGGCGCGGCTCGCCCTCGACCTGCGCGATCCATTCCAGCAGCGTCTGCGGCAGGTCGAGCAGCTGCTCGCCCTGGCCCATCTGCTGCACGCTGCTCTCGAGCGTGAGGTGCGACGTGAGGCCATGATCGGCGAACGCGACCTCGCGCATCTCGCCCGCGAAGTTGCCCGAGCGTGCCACGATGTCGGCGATCGTCTGGTGGTCCTCGGCGCTGCTTACCCAGTCAAACTCGCCGTGCAGCGCAAGGAGGTTGGTCTTTGCCTCGCCCCAGGCCTTGGCGACGTTGATGTCCTGCAGCTGGTGATAGAACGTCGCGTCGCGCCCGGAGATGGTGCGGCTGGTGATGCCCATCGCCTCGGTGTCGCCCAGCGCTGCGCGGAGCGTGGTGTTGCGCTGCCACACCTGCTCGGGCGTGAGCTTGTCGATGAGCAATGGGCCCATGAACATGCTCGTCATCAGCACGCTCTCGGTCACGTCGCTCTCGCTCTGCCCAAAGACGCGGAGCTGCCTGCGGGTGTTTTCGAGTGTGTACTCAAGCCAGGTCTTGCCCAGCGTGCCATACACGATCGCGCCGCGCAGGGGCGTCTGCTTCGCGATGAGCGGGGCCATCACGCCCCCCATGCTGTGCCCGAAGACGTAGACGCGCTGCGGGTCCACATCGTCGCGCTGCTTGATTGCGCGCACCGCCTCGACATAGCCCGCAAGCTCGTCGCGGAAGTTCAGCGCGTCGCATGCGGGGCCATGCGAGTCGCCTAGCCCAGCCTTGTCCACGCGCAGGGTGATGAACCCCGCCTTCGCCATCGCGTGCACCAGGCGCGTGTCGGGCGCGCTGGGCATGCCGGGTCGATCGATCGACGAGCAGGTGATGCCCTGCAGAAACACAAACACGGGCAGCTTCGTGCCAGGCTCATGCCCCTTGGGCACGCTGATGATGCTGCGGAGCAGATAGGGCTCGCCCGCGTCGGGCTGCACGCGCACCGCGCGATACTCCGTCTCGCTGCCCGGCACGACCTCAGTCTGCGTTGCATCGACGGGGCCCTTGAGCGTGACCTGCTGGTCGCCCCGCTGCACCACCACGGTCGCTTCGGATCCGCCAGGGGTGGTGCGTAGCGCGTCGATGAGCTCTGCGGTGCTTGCGAGAGCCTTGCCGTTGAGCGAGAGCAGGCGATCGCCCAGCACGATGCCCATGCGCTCGGCGGATGAGCCGCCCCGGACCGACGTGATGTAGATGCCCGCGTCGCCCGTGGGTGCGCCCACGCCCAGCGACGCACGCCGAGGGAGCTCATCGGGCGATGCGTCGTTCGCGGCTGTTGCCTGCCCGGCAGCGAGCAGCATCGCGACGAGCGAGGCACGCGCGAACAGCCGCGTGCGCACGGAAAAGAGCTGAGGACGCTGCGCGGCTGCTTCGTTGCTGGGGAATGACGGAATCAGTGGTTGAGTGATGGGTTGAATTATGGGTTGAATCATGGGTTGAGTCATGGGTTGAATCATGGTGTGTCCTTTCAACGATGCAAACCAGCGGCGCAGCCAAAGGGGCACGCCCGGCACTGCGCGAGACGGAAGTGTGGAGATGCCGACCCAAGGCTGCGCTGAGCTTGAAGGAGCGGAAGGGGGCAGCGGGCGCCTAGACGTCGCGCTGGCTGTCGCGCTGGCTGTCGCGCGGGCTGTCGTGCTGGGTTTCGCGCTGTGTGTCGCGCTGTCCATCGCGAGCAGTGCTTCGCCGGGGCGTGCGCTGCGTCGCCATCGCGGGCTTGCCGCCGCGCGTGTGCGTGCGCGTCACGGGCGTGAGGGCCGCAACGCTGAGGAAGAGCTCGCCCTGCCCGCTGCGCTTGCCCTCGTCGAGCAGTTGCTTGAGCTCTGCGAGCAGCGCGCGGGCCCGGCGCACGCCATCGGGCGTGAGCCAGCCCAGCTCGTAGAGGATCGAGAGGTTGGGCGCAACGCCCGGGGGCAGGTCGCCAAATCGCAGGCGCTGCGCGCCCGCGCTGTCCTTGATCGCTTTGGTTGCAGCCCGGAAGAAGTTGTTGGACATGCCCAAGAGCGCCGCCTGCCCCTTGCGATCGGGCGGGAAGCCCAGCGTGATGTCGTCGGCTACAAACTGGTACATCGCTTCGCTGCGTTTGCCCGCCTGGCGAATCGTCGTGCTCGTGACGAGCCCCGCCTTCTCCAGCATGCGCATGTGGCGATAGAGCGTGTCGGCAGGGCGAGCGAGCTGCTGGGCAAGCTGGCTCATCGTGCACGGGCCCATGCAGCGCAGCATCTCGGCGATCTCGATGCGAATCGGCGCGATGAGCACGCTGAACGCCTTGATGTCCTTCAGTCGGTGCAGGTTGGGGGCGTGGGGCTGGCTCGACCCGGCGCTGCGCGCGCCCGCGGCAAGCTTGGACCCATTTCCAGCCGGCCCGGCTGGTCGCGCCTTGGTCGTGCGTCGCTTGGGTGCGTGGGCATGGTCGTTCACGGGCAATCATAGGTGCGTCCACCGTCTACGCATGTTTTGTGATTCGCGTTACGCGTGACAAGACATCATTCGCGTCTCAGGGGCGCACCACCAGCGCTCGCACCCCGCGTCCGGTGTTCGGGTCGTGGCCGCGTCCCTCCATGCACCACGCGCAACCCTTGCTCGCAATCGCCCGCAACTTCCCAGAACTTGCACCAAAGTCGCGTATCGACTATGCCGATTGTGACGGCATGAGCAGCCCGCACGGCACAAACTGGCAGAGCATCCGCGCCATCAACCTTCCTGGCAAGGCCTGGCCCCAGGGCAGCCTTGCCCAGGCCATGCTCCGAGGCATCGGAGCGGCCGTCTATGGCGCCAGCAAGGGCACGCAGTTCTTGCGAGATGTCGCGAGCGAGGTGGGCGTGGATGCCAACCGCAGCTCGGGCACTTCGCAGCGCATCGCCGATGGGCTCTCCTCGCTCTGGCCCGTGCGCCCCTTGCAGGTGGGCGTGCTGCACGCCGACGCATGGTGCGCCATGCTGGTTGCGAGCCACGGCGTGATGGACACAAGCTGGCACGAGCTGCGCGACGACGAAGCCACCACCACGCGCGAGGGCAACGCTCTCGATGCGATGCTGCGCCGCGATGGACAGTGCATGCGGCTCGACACCCTGGTGCACCCAGGCCGCGAGGCTGCGCTGCGCGATTGGAGCGAGCTCGCCCAACGCATCGATGGTCGGGGCTTCTCGCACCTCTTCCCCCTGCGGCAAGACTGCGCGAGCCTCACGCTGCCCGAAGCCATTAGCACCGACGACTCTCGCCTCGCCCGCCTGCTCATCGAGGCGGCCTGCCTGCACAGCCGCCACCCCGCACGCACAGACCTGGGCGATCGCCTCGCGGGCCGCGCCGCCAACTGGTGCGACACCAGCGAGGGCCACGCATCGCTCAACAGCATCTGCACCGCGATGCAAGCCGAGCTCGAGCAGCGCAGCGCCGCCTGGAGCCCCGTGCGCGAGATCGCGGCCCAGCTGCTGAGCCAGTGGGCCGCCACGAGCCCGACGATCACGCAGACCCAGCGCGTGGAAGTGACCGAGCTCTGCGCCCGCCTGCTACGAGACGACGCCTTCGCCACGCTGCGCCTCGCAGCCGTCCGCTTTGGTCAGCTCGACGATGCCGGAGGCCTGGACTGCCTTGCCGATGCCGCCCACGCCCTCAAGGGCATGTCGCGCGTGCACCCGGGCTCCGCCAAGCCCATGACCGATCAGCTTCCGTTCCTGCTCGCTGAGCTGGAGTCGGGGCTTGGTCACCCGCTCAGCCTGGGCCGCGTTGCCGCGGGCCTCACGCTCACCGCCGCGACCCTCAGCGCAGCCGAGCTTGTCGTGTTCCGCGAGGACATCCGCGACGAGCTGCGCTTTAGCAGCGCCTTGATGGGCAAGGACCAGGATCGCTACCTCATCGAGCAGGTCTTTGGTATGCTCGCCGAGCAGGCCGAGGGCTTTGCCAGCGTCGCGACGACGCAAGACGAAGCACCCACGCTCGCGTTTGCACCTGCGTCGCGCACCGCGCCAGCCGTGGGCGAGCTCACGAGCGACGAAGTGGAGGACGACAACCAGCCGCACGGCTTCTTGCAGCTCACGGGCGATGCGGGCCGAGCGAGCAACCCGTGGCAGGCCCTTGCCGCGTCGGTGTCCACTGCCAGCGATGCCAGCCTGCGACTGACGGGCGCGAAGGCACGCCTCGCGAATGCAAGCACCGCGAAGACAGACCGCGCCAAGGCGACCGCAGCAAAGAAGAGCACCAAGCTGAGCGCATCGAGGCTCAGCGCATCGAGCAAGAAGTCGCTCGCAAAGGCCCGCGCGACCAAAGCCAACGCAAAGTCCACTTCCAAGCCCACTGCCAAGGCCGGCAAGCGCGCGGCTTAACGCCGCTGAACGCCCAAGCTCACGCGAGAGCGGCAACTGCGAAAGGCCCCGCGCCTTACCCCGCAAGATCGATGTGCTTCTGCGGCACTGCGGTGGGCGGCATCGGAATGCCCGCACGACCGAGGCGAATCGGCTCGGGCTCCTGCGCCTTGGGCGGCTCGCTGCCCAGCACCCCATCGTCGTCGCGCGCGTGCGGTTGCTCGCGACCCTGCGGCTGCTTCTGCCCGCGCGCATCGCTGTGTAAATCGAGCGTGTCGACGCGATCGACGTCGCTCTCCCCCTCGGCCTTATGCCCCAGCGTCACCTCGTCGCGCTTGGGTCCCTGCAACTCGCGCCGCTGCTCTTGCGCGGTCTTCACTTCGCGCACCGTGCGACCCGCAAGCCCCGCCACGCCAGCCGCAAGGCCCGAGGGCACCGCGGAAGGCACGTGATTGACCCCGCCCGTGTTCATGTCACAGGTATCGGGGAGCACGCCACAACGCCTGCAATTTCAGGGCTTCGTAGGCCTGAGGAGTTTGGGCAAGGCGTGCGGAGAACGAAGGAGTGTGGCAAGGGCGAGGCATTCGGGATTCGCCATTCGGCATTCGATAAAGAACGCCACACGCGTGCGCCAGTCGCGCCCCACGAATGCCGAATCCCGAATGCCTCGCTGGCCCCCTGCTGCAGCTTCGCCAGCCCACCCACCCCAAACCCAACCCCACCACTCAAATCGTCATGATCTCTTTCGTCTTCTCGTCCACACGCTTGTCCGCCTCGGTCTCGAACTTCTTGAGCAGCTCCTGAATCTCGTCCTTCAGTTGCTTGATGTCGTCCTCGCTGTGCGCGCCGTCCTTCTTCAGGTCGTCGGCGTGCTTGTTCGCGTCGCGCCGCGCATTGCGGAAGATGATCTTCGTCTCCTCCGCCATCTTCTTGATGCGCAGCGCTTCCTTCTGACGCCGATCGCCGCTCATGGGCGGCAGGTTGATGCGCAGGGCCTTGCCCTCGGGCATCGGGTTCACGCCCATCCCGCTCTTGTCGATCGCGTTCTTGATCGGGTGCAGCAGCGTGGAATCGAAAGGCTTGATGAGAATCTGCGTGGGCTCGGGCACGCTCACGGCTGCGAGCGTCTTGAGATCGACGAACGAGCCATACGCCTCGACCTTGATGAAATCGACCATCGCCGTCGAGGCCCGCCCCGTTCTCGCACCCTTGAGCTCTTGCTTCAGGTATTCCAGGGCCTTTTCCATCGCGGCTTCAGCTTCAAGAAGAATCGTGTCGGGGTCACTCATGCTGCATGATAGTGCGTTGCCTGCACCGGGCGACCAGCCCCTCAGCCCTTGCCCGCCCCCTGAGCACTGGGCCTGGGCACCACGCGCCCCGCGGCCACCAGCCCCGCCGCGATCCGCCTCCGCATCCGCAGGAGTTCGAGCGCGAGCCTCCCCAGCCCCAGCGTCAGCAGCAGCAGCGTCAGGATCACGATCATCTGCGACAAGAACCGCGCCAAGATCGGGTCGCTGCCGATGGGGCTCGCCGCAACGCCGAAGATCGCGAGCGTTCCGATGCCCACCACGAGCGCAAGGCTGATGGTCGTCTGCCGATCCGTGTGCGCTTGCTGCTGCACCCAACCACGGGCCGCCAGCAGCCGCACCGTGGGGCGCATGGAGAGCAGAATCGCGACGACCAAGATCCCAAGCATTACTCGCCGCTCCACCCATGGCCCGCGCGCGTAGCTCCAGTTCGTTCGCGCCAGCAGCGGGTCCATCAAGACCATGCACAGCATCATCGTGAGAATCCACGCCAGCAGCGCGAGGCCTTGCCGCGGCGTGCGCTCACGCCCTTTGAACAGAAAAATCAGCGATAAGGGCCCAACGCTGCTCGCAAACGCAACGCTCAGCGTCGCCATCGCGATCGCATCGCGAACGCGCGGAGACCCGCCCACGACGTCGTGCAGCAGGTGCAGCACCAGCATGCATAGCGCCGTCAGTGCGCTTGCGCCCGCCCACCACACAATCGCCCAGCTTGCCAGCTGAGGTGAGCGCAGCGGCGCGGTGGTCTGCCCTTCCGGATCAATCACCCGCACCAGCGTCGCGCGCACAGGCGTGCCGCACTCCGGGCACGTCGCCGTGATCGACAGCCCACGCAGGTCATACTGGCAACTCACGCAAGGCATCGAGCCGCTGAGGTCGATCGCAAGCCGGCTTGCTTCGCCTGCCTCGCCTGCTTCGTGCTCATGGTCGCTGTCCGATTCTGTCAGCGGGTCGCCCCGCCCGAGCCGTGCATCGTCGCGCGCGCCAACCTCGCCCCTCGCAGGCAACCCACCGTGCGGGGCGTCACGGCCCTTGTCGCTGGCGTTGGTTGGTTCGTGGCTCATGGGGTCGCGCGTCTGGAACGCTGAGTAGGCAGGCAGTTTAGCAGTCTGCATGCTTCCCGATGCGTCCGCTACGCCCGCCCAGCACCCGACCGGTCACCAGTCTCATCACGGGTCCCATCACCACCCCCGCACCCCCTCCTCGGCGCCATCGCCGCGGCTTGCACGATCGCCGCGATCATGTCCTCGGGCAGTGGGGGCGGCGGCTGCAGCTTGGGGCAGCAGCACCGCTTGCTGAGGCGGATGGTCTCGGCGTAGGTGTCGAGATACTCCTTGCAGTGCGCGCACGCCGCCATGTGCGCGTCAAACGCATCGCGAGACTGTGCCGCCAGCGTGCCATCAACATAGTCGCACAAAAACGCGCAGATCTCCTTGCAGGACATGGTCCCGCCACTTCCGGCCGCGTTCGTTCCGGGTGTGCCTGCCCCATAAGCCTGCCCAGAGCACTTGGCCACGGTGTTCGGATGCGTTGCATCGTGATGCGGGTGCTGCTCGCTCATGCTGCACCTCCGCTCGCGTCGTCATCCGCTCGCGTGTCGTCCTTGCCGGTTGCCAGCAGCATCGCCTCGCGCAGCGCCAGGCGGGCCCTGTGCAGGCGAGTCTTCACCGCGCTCTCGCTCACGCCCAGCACGCGCGCCGTCTGCAACGTGTCGAGCTCTTCCACGTCGCGCAGCAGCAGCACGGTGCGATACTCATCGGGCAGGCGCTCCATCTGCTGGCGCAGCAGGTCGCGCAGGTCGGTCTCTTCCAGCGTCGGGCGATCAGCCCGCAGACCGCGCCCCGTGCGCGCCCCGTGCGCGTCGCTGGGCACGCTCGCCGCGAAGCTCAGCCCATCCTCGCTGCCCGCCGCGCTTCCGAGCCCCTCCAGCGACACGCTGGGCTTGCGGCGTTTCGTCCGCAGCTTCATCAGGCTCGCATTCACGACGATGCGGTGCAGCCACGTGCTCAGCCTGCTGCGCTCGTCAAACCGATCCAGACTGCGATACGCGCTCAGCATCGCATCCTGCATCGCCTCCCGCGCGTCGTCCTCGCTCGACAGAAATCGCTTCGCGACCGCATACAGCCTCGGGCCCACGTCGCGCACGAGCTCCTCAAACGCCCGCGCATCCCCCGCCCGCAGCCGCGCCACCAAGGCCGCTTCCGCCGCGAGGTCGTCGTCACCGCCCGCGTGCGTTGCGGGCAGCACATCCAAGGGCGAGATCGTGCCCTGGGCCCCAAAGTCCTCCGTGTCGACCGAAATCGCAACCGCAGGCATGCGCTCCGCCCCCGCGCGCGTGCCCGCCTCCTGCCTGCCACCTTGCACGTCCTTGGCTGGCGTCGGGCTCGTCGTCACGCGAGGGCTCTCCGTCTGTGCGGCACGCGCCGCGATGCTCTGGCCCGACCCTGGTGCCAACCCTCCACTGTTGGAGAGCTCCGCACGATGATCGCGGACCACATACGCCGGAGAGTTGTAGCCCGTTCGCCCGCACCCCGTCTGGGCGGGCTCTTTCGCGTCCCCTTGCTTTCGTTGCTTGCACATGCAGACCATGCCTCTAGGATGTTGCTCGCGCCGCAACGTGACGCAGACCGCAAGAGTCGTGAGAACAACCATGCACACCCGCCCCGCCTTGCATCCCCGCTGCCTTCTTGCGGGCATCCTCGCCCTCACCTGCTCCTTCGCCCACGCGCAGCTCACGCCCCTGCAAACCTATTACGGGACCAACCGCCCCGTCCGCATCAGCGTGCAGGTGCCGCCCGCGCTGCCGCCAGCAGCCCAACCTCCAGCCCCATCCACCGTCGCCCCCGACGGCTCCGTCGTTCCGGCCCAACCTCCTGTCGAACCTGCTGACACGTCGCGCAGCCTCGCCCTCGAACTCATCGACGTGGGCAGCCTCTTCGCCCTCGCTGCCCAAGAAGGCGAGCCAGGCAAGCCCCCGCGTGCGGTGCCCGAAGCCCGGCGCACCCGCGTCGCGGTCGAGGCGGGCGAAGTCGACCTTGCCGCCCTCTTCCCCACGCTCTGGGCAGACCCGCACAACGCGGGCGTCCGCATGCGTTACGTGCAGCTCTTCGTGGGCAGCGCCGCCGTGGGCCCGGCCCTCGTGCTCCAGCCCTTGACCACACCCGCGCGTGCCCAGCTCGTGCACGCCGCAAAGCGCAGCGTCTACTTCGTCGACCCCGCAACGCAGCTTGCCAACTTTGATGCCCGCGAGGCCCAGCTCATCTGGAAGCAGCCCATGGGCGCGAGCGCGAGCCTCGTGAGCGGCTTGCGGGTCTATCCCGAGCAGCACGTGCTGCTCACCACCAGCGTGGGCGAGCTCGAGCTGCGCCTGCTGCCGCAAGCTGCCCCCAACACCGTGTGGAACTTCCGCGAGCTTGTTCGCGGCGGCTTTTACACCGACATCGCCTTCCACCGCATCGTTGCCAAAACCCCCAAGGGCGACCCCTTCGTCGTGCAAGTGGGGGACCCCACAGCAACAGGCGAGGGTGGCCCGGGCTTTGACATCGCCCTCGAGCCCAGCCCCCTCGCCCACGACTTTGGCGTCGTGAGCATGGCCCGCGACCTCGAGCCCGACACGAACGGCTCGCAGTTCTTCATCTGCCTCTCGCGCGAGGGCACGCAGAGCCTCGACGGCAAGTACACAGCCTTCGCCGAGGTGGTGCGAGGCCTGCCCACGCTGCTGACCCTCGAACAAACCAAAGTGCGCGACCAGCGCCCGATTGATCCTCCTGTGCTGCAGAGTGCCGTGCTCATTGATGCTCCGCCGCGCAGCGCGAACGCGCGGCCGCTGCCCCGCATCCAGCGTCCGCTCGAAGCGAAATCCAAGTCCCGGTAGCTCGACTAGGGCACAAGAGTCATGACTCGCTGAGCCTTTCGGAAACCTCGGAATAGGCTTGTTTTCCAGTGCAAAGCCGCTCTGTCGTCCGTTATCGAATCGCGGAGGCACCTTTCCTTCGCGTCGCACGATGCGTCGCCGCCGGTCTGACGGCGGTGCAGATCTCGCAGCTCATGAGCCGGTTCCGAGGCATGCACCCCAGAACGTTCAACATCCACCTCGCGGAGTGTGATTTCCGGTACAACTACAGGGGCCAGGACCTCTACAATACGCTGATAAAGTATGTCGCGAGAACCCGCTCAGCTAGTCATGACTCTTCCGCGTCTGCAAGTAGATGGCTTAGCCTGACGTCGTCTTGACGGAGAGATGGAGAAAATCTCATGTCGTACTTGCGTTGCTTCGTGCTTTTTCTGTCGCTGAGCGTCTCCCTTATGTTGAGCGTCTGCTGCGTCTTCTTGTACCCACTCAGCGATTGGCGGAGTGATAGAGTTGGTGTTGGTTTACTAAACTCAGGTGCCATTAACATTCCAGCATACAACGTCTTTCTTAAGAACCATGGACATAACGAACAAATTAGTGCACGGTTGACAATCGCATCTGTGCAAGCTGGTCACGCAGCACCGCATGATGAGGGAATAAAAGTAGCACTGCCGTTCAAGCGTCGCTTCGTGTGGCTTGGCCGGATATTATGTGTATCATGTGTGTGTTCGTGGCTTTGTTCATGCGTGATAACATTCGTGATATTTCGTGGAGGGTCATGACTAGCTGAGCCATCTGGAAACCCCGGGATAGGCTTGTTTTCCAGTGCAAAGCCGCTATGTCGTCCGTTCGCGAATCGCGCAGGCACTTTTCCGCCGCTTCGCGCGATGCGTCGCCGCCGATCTGACGGCGGGGCAGAGCACGCAGTTCATCAGCCGGTTCGGAGGCTTGCATCCCAGCACGTGCTATCTGCACCTCAAGGAGTGCGAGTTCCGGGACAACAACAGGGGCCAAGACCTCTACCATATGCTGCTGAAGCTGTGTCGCGAGAACCCGCGCAGCTCGTCATGGCGCTCCGAAGCTCAATATGGTGAGGCAGTGGGCAGGGGCGTATCTTCATCAAAGCGGCAAGAGGATCCGATTCGGATGAAAACACCGCCTGAACACAATGAGCACTTTATGGTGGCGATGCAGCCATCTCGCAAGCGACGCAAGATTGGAGAGTTGTTTCGTATCCAGATTGTATCTGGCGAGTACATCTACGGTCGAGTAATATTGCTTGATGTATCATCAGAATCGGACCTGATCAGAGGCAAGCGGCCTCCGTGGGAGCCTTGTCCTGGCTTCAACTTGATATACATCTACAACAGCCTTTGCAAGAACAACGTCATTCCCGATGTCGCAAGCTTGTCCTCCGTTCATTTCCAGTATGTGGTGAATCGTACGTGTTGGACACGAGGCTACTTTCAACCTATTCGCTACGATTTGCCGCAAGCGTATCAGGTGTTCCCACGCCATCTTTTTTGCATTGACACTAGAGAGGTGCTGACGCACGGCGTGCAGTACGTCTGTGATGAACGGGGCAATCCCGCCGAAGGGGACCCTGACATCCTACCTGATATGAACGTTGCGGGTTGCGATTACTTTGACTGGCGCTTACGAGAGTTAGCGGCGACTATGCGAGGTATCAGCTAGATGCTGTCTGGCAGAATCTAGGGCGGAGGCGGCTATTCACGAAGAGCTTCTCTCAAGCGCCAAGCCAACAAACCCAAAAACCTCGCGCGTGTAGTCCTCGTTGAGCTGCCACCACTGCTCGCTCCGCGTCGCGATCGCCTCCGCCGATGGATCGTCCGGATGCTCCCGCACCCATTCGATCGCTTGCTCCCGCTTCGCATGCCGCACGGCGGAGTACAGATCGCGATCCATGATCCACGGTACGTCGATTGCCACGGCTCAGGCCCTCAGCCTGTCTACCCAAGCTGCTCCATCACCGCCCGCTCCAACACGCGAATGTCAGGCATCTCGGCATCCTCCACCGGAGGCCTGGGCCGGCGGGCAGGCCGCTGGTCGCGCGTCACGTCGAGCGCCCGCAGCAGGTGCTTGCCCAGCGTGTTGATCTCGTCGTGCGTGTGCATCGCATTCACCACCACGCGGAAGTACCGCGGCGCGGGCCCGCCCGGATACTCAATGAGCGGCGCAAACACGCCCGCCTCGAGCAGCAGCTCGTGCACGCGCTGCTGCCGCGCCTCGTCGCTCACCGCGAACGTAAAGATCGGCACGCCATCGGGCGGCATGGGCAGCCCCGTGAAGAACAGCACCTCGCGCATCACCTGGATGTTGCTCCGCAGGCGCTGCACCAGCTCGTCGCCCTGCGACAGCACCCGCACCGCAGCCCGGCACGCCTCCGCCAGCGCGGGCGGCACCGGGGTGCTGCTGCGATAGACCCACGCCTGCTGCTGCACGCTGTCGATGAACGCCCGCCGCCCCAGCACCGCGCCGCCATAGCACCCAAGCCCCTTCGCGAGTGTCGTCGTGATCACCACGCGCGGGTCCGTCAGCCCCGCTGCCTCCACGGCCCCGCGCCCGCCCCGCCCCAGCACGCAGAAGCCGTGGCAATCGTCCACCAGCAGCGTCGAGCGGTGGGGGGGCAGCACCGCCAGCAGGTCGGCCAAGGGCGCCACCGCGCCATCCGCCGCGAAGACGCTGTCGGTCAGAATGACCACGCCGCTATCGGCGTGCTGCGTCGCGAGCCAGCGTGCGCTGCGAGCGCTCAGGTGCTCAAACTCGCACACGTGCAGGCCGGCAGCAGTTGCCGCGTGCCGCAGGCTGCGGTGCGCGTGCGCATCGATGATCGCGACGCGATGCGTGAGCGCGAGCGTCTGCAGCGCCATGAAGTTCGCCGTATACCCCTCCGCCCCAAGAATCGCCGCCTCCTGACCCATGAACGCCGCGAGCTCGCGCTCGAGCCCCTCGTGGCTCAGGGTGTTGCCCGTCGTCTCGCGGCTTGCGGTGGTGCTGATGCCCATGCTGCGTGCAGCCTGGGCCAGCGCGTCGATCACCACCGGGTGCCCGCCCAGGCCGAGATAGTTGCACCCCGCAAACGCCAGATAGTCCCGCGCGTGCATGCGGATGCGGGTCGGAGACGACCACTCAATGGGAAGACGAGCCATGAGCCACTCCATCGGCAGGCGGAAGGAAACGACCGCACAACAGCTGCCCGCGCGACGCTCGTTCGGCCTTGAACGAGTCCGCAGGAGAAAAAGGTTAGGCTCTCGTGATGGTGTGAAGAGTGAAGTTGTCAACCGCGCTGCCCGACCTCCGAGGGCCGCGCGCCGTCCACGCCCGCATCACTTCTGAAAAATCGGCAAATACCGCTTCGGCATCTGCAACACAATCAGCGCCATCGCGGTGCCATACTCATCGCCCACCGTGGGGTCGCGCCAGATGCCCCCCGCGGTCTGCGAGCCCAGCAGCTCCTCCCGCGCCGCGGGCCACCAGCGTTCCCAGCTCTCGCCCCCCTTGAGGAACGCCGCCTGCACCGCGTAGTACTGTCCATAGAAGTAGTGCATCTGATCGACATTGCCGCGCCCGGGCATCGCGACGCGAAACAGATATCCCATCCCCGTCTCAATCGCGCGATCCTCGTAAATGCCCGCGTATTGCAGGCTCGCCACGCCCGCCGCGCTGCGGGGCCACGCGCTGCCCCCGGGCACGCCCTGATAGCGAAAGCCCCCGTCGGGATTCTGGCACGCCCGCACATACTCCACCGCGCGATCGATCACCGCCTTGCTCACCTCAAGCCCCGCGTTTCGCGCGCTCCGCAGAGCCATGATCTGACAAATCGTCACGCTCGTGTCGGCGTCGAAGGGCACCGGGTTGTATCGCCATCCGCCCTCGTCGTTCTGCGTCGTCTCGATCAGCCGCACCGCGCGCGAGAGCGCGGCATAGGTGCGATTCGCAAGGTCGGTGTCGCCCCCGCCCGCGGTCATGCCATAGATCTCGCCCAAAAACAACGCCGCAAACCCATGCCCATACATCGGGCTGCTCGCGCTGTCGGTCGCGATCAGCCCGCTCTCGCCGCAGTTGCGGAGCACATACTCCAGCCCCTTCTCCACGTTGTCGCCATACGCCCCGCGCCCGGGCACGTTGCCATCCGCCATGAGCGCGATGCACGCCAGCGCCGTCACTGCCACGCTGCGGCCAAACGCCGTGTCGCTCCAGCTGCCGTTGGCATTCTGCATCCGCACGAGGGCCGCGAGCCCCTTGCTCACGCCCGCGTCGAGCTCCGCTGTCATCTCATCCTGCATCGGGTTGTTGGCAGCGCTCATGCCGCTGCCCTTGGGCTCGGGCGCCACATCGCTGGCACGCGGACTGGCCTCCACGCCCACGCCATCCTGCGACGCCGCGCTCGCAAAGCCCAGCACAGGCGTCGCCAAAGGCCGCGCCGCGACATCTTGCACCGCCCCATCCTGCCCCAGCACCAACCCCGCCGCCAACACCACCTGCATCGTCACGCTCATGGCTTGCTCCTCCCCTTCGCCGCGTCCTGCTCCGCCAAGCGCTTGTAATACTCCCCCGTCAGCTGCTCCCACGTGCTGCTATACGCGTCGCTCGCGCCCTGCATGAGCGCATCGCGCACGTGCGGCGGCAGATTGCCCCACGCCGCCTGCGCACCCTGGGGCAGTTGCCGCGTCTGCGCCTGTGCGCTCGCGGGGTTGCCCCCGCGCCCATCGCCCGTGCCCTGCTGCTGAGCTTGAGCCTCCGCCTGTTGCTGCCCCTGCTGCTGACTGCTCTGCTTCTGCTGCTGTTGGCGCTCGCTGCTCTGCTGTTGCTGCTGGCTCTGCTGCTGCTTCTGTTGTTGCTGCTTCTGCTGGTTCTGCTTGGCCTGAGCAATCAGCTTGTCCAGCAGCTTTAGCGTCTCGTCCTGCACGCGCTGCGTCTGCGCGCCGGCGTCGCTCGCCTTCAGGCGCTCCTCGCTCTCACGCATCAACGCAATCGCCTGCACCAGCTCGTCGCTCACGGGCTGATCGCTCGCGAGCTGCCTGTCCAGCGCAGCCCGCGCAGGGTCCTTGGGCGTGCCTTGGGGCGTGCTGGTAGCGTCGCCCGACTTCCCTTCCGCGGCCTTGCCCTCGCCAGCCTTAGCTTCCTCTTTCCCACTCGCCGCAGGCTTCTTCGAGAGCCCCAGCAACTCATCCAACGTCGGCTCGGCCCGCGCCGGCGGCTTGTCGGCAGGCTTCTCGCCCGCCTTTTCACTGGGCTTGTCACTGGGCTTGTCACTCGGTTTCGCCGGCGGTTTCACAGGCTCTGCCTGCTGCGCAAACGCCGCCCCCGCAGCGAGCACAACCATCGCCCACGCCCCTCCAAATCTCATCATCGTTCGCATGTCCATCACGGCCCTTCCTCCTTCTGCTTGTCGGGCTGCCCGTCGGGCTTGCCTTCCCCCGCCTCGCCTTCATCTGCCTGGCCTTCCTGAGGCTGCACGTCGTCCAGCTTCGCCGGGTTTTCAGGCCCAGCGGGCCCGCCCTGCTGCTGTTGCAGCGCATCCAAGAGCTGCTGCGCAAGGTTTGCAAGCTGCTGCTGCAGCTCCGCGGTCTGAGCAATCTCCGCAGCATCGCCCGCGTTCTCCAGCTGCGCCGTCCGCGCGTTGGTCTCCGCCTGCATCCCGCGCAGCAGCACCAGCTCCGCAAGTGGCGGCACAAGCGGCTGGGGCCCGCCCTGCTGCCCGCCACCACCACCGCCGCCGCCACCACCCGCATCTTGCAGATCGTCTTCCTTCTCGCGCTCGCTCTTGAGAGCCTCGACCAGGCTCGCGAGGATGCCCGTGACCGTCGCCTGGTCTGCCACCACGCCCTGCGTCGCGTTGCCCTGCTCCAGCGTCGCCCCGATGCGCACCAGCGTGCTCTCCAGCCGCGTGTGCGCAAAGTCAAACACCTTGACCTCCGCAAGCCCCTCGGTCTCGCTGCGAATCTGCGCCAGCCCATCGCGCACGAGCTTCTGCTGCAACGCAAGCTGCCGTGCCGTCGCGCGCGTCCGCCGCGTCTGCTCCTCCGCCGCGAGCTGCTTGGTGGCGGTCTGCACGCCCAGGTGCTGCTCCAGCATCTGCTCATAGCGCTCGCGCAGCTCCTCGCGCTGGCGCTGCTGCCTGCGTTCCTCGCCCTCTTCTTGCAGCTTCTCTGCCTCCGCCTTCGCGTCCTCCAGCCTTTGCAGGCTCACCCGCTCCTCGCGATCAGCCTCCCCAAAGTCCGGCGCGTCCGCCCGCAGCACCACGATCGCAGCCGCCTGCGCGTCGCTCGCCGCCTGCATGTTCCCCAGCACCGCTTCGAGCGCGCGTGCCTGCCGCTCGTCGCTCTTCAGCCGCGCGATCGTCCCCAGCGTGTTGCGCTGCAGCCCGATCATCCCCTGCGCCAGCTCCGCCGCCGTGGGCTTCGCCTCACCCGCGAGCGCGGGCGCCAGCTGCTCGAGCGCCGCCCGCTGCGAGGCGATGAGCGCATCCAAGCTCTGCATCACGTCCGCCAGCGTGCGCCGCAGTTGCTCCTCGCGCGCCTGCTGCACATCCTCCAGCTTGCGCAACGCGCGCTCCAGCGCCCGCTCCGCATCTGCCTGCGCTTGCTGCGCCTGCCCCGTCTTGTTCTCGCGAATCTGCCGCGCCGCCTGCTGCTGCAAGCCGCTCGCCTGCCCCTCGCGCCCTTCGCTGGCAGCCTGGCTCATCGTCTGGGCCTGCTCGGGGCTCTGCTCCGCAAGCTGCTGGGCCCGCGCATCGAGCGCTGCAAGCCCATCCCGCGTGCGCTGCGCAAGCTCATCCTGCCGCCGCGCCAGCCGATCCAGCTCCGCCTTGTCCTCGCGGCTCAGCTCAGCTGCTTCTTGGCCCTGCGTGCGCCCGGAGGCGGTCTGCGTCTGCGCCCGCAGCTGGCGCTGCTCGGTCAGAATCCGCTCCAGCTCGCGCTGCACGCTCCAGTCGTCTTGCTTGGTGTCCAGCGTGCTCGCAAGTTCCGCCAGGGCCTGCTGCGTCTGCGTCTGCGCTTCGCGTGCCCGCGCCTGCGCCGCATCGCGCACAGCGCCATCGCGGGGCTGCTCGCTCAGCGTCCGCAGCGCCTGCTGCGCCCCGTCGCTCGTCGCGCCCGCCTCCTGCGCCGTCTCCTGCGCATCCTCCAGCAGCCCCTTTAGCGCGGCATCATCCAGCCGATTGCGCTCGAGCCGCTCGCTCAGCTTGCCCACGCGCTGCTCGAGCGCTTTCGTGCGCTGCGTCAGCGCGTTCTGTCCAGCCGCCTGCTGCCGCAGCGCAGCCGCCGCTTCCTGCGCTTCGCCCGCGGTCGTCGCTTGCTGCATCTGCTGCGCCGTCTGCTCGCGCTGCTGCGCCAGGCGCGCTTGCTCTTGCTCCAGGCGTGCCGCCGCGTCGCGCAGGCCCGCCATCTCGCTTGCCACCTGGCTCGCCAGCTCGCTCTCGCTGATGATCGTCAGCCGCCGAATCGAGCTCTCCACGCGGGCCCGCCCGCTCGCTTGCCCGCCTTTGTCCTGCGCCCACCCCACGATCCACAGTTCGTCCCCGGGCTTCACGCGCCCATCCGCAAGCGCAACCTCCGACAGCGACAGCGTTGCCTTGTGCAGCAGTTGCCCCGCGAGCAGATCTCCAGCCTCCAACTCACCCAGCGACACGCCCGCGTCGCTGGCCTGCGCACCATCAACCGCACCCTGCTGCCCCGTGCCTTCCCCATCTGTGTCCCCCCCTGTGGCCCCACTCATCACCGGCGCCCGCCGCACCCACGCCCCCGCCCGATCCATCGCCACATCATCCCGCCCCAGCACCTCGATTGGCACCACCGCGCTCGCCAGCACGCTCTCGTCGCTCGCAGGTTGCGCCACGCTCACGCTCGGGCTCGCATCGCCCACCACCTCCACCCGCAGCCCCGCCTCATCGCGAGCCGCAATCCCCTCGCTGCCCACGGGCAGCAGCGTCGTGCGCACGCTCTCCTGCGCCGTCCATGCCAGCGTCCATGCGCTGCCCGCGACGTGCAGCGTGGGCACGTCACCCGCCCCCGTGCCGTCGCCATTTCCGTCGCCATTCCCATTGCCCGTCCCGAGCGCCGCGATCCCCGGCGCCACCTCCGCCAGCCTCGCCCCTTCGCTGGGCATGGGCTGCTCAAACCCCACCCGCAATTCCACCCGCGACCCCGCCAGCACAGGCCCCAGCGACACCGACACGGGCCCGCTTCCTTCCCGGGAACCCGCCTGCCCCTCGCCCGCGCCCGCCTCTGTTCGCACCAGCGCCTTGTCGCCCTGCACGAGTGACCGCGCCAGCGCACTGGCGCGAGAGCCCTCCCGCCCAGCCTCCGCAGCCAGCAACGCCGCGACATACGCCGGGGGCGTCACCACCGCATCCATCGCCACGATCCGCGGCGGCTCAACAAGCCGCACCCGCAGCGTCTGCGTCGCGTCGTCGCTCGTGCGGGCAAAGACTTCAACCTCCACGTTCGCTGCTGCGGGCGTGCCCGCGGGCACGAGCCCCTGCGTGTCGAGCAGTCGCTCAAACACGTCGCCCTCGACACGGGCACCGCTCGCACTGCCGCCAACGGGCGTGCTGCCCCGCGTTGCCTGATGGCTCAGCACCACATCCTGCTCCGACACCACCCTGCCCTCCACCCGCACGCGCACGCTCGCCGTCACGCGCTCGCGCGAGGCGGGCTTGTCGCTGCGCACCAGCAGT
>JAIYDA010000071.1 GCA_027487735.1 Planctomycetaceae bacterium | reverse complement strand
CGGCGCTCAGGAAGTTCTGCACGCCCAACCCGAGCATCTGCGTGAGGTACGACATGGTCGTCTCGCCGCCATACCCCTGCCAGTTCGTGTTGGTGGCGAAGGAGACCGCGGTGTTGCACGCGGACTTGGCCTCGACCGAGCCGAGCCCCGCCGGGTTCGCGGGCAGAATGCTCTGTAACCGCTGCAACCCATACACGGCGATGAAGCCAAGGGCATTGAAGACCAGGATGCCCGCGGCGTATGGCTTCCACCCCGTCTCGACCGGTCGTCTCTCCACATCCGTGCGCACGCCGCAGAGGGCGTAGATGCCGCGCTCCAACCAGCCCAGCGCGCGACCAAGCCCAAGCGGCGCTTCACCGGCCTTCCCTTCCAGCACACGGGCCATGAACCAGCCCAGCGGCTTGACGAGCGTGAGCAGCACCGCAAGGTAGATCACCAGTTGCAGCACGCCGGAGCCGGTGATCGCGGCCAGTGTGGGTGCAGGAACCAGAGCAGTCGTGGGATCATTCATTGGAACCACTCCGGCTTGAGAAGCGCGATCAGGAGATAGACCAGCAGTGCCGCCGCGATGATCGCGGCGAGCGTGTAGATGACGGTCTGTGGTGTCATTGGCCGCTCTCCCTGTGCTGAGCAACAACCTCGCGAGAGCCAGGCTGTTCGGGTCGCTGCGATTGAACAACTGGCCGCAGCCACTCGCACACACGCACCAGACCGAACGTGGCGAGCAGGCAGCCGACAAAGAACGCGATGGAAAGGAGGTCGTTCATGGAGTGGCCCGCAGACTTGAGAGGGATCGGCGACGCAGTACGATCATGGCATGAGCATCGCCATGCACCGGCCTCTTGTCGCTCAGCATGGCATAAACGTGGTGCCCATTTGCATAAAGACGTCATAAAGACGACAAGCGTTACGCGACTGGGGCATTGAGACGCAGCCGTGCGTTGATGCAGTGTTGATACGACAAGGCCACGCATTGATGCCGCCTTGAGCGACATCGCCGCGGAGCCCTCCACACTCATCTCGTCATGTCGGGGTGCGGGCGCTCATCGCAGCGTCGACCC
This sequence comes from Planctomycetaceae bacterium, assembly GCA_027487735.1. GTDB lineage: Bacteria > Planctomycetota > Phycisphaerae > Phycisphaerales > UBA1924 > BJHL01. The sequence goes on along the minus strand of JAIYDA010000071.1, from coordinate 5,487 downwards.
ACGGCACGCGGCTTGGAGATCACGTCATGAGCGATACAGCGACCTGGTGCGCGGCGGTGTTTCTGGTGTGTGCGGGCGTGGCCGCCGATGGCTTCCTCGCATGGATGTTCATCCGCGACTGGCTCGCGGGCCGCGCAGACGAGCGTGCGCGGCGGGACAGGTGGGTGCGAGGCGCAGGGAAGATGAGCACATCGCGCTCCGCGGCTGCCGCGAGCGACTCACCTGCGCCATCGTCACACCGCTATGGCGTGCGCGCCTGCACCGGGCTCGCGGCACTTGCCATGGCCACCGCCGTCACCGCTGCTCAACCAGCCGCCCGGCAACATGATCACGATGCCCCTCCCGTCTCTTCCAGCACCCAAGTGGTCGAGGACGGGCACGCTGGTCAGACCAGTCCGACCACGCCGTCTGAGGCGAACTCCGCAGCAGGCTCGGCCTCAACGTCTACACCCGTCGGCTCCGCCATAAGCGTCCAGCTCAACCTCGACTTCACCAACGCCTATTTCTACCGCGGCATTCGGCAGCAGGACAAGGGCTTGATTGTCCAGCCCGCCGCTCGACTCACGACACGCCTCGTTGATGATGCCGAGTTCAAACTCGACGGATTCCTGGCGACATGGAACAGCTTCGGTCCCAACGGCGGCACGCAGACGGGTGCGCTGTTCGAGGACTGGTACGAGTCCGACCTCTACGCAGGGTTTACGCTGTCGCACGGCAAGCTCTCGCTCACCACGTCGTACACATTCCTCACCAGCCCAAGCGATGCGTTCCAGACCGTTGAGGAACTCGGCTTCACGCTCGCGCTCGACGACTCGGAGTGGATGAAGGAGCTCGCGCTCAAGCCGTACGTCACCCTCGCCATCGAGACGGGGAGCAACGGCTCCGACAACCCCGACCTCGACAACGGCACCTACCTCGAACTCGGCGTCGCGCCAGGCTTCTCGCTCGACGTCGCCAACACTCCAGTCGCGTTCACCTTTCCGGCATCCGTCGGCCTCAGCCTGTCCGACTACTACCAAGACGCAACCGCAAGCGACGACACCTTCGGCTTCGCACAGATCGGCGCAAAGGCAGCAATCCCACTCGGCGAGCCCGGCCGCTTCGGCACCTGGACCCTGAACGCCGGCGCGTCATTCTTGTTCCTGGGCGATCACACCGAGGCGCTCAACAACGCAAGCAACACCGAACTCGTCGGATCAATCGGGCTGCAGTGGAACTTCTAGCGCATCCTCACCCGGAATCTCGCGCGTTCGGCGCACGACTGGCATTGCGCCCTGCCGCGTTTTCGAGTAGGCTGCAGGCGCACCCAAGCACCCCGCACCAAGCCTCTCACGCGCTGCGGCACAAGGCACCCCGTGCCCGAGCAATATACCAACTTTTCAACTCCCCGTGTCAGAACCCCCCACCCAACTTATTCAAAAGTTCATCAAGCCCCGCGCCACCGCATCATCCCCCAACCCCCCACAGCCCATTCGCGGGAAACCAAGCCGGCAAAGCCCACTTGTTCACCCGCCATCACCAGACCACCCCCCGCCCCTCACTCCACCCGCGGCACTGTCAAGTCCTTCATCGCTCGCAACAGCGCGACCTGATCAACCACGACTTCCGGCGCGGGCCCTCCTTCGGTCACCGTCACATGCGGAAACGTGGCACGCAAGTCGTGCCCTGCCTCAATCGCATTGAGCACTTTGAGTTGGAGGGACGAGGCCGTGAACCTTCCGAGCATGACGAGATATTCGCCAGCTGCAAGGTGTAGTCCCTGAATCCCTGGCGTCACTCCATCGCCATCGAGCAGTTGAAGTGATGTGTGCGACCAGGTCCACATCCGCCGATCGGACAGTCTGACAAATGTCACGCCTCTATCAAAGATACCGTCATCATCACCGATTGTGTCCAGCACGTCGCGCCACATCGTCAGCGTGTCGCCAACGAATGTCACGGAGACGGGACACGCCGATCGAAGAGAGAGCACTTCAAACGAGCGAGCGCTGCCTTGCGCTCCTCCATCGACAAAGTCAAATACCGTCTCAAACCGCTGGACTTGCTCCGTCGTTGTGCAAAACAGCTGCGATCCATCGTCGATGACAGCAACTGTTGTTTCAGCCGCCGCCTCCCCGAGCCGCCGTAAGCCCCCTCCGCCGACCAGTTGTGTTCCATTGGTGACAAAGAGCCGCACGCTTCGATGCTCACCCGAGTCTTCGATCGGCTGATCATGGGTGAGTTGGAGAGTAATCGGAAACCGCTGTGGACGCGACAAGCGCACCTCAAGAGCGGTCTCGTAAAGCCCAGGCTGGTCACCCACTGCGCCAACAGGAAAGAGAAGGCGAGGAGCACCCCGTTCTGTCGAAACATCCACCTGGGTTCCGTCCGGGCGGGTCGCTGGCGTGCGACTTTCTGGCGTCTCGCCGACTGGCGAGACAACGACGGGCCCACGGCAAGTCAGACAGGTTTTGCCAGTCAGAACAACCACACCCGCAGCATCGGTCACGCCTGCGACCATGCGCGGCGAGCGGCCCGGATCGCTCGACCAAAGCTGGGGCGACACGTGAACTCCCTGCAAGGGCACTCCGTCATAGTCCAGCACCGTGACGCGAAGACGAACTTCGCGTAGGCTTGCCGTGTCCACCGTCTGCTGAGCCAGAGCCTGCTGATGCTGCTGGCCCAACGCGAGCGCGACCAAGCCGCTCGCGGCAATTGCGAGGCGGCGCAGAGGAGTTGACCACGGATTGACGCTCATCGTCTCCTCGGTCATTGACCCGCTGGCTGCGCGAGAGTGACGTCCTTCATCGCTTGCAAGAGTGCGGCTTCGTCAACGACAACTTCTGGCATCGGCCCGCCAGCAGTCACGGTCACGTGGGGGAACTGGGCGCGAAGGTCTTGCCCGGCTTCAAGCGCGTTGAGAAGTCTCAGTTGAAGGGGTGAGGCTTTGAAGCGACCAAGCATGACGAGGTATTCGCCCGGCGCGACCTTCGGGTGCTGCACATCGTGCGTTCCTCGGTCAGCATCGATTGGATCGGACGAGGAGCCTTCCCACGTCCACATGCGAAGGTCAGAGCGGCGGATGAGCGTGATGCCAGTCACGTACAGCCTGTCGTCATCGCCAATAGTGTTACTAATCTGGGCACTCACCGCCCGCCTGTCGCCTGCGAAGCTTATCGACACGGGATACTCGGCTCTCAAGAACGTCATCTCGACTGCCTGAGCAGGTCCGGGTGCACCGCCTTCAACGAATGGAAGCACTTTATCAAAGCGTTGTACTTGCTCCTCGCTGTGGCAGAAGATTTGCGCCATATCAGCGACGAGTCTGAGTGTGTACGTGTAAGGTCGTTCATCTGAGCTGCCTGCACCACCAATAGGCCGTTCATCGTTTGCAGCATAGATAAGTGCATAATTCAATCGCCGATCAAAATCCTGCTTTGGGCTCAACTCCCGCCCTTGCTCATCGACGCGTGTGAAAGTGAGTGGAAAACTCTGCGGCCGCAAGAATCTAACCTTAACATTTACTTCTTCGCCAGAGGGTGCAATCGGATAAAACGTACCGAGAGAACCTCGGGTGGAAAGGTCGACGATCGTACCATCTGGACGCGTCGGTTTGACGAGATTGCTTGGACGATCGCCTTGGTAGCCAACTTTGACACGTTCTGTGCATGTCAGACACGTCTTTCCGAAAAGCGTCGCGATACCATTTGCATCAGTAATGCTACTTACTGATGGAACGCTGGGATTCATCGGGTCGGTCCTGAGCCCAGCCGTCACCTTTGCGTCCTTTATGGGCACGCCGTCGTAGTCAAGCACAGTGACGCGGAGTCGAACTTCGCGAAACTGAGGCACCAGATCATCCGCCGCTGTCGCCTTCACCGCGCTGCTCACCTGCGCACGAACATATTGCTGGCTCAACGCCAGCGCGACAAAGGCGATCCCAGCAATCGCGGAACGACGAATCAGAACTGCCCACTCGAATGCTCTCATAAACTCCCTCTCTCATTGCCCTGCAGGCTGCCCGAGTGTCACGTCCTTCATCGCTTGCAACAGTGCGGCTTCGTCAACGACAACTTCTGGCATCGGCCCGCCAGCAGTCACGGTCACGTGCGGAAACTGTGCGCGAAGGTCTTGCCCGGCTTCAAGCGCGTTGAGAAGTCTCAGTTGCAAGGGTGAGGCTTTAAAGAGGCCCAGCATGACGAGATATTCGCCCGGCGCGACCTTCGGGTGCTGCACATCCTGCGTTCCTCGGTCGGCATCGATTGGATCGGACGAGGAGCCTTCCCACGTCCACATGCGAAGGTCCGACCGGCGAATGAGCGTGATACCGGTTATGTACAACTTATCATCATCGCCGATAGTGTTGCCAATCTGCGCACTGACCGCCCGCCAGTCGCCTGCGAAGCTTATCGAAACGGGATACTCGGCTTTCAAGAACGTCATCTCGACTGCCTGAGCAGGTCCGGGTGCACCGCCTTCAACAAAGGTCAGTGCTTTATCAAAGCGTTGCACTTGCTCTTCGGTGCGACAAAAGATCTGAGTCATATCGGCGACGAGCCCCAGCGTGTAGGTGTAAGGGCGTTGCTCGGATCTTGCAGCTCCTCCAACGGCGCGTTGTTCATTCACGGCGGAGATTGCTACAATATTGAGCTCCCGCTCCTTCGCTTGCCGAGGGCTGAGTTCCCGGCCTGGCTCATCAACGCGAGTGAATGATAGAGGGAAAAGTTGCGGCCTCAGAAACCGAACCTCGACCGCGACTTCTTCGCCTGATGGCGCAAGCGGATAGGGCTCGCTCAGTGTACTTCGAGAAGCACCTTCCAAAGTCGTTCCATCAGGCCGCTTCGGCCAGACAATGTTGCTCGGATGATCCCCTTGATAACTCACATTGACCCGCTGCCGGCAGGTCAAGCAGGTTTTGCCGACGAGCGTCGTGACGCCATTTGCATCGGTAACGCCGCTCACCGCTGGAATGCGGGGATTCATCGGGTCGGTGCTGAGCCCCGCTGTGACCTTTGCGTCCTTGATCGGAACACCATCGTAATCGAGCACCGTGACGCGAAGGCGCACATCGCGGAACTGAGGAACGGGTTCAACGACCGGCGCATGCTGCCCGGCCGCCACCGCCGCGCACCCCATCACCCCCAACGCCACCGCAACCCGCGAGCACCACTGCCCCCCTCGAAACCGCAACATCGACGCACCCTTGCCATCCATATCGAAACTCCCCGAAGCACCTTCCCACGCCACACCCGCGAGCCCCGACACACCTCGCGTCGCCACCCTGCCCGCGCCCAGCAACGGTCCCGCAATCTCCGAAAGCCCCGCAATCGTACGTCCCGACATCCCGAGACACCCCGCCTTTCCGCCAGCGCCCAGCCGGATCACGTCCGCCCCCCGCCCACCACGCCACCACCACACACTCGCCCCAACCCACAGATCCCAAAAACACAAACGGGAGACCCGATCAACATCGAGTCTCCCGTCTTGCATAGATAAAGCGGAGAGGGG
>JAIYDA010000052.1 GCA_027487735.1 Planctomycetaceae bacterium | reverse complement strand
GGATGGCTGCACGCGCATCGGCTTGCGGGGCTGCGGCTGAGCGGGCACGCGAGCGTGCTGCGGGGGGTGGTGCTGGGGGTGCTGCGACGCGCGCCGGAGATGGAGGCGGGCGTGCAGCCGGGGGGGGAGGCGTATGCGCGTTTGCTGGGGTTGAAGATGCGGGTGAGGGGGTAGAGGGCAGGGGCAACGGGGCGCGCGGCGGACATGCTTCGTCGTTTGCTGAGCGCGCGAGACGAACCCGACTCGGGAGCGTTGGGGTACCCAGAACGAAAAAGGCCCCGCGAGCATGCTCGCGGGGCCTTGCTTGTTCTTCCCTCTTGCCCAGTGCCTCGTCCCTCGTGCCTACTCGCCTTAGCTCGCCATCTTCGCGGCCTTCGCCTTGGCGTCGTCCAGGCTGCCGACGTACATGAACGCACCCTCGGGCAGGCTGTCGCCTTCGCCGTCGCAGAGGCGCTCGAAGCTGTCGATGGTGCTGGCGAGGGGGCTGTCCACGCCCTTGAAGCCCGTGAACTGCTCGGCGACGTGGAAGGGCTGGCTGAGGAAGCGCTCGATCTTGCGGGCGCGGCCCACGGTGCGCTTGTCCTCTTCGCTCAGTTCGTCCACGCCCAGGATGGCGATGATGTCCTGCAGGTCCTTATACCGCTGCAAGATGCGCTGCACGCGGATGGCCACGTTGTAGTGCCGCTCGCCCACGATGTCCTTGCTCAGAATGCGGCTGTTGCTCGCGAGCGGATCGACGGCGGGGTAGATGCCCTTCTCGGCGATGCTGCGGCTGAGGCTGATGAACGCATCCAAGTGCGCGAAGGTGGTGCTGGGGGCCGGGTCGGTCAGGTCGTCGGCGGGCACGTAAATCGCCTGCACGCTGGTGATGGCGCCCTTGCTCGTGCTCGTGATGCGCTCTTGGAGCGAACCCATCTCGGTGCTCAGCGTGGGCTGGTAACCCACGGCGCTGGGCATACGCCCCAGCAGTGCCGACACTTCCGAACCTGCCTGCGTGAAGCGGAAGACGTTGTCGACGAACATCAGCGTCTCTTTGCCGCTGGCATCGCGGAACTCTTCGGCCATGGTGAGGGCGCTCAGGGCGACGCGGAGGCGGCTGCCCGGCGGCTCGTTCATCTGACCGAACACCATCGCCACCTTGTCCAGCACGTGGGCGGTCTTGCCGTTCTCGTCGGTGTAGGCGGCTTCTTTCATTTCGCGCCACAGGTCGTTGCCTTCGCGGGTGCGCTCACCCACGCCTGCGAACACGCTGTAGCCGCCGAAGTTCTTCGCCACGCGAGCGATCATCTCTTGAATCACGACGGTCTTGCCGACGCCTGCACCGCCGAAGAGGCCGATCTTGCCGCCGCGGACGAAGGGGCACATGAGGTCGATGACCTTGATGCCGGTCTCGAGGATTTCGGTGTTGGGGTTGAGCTGGGCGAAGAGGGGCGGGCTCTTGTGGATGGGGCTGCGCTTGCCCTCGCCCATCGGCGCGCCGTTGTCGATGGGGTTGCCCAGCAGGTTGAAGACGCGTCCAAGGACGCGCTCGCCCACGGGCACGGTCACGGGGCCGCCCGTGTCGAGGCAGTTCATGCCGCGGACGAGGCCGTCGGTGCTGCCCAGGGCAACCGCCCGCACGCGCCCGCCGCCCAGGTGCTGCTGCACCTCACCCACCAGCTCGATGGTCCCGCCGCGGGACGAGCCCTTGATCTCGACGGCGTTGTAAATCTCGGGGAGCTTGTCCTCGGGAAACTGAACATCGAAGGTCGAACCGATGACTTGGGTGACAGTGCCGGTGGCGGGCATGCAGAAAGCTCCGGAAAGGGACGAAGCGGAAAATCTCAAACCACGAGTGCGTTCGTAGACAGACCCGTTCCGAGCGGCCAGCCTGTGGCGCGAGGAGGAATGGGGGACAAGGATAGACGTACAGGCCTGTGGAAGCGAGCGAAGGGGTCGTGCCAAGTCCAAAGCCCTGTTTGACGCGTCCACGGTCCGGTTCTGCGCGCGGTTTCTGGTCGTTCCTGGGCAGAATCCCCCCAGCGCCGTGGCAAAGTCTGGTTGCAAAACCAGGGGAAGCCAGTAAACTGTTCAGCATCAGTATCTTACGGCTGGAGGCCTGATGTTCACGGGTGTCTCAACTCGTTCTCGCACGGCTTGTCTGCTCTGCTGCGGCGTGTCCATGGTGTTTGCGTGCGCCGCCCCTGCCCAATGGACCATCACCAACCTGCAACCCGCGCTCCCTGCCGGAAACCCGTCCATCGTCTGGGGCATCGATGGCGGCAGCCGCCAGTTCGTTGGAGAAGCGGACTTTGGACCCTACTCGCACGCTGGCGTGTGGACGGGCCCCAGTCCGAGCAGTTGGGTTGACCTGCACCCCGCGAGTGCCTCCGGCAACTCGAGCGCCCTTGCCGCCGCCAACGGCCAGCAGGTGGGGTATGCGATGGTGCGTGTCGGGCCGGGAGACTCTCGCGAGCATGCGAGCCTTTGGAACGGCAGCGCATCGAGCTGGACAGACCTGCATCCTGCCGCGAGCTTGGGAAGCTCCCGCGCCGTCGCCGCGCATGGCGGGCAGCAAGCTGGCTGGGTGCGGCTGACCAACGGCAGCAATCCAGTCGCCGCACTTTGGTCGGGCACTGCGTCGTCGTTTGTCAATCTCAATCCACAGAATGCGTCCTACTCGTTTGTCAGTGGCATGACAGAAGGCGTGCAGGTGGGCAGCGCGGTCTACCTCAACACACGCAATGTTGCGGGCATGTGGACGGGCACCGCAGCGTCGTGGCAGAGCCTTCACCCGCCAGGCTTTTCGTTCAACCGCAACTCCGGCGCCGTCGCCGCCTCCGCCGGGCAACAGGTCGGTTACGTCGAGTTCAGCGGCGGGCAGCGGCACGCAAGTCTGTGGACGGGCTCCGCTGCCTCATGGGTCGATCTTCACCCTGCGGGCGCGACGACATCCGACGTGTTCGCCGTCAGCAATGGCTGGCAAGTTGGCACGGCGACCACGACGGGCTTGCAACAGCGTGCGAGCCTGTGGAACAGCACCGCAGAAAGCTGGGAGGACCTGTCGCTCACCATCGACCCCAATGTCTATGCCAGTGCGCGGGCGACCAGCGTGTGGACAGACGCAACGACGCTGTATGTCGGAGGTTCGCGCACCTATCGCAACACGTTTCAAACCGAAGCGATTCTTTGGACGCGGCCCATCCCTTCGCCTTCTGCTGCCGCCGCGTTGCTCGTTGGCCTTGCGTCCCTCCGCCGACGACGCACGCCGACGAACACGGGTGAGGAGCGATAAGACCCCAGCCGTCGGCGCCCGTGCGTTGCAGCCGCGAACCCGACTCTGGCACAGCGGTTGCGGCGTTGAGCGCCATGCACCACCCCCGCTCCCGCGGCTTTTCCTTCGGCATGGCGCTCGTTCTTGGGCTGGGTCTGCTCGTCACGGGCTATGCGGTGTATCGCGTGCTCGTGGGCAGCAACGTGCAGCTTGCGGGCGGGGCGGAGCTGGGCGGAGACACGTCCAAGCATCCGCGGGCGTTCAAGCCCTCGCTCACGCTCGATGAGGCGGCGAAGGCCTCCGCCGCGTCGGGCAAGCCCGTGCTCATGCTGTTTACGGCGGAGTGGTGCGGACCTTGCCAGAGCATGAAAGCCGGGGCCCTGTCGGACGCGGCGGTGGCGCAGCAGGTGCAGGCAACGACGCACCCTGTGTTCATCGACTGCACGGCAACCATGCCCCCCATCGGCAGCACGCTGGGCGTAAAGGGCTATCCCACGCTCATGCTCGTGAAGAATGGCAAAGAGCTCGACCGCCTGACAGGCGGCCGCGACGCGGGCACGGTGACGCGCTGGCTGGCGAAGCACACGCAGTGAAGTTGGGGGAGGAGGATTCTGGGAGATTCAGGGAGGTTTGGGGGACGCTGGGGAAACGGGACACAGGCCGTGACGATCTGCACAGTTGGAGATCGATTGGCTACCCTTCGTTGCTCGAAGCTTTGAGCGCGAACGGAGGGATGGTGCGATGCGGATGTTCATGGAGCGTTGGGCGGGCGGTTGGGCCGTGGCGTGTGCGGTGGTCGTGCTTGGCGTTGCGACGCTGGAGGCACGGGCGCAGCGCGAATCACCTGACGCGCGGGCTTTGTTTGCTCAGCCACCCGAGCCCCCCACGCTCATCCGCCGCGACGAATGCACACCAGTTATCGAAAGCGCTCATGCTGCGGCAAGTGACGCGAAGGTCATTCCCATTCCCAGCGACGCGCAGACGCCGTGAAGCGTGGCAGTCGCATCCATCTCGACCAGTCAAGTCAGCCACCAGCACACTAGCAAATCAGCAAAGCAGCAAAGCAGCAAAGCAACGAGAGCATACCCATGCGGCATACTGCATTTATCGTCCACTTTCTCCTCTCCATCGTGCTGAGTACGACCACGTGTGCACGCAGTTTCGCGCAGGGGCAGGAGGCAACCGAGCCAGCGCCACGCGATCAGGCGGTAAACGATGACGCAGCGCAGGCGTTGCCCCCGCTGCGCCTTGACGAGGTCAGTACGTGGCCTGAGCTCAAGCGGGTCCCTATGCGGGAGTACTCAGTCGAAGTGAGAGTCGTTGATGCGGCCGATGGCGCTGCGATCGAAGGCGTCGAGGTTGAAGTTGTGGACTCTGCGGAGTGGATTGGTGCGACCGACGCGAATGGTATCGCAAGGTTTACTTCCGTCAAGAGAAGAGTGGGTGATTACGTTGGGGCACTGGTCAGCAAACCGTTCAAAGACGACCGTGGTGAGAGGCTGTTGTTGCCATTCGCAACAGACTACTCGCCAGTCGGATGGCGAAAGGCAGGGCAGGCGATCACACCAAGTGGTCTCGTACTGCCGGCGTGGGTTGCCTCTGCGCCCTTGCCCGATCGCGACCACCACATTCAGTTGCAACTCCACTTGCAACTTGACGGGGTAAAGCGACAGGGACGTTTTAGCTTCGAACATAAGGATGACTTTGAGCATGTGCTCTTTGCGGTGATTGTGCCGAATGAAGTGCGGCCCCAGACTTTCTTCTTCAACCCAGCCAAGAAAGAGCTCACGGTCGGGCCGACTGATTCTCAAAATCAACTTGCGTTTGTGCGTATATCAAATACCGTTGTCAGTTTTTCACTGCAAGATCAGTTTTCTTGGCACGCTGTCGTCGAGAAGCCCAAATACAACGTAGTTGTAAAGATTAAGAACTGGCTTCGGTTTCGTTATGCGCATGCGGATACAGATTGGACCTTGGACCGTGACCAGTTTGGAATCAGCTATATCCTCATTCGCCTGTCCGATGCACGCATATCCGGGTCAGTTGCCGGGCACGACGATGACACGGATACGCTTAAGGGGTGGCCGGTTCCGATTTCTGCGGGGCAGTATGCGGTCGTGCCCGGGGCATTTTCTGGCACAAAGTTTCATCTTGCTTTCTTTCACGCCGTCCGCGAAGGCATCGACCTCGCCCAGTTTGGCGTGCCCATCATCACGCTGAACGAAGCAAACCCAAGCGCCGACTTGACCATCGATGCCATGGAGTTCATCCCGATTCGTCGTCAAGTCGAGCGAGCACTCGCCGAAAAGCGAGCCCGCGACGCTGCGGCGAAGGGTGTGGAGGGCGCGGAGGCTGTGCCCAGCGAGTTGCAGACGCCGTGACAGGCTGACGGCGTGGAGTGCCGAGCCACGGTGCACGAACTTGCCGCGTCGTGCGATGCAGGTCGCGCGTTCGTGCGCAGTGCACGCTCGCCACACCACCTTGCCCAGCGCGCACAGCACGAGCATCCGCCCGCGAGACGCAGCGAGCAGCAAAAAAAGCCCCGAGCAAGCTGCCCGGGGCCTTCCATAACTTCTGTGATGAACGAGCGGGTGCATTGCGCCTTGCGAGTGCTCGCGACGCGCTGCCCTGCCAACTCCTTACCGGCGGCGACGACCAGCAACCAGTCCGCCCAGGCCCAGCAGCCCCAGGGCGCTGGGCGCGGGCACTGCCGTGGCGCGGATCATCCAGTTGCCCAAGTCCGATGCGGCCAGATCGATCGCTCCGCCAAACGCGAACCCGACATTGTTCGGGTCGAACGCCGCCCCGCCAGCAACCCAGCTGACGCCGCTGAAGTTCGGTGCGCTCTGGTCGACGGCGATGGGGAACGCCGCCGCAGCGTGGCTGATCGAGACGCCGACGTAGAAAATCGCGCTGCCGATCACGACGCTGGGAACGGCGAGCGACTGGAAGGTGTTGTTGTCGATGTTCGCAGCGCTGATCGTCGAGGACCCGCTGAACAGCAACGTCGAACCAGCACCGCTGGGATTGGAGCCGGTGCCGTTGGCGGACCAGACGTAGTAGTTGAATGGCGCGCCTGCGACGATGCCATTCTGACCGACGAAGCGTGGCGAGCCCCAGGCAACTTCCACTGCTGTGATCACGTTGTCGCTGCCAGCGACGGGAAAGGCGTTGATGCCAGCGATGACACCGCCGTTGGTGAGACCAACGCTGTTTTCAGCGGTGCCGTCATCCAAGGAATAGGTGGTCGCAAGCGCAGCTGGGGCCAGACCGGCCACCAAAACGATAGCAAGTGCAAACTTCATGATCTCTCCAAACTCAGGCTCGTGCAGGACGCGCGCACACTCGTGCTCGCGCCCATGTGCAGTTCTCTCGGAGGCGAGCGTAACCGAAGAATCGGGCAAACACAAACTTTTGGCGGAACAAATGTTTGTGAAGCGGTGTGAGGCTGTCAAACACACGCTTTTATTGGGCGTGCATGAGCTTTGGCGTGTGCTCGTGCGACACGTTCATGATGGCCTTCGCAGCACGATGAGTGTCGTGCCATCGCTGAGGGTGAGGCTGCGTGGGCCCTGGTGCTCGATGGTGAATCGGCCGAGCTGGGATTGGGCATCGGCTGCGATCAACACGACGTGCGGGCGTGCTGGCGAACCGTTCGCGAGGGGTTGAGCGGCCTCGATGCGCCAGCGACCTTGCAGGGCGATGCGGTTTGGGCTCGTGCTCGCACCGGACTCGGGCTGCGCGCTCGCCTGCGTGCTCCCGGTCGCAATGACGAACGTGCCATCGCTCCGCAGCAGCCACGCGTCGGCACTGCCCGCGAGGGCCGAAACCCACACGCCGGCGATGTTGGGCCCGGCGGCAGGTGCAGTGCCAGTGGCTGTGCTGGTTGCTTGTGGGCGCTCCGACGGCGCGGTGGCAGGCTGGCCAGCAGCTTGACTCGAACCTTGCCCCGCGCTCGCCTCGCTTGCGGTGCCCTCCGCGCCGGTCGTCGCGGGCGGCACGGGCAGCACGGGCTCGTTGCTGCCTGTGCCCAGGTCGAGGAACGGGATCATGCCATCCACCGCACTGAGCGTCTGCCGGAGGCTGGCGAGGTGACCATCGATGCGCGTGAGCGAGGCCTGCATCTGCGAGAGCTGGCTGTCGAGCGTGCCGAGCGAGGTGTTCGTGGTGTCCACGCGCGTGAGGCCGCCTTGCACGTCCACGAGCTTGGTGTTCGTGTCGAGCAGTTTGGTGTTGGTTGCTTCGAGGTCGCTCAGCACGCCGCTGAGGCGGGCGTTCGCGATGGCGATCTCGCCGCGCGTCGCGTCGATGCGGGTGTTTGCGCCGGCAAGCTGCGTGTTGGCGGTGCGGAGGTTGCCGGCAATGTCCTGCACGATGCAGCCTTGCAGGCAGGCTGCCAAACCGCCGGTGCATGCCAAAGCGATGGCAGCATGCAAAGGCCGGCAGGAGCAACGGGAGGCAAGAAACTGTGACATGCGCGAGCGTAGCGATGTGCCACGCGGCTGAGCCGATCAAACCTGCTTGTTCCAGGTGGGCACAGGCGAGACGCCTATGCCACCACTGTTCAAGCTCATCGCTCAATCCCGCTCATCTTCAGCTTGCTTGAACGCACCCTTTGCGTCCTCCTCCGCGACATACTTCTGAAACTCGGTCATCTTGTAGCTCACGAAGCAGAACACGTGGTGCAGCGTGAGCCACTCCAGGTCGCTGGGGTCTTTGGGCACGTCCTGGCGAAGGCGGTTCAGCTCCGCGAGCAGTCTCTCGGCTTTCATGCCGCGAGCGTACGGGGCCGCCTGGCGATGCCGCAGCGTGCTGATCCGCCCCCCGGGCCGCGATCCGCGCGAGAAACCACACCAAACGCCCACCAAATCACTACGGTTTCCTTCGCACTGCAACGCCGCTGCCTTCGTATGGTACAACAGAGGGCACAAGCCGCCGATATGCGGTGTGTCCGTGTGCAGGGTTTGGGCGGGTGTGAGTGCATGCGGGTGCCAGTCACCTTCGTCGGAGTGCTCCATGGACGCAGTCGTCTCTCTCGTGCGGAAGGCCGGCAATCGGCTGTTTGTCAACGACCTGCTCCAGGCGCTGGCTATCACCACGACGGGCGCGATCGGCGCAGCCATGCTGCTGCGCGTGGCAGAGCGCACGCTCGGGCTCTCGGCGTGGTTCGAGGCGCACCGGTGGGAAGTGATCGCGGGGCTCGGGGCCGCTGCCGTGGTGGGCGCGGTGGGCTGGGCGAGCGTGCAGCGTCGCAAGCAGCTCGCGATTGCGCAAGTGGTGGATAGTCGCGCGGGCACGCGCGAGGCGATGAGCACCGCGCTGCTCATTGCGCGCGATACCTCGCCCTGGGGCCAGGCCGTGCGCGAGAGCGCGCAGCAGACAGCGGCAAAGCTGCACGCCGGCACGATCGTGCCCTACGAAGGTCCGCGTGCGTGGCCCGCGCCGCTGCTGGGCGCGGTGGCGCTCGCGGTGGTGTGGTTTGCGGTGCCCAAGATGGATCTGCTGAAGAAAGAAGCCCAGCAGGCGGCACGCGAGGAGCGCATCGCCGAGGTGCAGGCGGTGAAGGCCGAGCTCGCGCAAGACAAAGCCAAGCTCAAGCAGGTCTTGGCGCAGGCGAAGGTGGACGTGCTGAAGGAGCCCGGCACCAAAGAGATTGCCGATGCGCAGAAGGTGGACGAGAACGACCCCGAGAGCCTGCGCCGCGCCCAGGTGCGTGAGTTGACGGAGATCAAGGACAAGCTCGACGAGCAGGCCCAGAGCGAAGACGCCCAGCAGGTGAAGGCGCTGCAAGAGGCGATGCGCCAGCTGCGCAGCCCGGGCAAGGGCCCGATGGACAACTTCTCGCGGCAGCTCGCTCGCGGCAACTACGCCGGCGCGAAGGAGCAACTCGAGCAGCTGATGAAGGACTTTGCCGACGACAACCTGACCGAGGAGCAGAAGGCGCAAGCCAAGGACCAGCTTGAGCAGCTGGCGAAGCAGCTCAAGGACCTCTCGAAGAACGAGAAGGAGCTGGTGAAGCAGCTGCAGAAGCAAGGGCTCGACAAGAAGAGTGCCGAGCAGCTTGCCAAGAACGCGGGCAATCCGGAGCAGCTCAAGCAGCAACTCGAGCAGATGAAGCAGGACGGGCAGATCTCTGAGCAGGCCCAGCAAGAGATGACCAAGATGGCCCAGGCGATGAACAACGCCAGCCAGCAGTGCAACAGCATGAGCAGCGCGATGAGCCAGGCCGCCCAGGGCATGAGCCAGGAAGGCCTGCAACAGAGCGGCATGGAAGGCATGGAGCAGCTTGGTCAGGAGCTGAGCGAGAGCGAGATGATGCAGAGCGACATGGAGCAGCTCGGCGCCGCCATGGAAGAGACCAGCAAGCAGCTCGCAAAGCTCGGCAAGAAGATGGGCAGCAACAACCAGCAGATGAACGCGGGCCAAAAGGGTGAGCAGGGCCAGCAGGGCGAAGGGGGCGAGCAGGGCGAAGGCCAACAGGGTGAGGGCGAAGGTCAAGGTCAGGGCCAAGGTCAAGGTGAGGGCCAAGGTGAGGGCCAAGGCCAAGGTCAGGGTCAAGGCCAGGGCCAGGGCCAGGGCCAGGGCCAGGGTCAGGGTCAAGGCCAGGGCCAAGGCCAAGGCAAACTCGGCAACTGGAGCGCGGGCAACAGCGGCAAGAAGGGCAGCGGCAGTGGCGGCCCAGGCCAAGGCAACGGCCGCGGCCCAGAGGGCGAAGAAGCCGACTTTGAGCTCGAAAAGAAGAAGGCCCAGATCAAGATGCAGCAAGGCCCGATGATCGGCAGCCGGCTCGTGTACGGCGATCAGGTTCGGGGCGAATCCGTCGCCGAGTTCAGCGAAGCCGTGAGCGCGGGCGAGCGCACCATGACCGAGGGCATCGAAAGCCTGCGCGTGCCGCGCGAGATGGAACGCGCCGTGCAGCAGTACTTTGGTCGCCTGAAGGCAAAGGCGCAGCAGGCCCAACCAGCCAACCAACCAGCCAACCAGCCACCCAACCAGCCAGCAAGCCAGCCGGCAAGCTCACAGGCGAGCCAGCCCGCGCCAGCCACACCGCCGAAGTAAAGCCCCCGGCGGAGTGAGCCTCGGGCGGCCGAGCATCAGCAGCCGCCCGGCAGTGAGCGCGGCGTCGTGCCCCCTTCCTTCACCCACCGCACCATCTCAATCTGCTCGCTCATCGTGCCGTCGTCCTCCACAAGACCGTCGGGCAATCTGCCCCACTCCGTAAAGCCGTGGGCGCGATAGAGCCGCAGCCCGGCCTCGTTGCTCGCATACACCGCGAGCACCATCATGTGCAGCTCCGGGTGCGCAACCGCCCACGCCACCGCCTCGTGCATGAGCGCGGTGCCCACGCGCCGCCCGCGATACGCGGGCCGCATGCCCATGCCCAGCATCACGCGGTGACGCATCTTGCGTTTCGCGGTGTTCTGCGTCAGGCTGCACAGCCCCACGATGCCATCGGGTGCGTCGCTCACCTCGGCGATCAAGAAGAGCTGCCGCGGGTGCTCCATCGACGCGAGCAAAAACGCCCGCTCCTGCTCGTGCGTCATCGCAAACTCGCCCGCAGCCGTGAGGACGAAGGGGCTGGTGTTCATCATCTCGTTCGCGCAGTGCAGCACGCGCTCGGTGTCGTCGGGCGATGCGGAGCGCACGATGACATGCCCGGTGGGGAGCATGGGGTGTTTCGTTGCTGCAAGCGTGCCCACGCGTTGACCCTCAGCACAGACTGGCGCCGCGAAACTGCCCACCGGGCACGCGTCGCGATGTCACTCAATCCTCCGGCACCACATCGCTCGTCACCACCTCACGGAACTTCAACCGCAGCTTCCGCGTGATGGGGCCCTCGCCGGCACTGATCCGCTTGATGCCGCCCACCTTGTGGTTGGGGCCCTTGCCCGGGCCATCCAAATCGATCTCGTTCACGCCGATGATCTCCGCCGCCGTGCCCGTGAGGAACACCTCATCGGCCTGCAGCACCTCATCGAGGCGCATCTCCTTCACCACGCACTGCACGCCCACCGCGGGGCACAGCTCGGTGCGCACGAAGCGCTCGGTGATGCCCTCCAGGCTGCCGCTGTTGCCCGTGGTGTGGGGCGGCGTGTACACCACGCCATTCTTGATGACGAAGATGTTGTCGCCCGTGCACTCGGTCACCCAGCCATCGGTGGAGAGCATGATCGCCTCGTCGCACCCGGCCTCGATCGCTTCGACCTTCGCCAGGATGTTGTTCAGGTAGTTCAGGCTCTTCACGCGCGGGTCCAGGCAGTCGCGAGGCGTCTTGGGGCGCTTCGCCACCACCACGCGCATGCCCGTCTCATAGAACTCCTTGGGATACAGACTAATCTGGTCTGCGATGCAGATCACGCCCGCCACCGGGCACCGCCGAGGGTCCAGCCCCAGCGTGCCGTACCCGCGGCTGACCACAAGGCGGATGTACCCCTCGGTGATGTTGTTCACCTCGATGCAGTGCCGCTGCACAGCTTCCATCTCGTCCCGCGAGATCGGAATCTTGAGATGAATCTTTTCGGCGCAGGCATACAGGCGGTCCAGGTGCTGCTCGCACTTGAAGATCTTGCCCTTGTAGATGCGGATGCCCTCGAAGATGCCGTCCCCATAGAGCAGCCCGTGGTCGTAGACGCTCACCATTGCCTGGCTCTTGGGCACCAGCCTGCCATTCACCCACACCAAGGGCTTGTCGCCAATCTGCTGGGCGCTGGGCCACAGGCTGGCGAGCTTCGCGAGGTCGACCTTGGGCTTGCTGGCAACGGCTGTTGGCATCGAACAGATCTCCCGACTCCAAAGGCGAACCGCGGCTCAACACAGCCGCAGGAGCGAAAGTGTAGCGGTGGTGCGTGGGCGATGTTGCGGTGACGCGGTCAGGACGTGCCCGGACGCGACCGAACACGCGAGCGTCAGAACGCAGCCCATGGATCCACATGCCCGAAAGCGACATCGGGCTGTCGCCACGCTCGGAGCGCAACACCACGCTCGTGCCCACTCCCCTCCTCACGCTCGCCCACTCGTCTACCCTCTCACTCCTCCACCGCGCATGCCCCCCGCCTCCGACCACACAAAAACCCCCCAGCTCGACGATGCCGAGCTCGTGCGCAGGGTTCGCGCGGGCGAGCAGGCCGCGTGGTCCATCCTCATTCGCGAGCATCAAGACCGCCTCTTTAACGTCTGCCTTCGCATGGTCAGCAGCCGCGAGCTCGCGGCGGACCTCACGCAAGACGCCTTCGTGAAGATCATCCAAGGCATCGACAGCTTTGACGGTCGCAGCAAGCTCAGCACGTGGATGATCCGCGTGACGATGAACGTCTGCCTCAGCAAGCTGCGGTCCGAGAAGCTCCGAAGGCACGCCAGCCTCGACGCCACCACCCGCACAAACGACGACCACGACGAAACCACCTTCGCCCAGCAGCTGCAAGGCTCGGAACCGCAAGCCCACGAACGCGTCGAACAAGACAGGGAACGCCTGCTGCTTCAGCGAGCCCTTGCCGAGCTCGATAGCGAGCAGCGAGCGATTCTCATTCTCGCCGACGCACGCGGCGTGGCCTACGAGCAAATCGCCCAGGTCTTGGGCATTGCGATAGGCACCGTCAAAAGCCGCGTGTTTCGCGCCCGCACCACGCTCCGCGATCTCATCGAGGCGCAGCGTCGCAACAGTCCGTGAGTCCGTCTGGTCGTGAACCAGTCTGTTCGTCAGCCCGTCCGTCCTTCGTTCCGTCCCGTTGCTCCCATGTCCGACCCCGCCTCCAACCCCTCGCCCAATGGCCTCCCGGGCCCAGTCTCCGAGGAGCAGATGGTCGATTGGATCGACAACCGCCTCTCCGCGGCTGAGGTCGAGGCGTTGGTGCTCGCGAGCGGTCGCAGCGACATTCGCCAGCGTGTGCAGCAGTTGCAGCGCAACAAGCAGCTGCTCGCTGCCCTGCCCACCGAGGCCGCACCGCCCGACCTGCACGACCGCGTGCTCGCCGCCCTCGAGCGTGACGCGCTGCTGGGCGTCAGCCCCGAGCAATGGGCCCAAGTTGAGGACAGCGCCCAGCCCGTTGCCTCGCTGCCCATCGATCGCTTCGAGGCCCAGCGCCAAAGCCCAAGCCAAGGCCGCAACTGGTGGTCTGCCGCGCCCTCGCTCGCGATGGCCGCGAGCATCCTGCTGCTCGTGGGCGGCGGCGTGCTGCTCTACCCCACGATTCGCGCCGCCATGCAGCCCGCACCGCGAGCAACACCGGGCGGAGCTGGCGGCACACTTGCCGAGGCGCGGCCCGAGAGCACGCCCAACCCGCTGGCCAACCCAGGGTCCAACCCCGTGGTTGCGAGCAACGCTCGCAGCACGACCGAAGTCCCGCTCAGCGCAGGCTCCGCAGATGCGAGCACACTCGCAGCCGCCACCAGCGCCCAGAGCGATGCCTCGCTCGCTGCTGCTGCACAACCCATTGACAGTGCCCGCGCCCTGCAACTGGCGCAAGAGGGCCGCCTCATCGTGCGCCTGCTCGCGAAGGATGCGGGCGCGCTGCCGCGCATCGAAGCCACCGCGACCAACCCGCAGTCGCGCCTGCCCTGGCGCCTCACGCGCGAGGTGCCCGCCGCTGTCGTCGCCGCGATGATGCCCAAGGCGCCGGGCGAGCCCGAGTTTGCCAGCGCTCAAGGCCTGCGCAACCGCACCGAGAGCATGCTGAGCGCCTTCGCGGGCCCCGCCGCGGCGTTTGCGATGCCCAGCCCGCAAACCCTCGCGCAGAGCAAGGTTCGCGGCACGTATGTGCTCGACGTGCAGCACAGCACCCTGAGCTTTGCGCAGGCCCTCGACATGCTGAGCAAGGGCCTGGGTGCCAGCGTGCAGTTTGAAGAAAGCCCCCAGCCCCTGCCCCTGCAACGCCAGCAGCGCTCGCAAGACGTGCTGTGGTGGACGCAGCCCGCCTCGCAATGGACCGACCGCGTCGCCGTCCCCATCATCGTGCAGCGCGGCTAGAGCACGCTCGCGTGCCCCCGGTGGCACAGGCGTCTCGCCTGTGCCCTCCGCGCAGGCGGCGTGCGGCGTTCACACAACTGCAACGACGCATGCACGCCGCGGACAAGCTCTGTGATTCGTTGATGGTGTTCGCCGAGTGCTCACCCGAGACGGCTGAGCCACCGCTGAGCCACTGTGGGGCCGGCGTGAAGTAGCGCGTGCGGAAGCCTTCTGTCCTCCCGGTTCGGAGAACCGGGCTACCCAAGGCGGGCTACCCAGGCCTACCGGCTCACCGCACCACCTTCTCCAGCACCTTGCGCTCGCTGCCCGCGCCATCCACGGGCAGTTCCTTCAGCATCGCGAGGATCACCTGCTCGCTCGTCACCTGGTCGGCCTCTGCCGAGAAGTTCAGCAGCACGCGATGCCGCAGCACGGGCAGCGCGATCTGCTTCACGTGCTCGGGCGTCACATGCAGGCTGCCCGAGAGCAGCGCCTTCGCCTTCGCTGCCAGAATGAGATACTCGCTCGCGCGGGGCCCCGCACCCCAGCTCACATAGTCGCTCACCATCTTGGGCCGCGGCACGCCCATGTCCATGGGCTCCTTCACGCGCGTGCAGCGCACCAGGCGCAGCGCGTACGCAATCACATAGTCGGGCACGGGCATTTCGCGCACCACGCGCTGCGTGAGGCGAATCGCGCCCTCGTCCATCACGCTCGTGATCTGCTCGCTCCCCTTGCTCGCCTGGCGACGCACGATCTCCATCTCCTCCTGCAGGCTCGGATACCCGATCTGAATCTGGAACATGAAGCGATCGAGCTGCGCTTCAGGCAGTGGATACGTCCCCTCCTGCTCCAGCGGGTTCTGCGTCGCGAGCACAAAGAACGGGTCCGGCAGAGCGTGCCGCTGGCCACCCACCGTCACCTGCCGCTCCTGCATCGCCTCCAGCAGCGCCGCCTGCGTCTTGGGGGGCGTGCGGTTGATCTCATCTGCCAGAATCACATTGCCAAAGATGGGCCCGCGCACGAACCGCAGCCCGCGCTGCCCAGTTGCCTTGTCTTCCTGAATCACCTCGGTGCCCGTGATGTCCGCGGGCATGAGGTCGGGCGTGAACTGCACCCGGCTGAACTGCAAGTGCAGAGCCCGCGCAATCGTGCTGATGAGCAGCGTCTTCGCGAGCCCGGGCACCCCCACCACGAGCGCGTGCCCACGGCAGAAGATCGCCATGAGCATCTGCGTCACGACCTCATCCTGCCCCACGATCACCTTGCGAATCTCCGCCGACAGCTTGTCGAAGTTCTCGCGAACTTGCTGCACACTCTGCTGGTCTACCGGCGTTGCGTCCGTGCTCATGCAGCAACCGTAGCCGCCCGCCACCCACCGCCGCACGCGAGGTCCAAAGGCATTCCAAGCCCAGCCTAGAACCGCTTGTGCCCCTCCCGCCCCTTGTCTTCCTTCAGGCCCAGGATGTTGCGGGCAAGGCTCAGGTCTTCCGGATACGTCAGCTTGATGTTGCTCGCCTCACCCGCCACCACCAGCACGCGCTCCCCCGCCCCGCGCCGCGCCAGCACGCGCTCCACCAGACCCGCGTCGTCGGTGCTCGCAAGGTCCGCCTGCGCATACGCCTCGCGCAACAGCGATGCCTCAAACACCTGGGGCGTCTGCACCAGCACCAGCCCATCACGCGGCACCGTCTCGCGCACGAGCATTCGCGTCGTCGTCGCGGGCCCATCTCCCAAAATCGCCGCCAGCGGGTCCGCGTCCGCCGGGCCCTGCTCTTCCGACACGCGCTTGATTGTCTCGCTCACGCGCATCCCGGGAATGACCGCCGGATGCTTGCTCGCAGCACGCAGCACCCGCGCCAGGAGCGCGTGGCTCAGGCAGGGCCTTGCCGCATCGTGCACCGCAACGTGCGTGCACGCTTCGGGCACCTTCGCCAGCGCGTTGCGCACGCTCTCGTAGCGATATCGCTCGCCCCCGCGCACCACCACCGCCCCAAGCAGCGCAAGCCGATCGCCGTGCCGCTCGAGAAACTCCTGCCATGCCCCCTCGGCGTGCGGCCCCGCGACGATGATGGGCCCGATGCTCCACTCATCATCCTCATACTTCGCAAAGACCTCGCACGTGCGCTGCAGCACGGGGCGATCACCCAGCAGCTCATCCAGCTTGCTGCGCACGCCCCCCGCATCGGCGTATCGCGTCGAAGCCCCCGCCGCCGCCATGATCACCGCGACGCTCTTCATGCGCTTGCCTCAAAGAAACACGCCAAACCCGCGATCCAGCAGCCCCGTCTCCGCGTCGTGCCCCTTCAGCAGTTGCTTCACGCGCTTGGTGATGGTCTGCTCGGCATCATCGAGGATGTCCTTGGGCTTGAGGCTCGCACCCTCCATCATCAGATAGTTGAACGTCCGCGCCATGCCGCAGTTCGCGATGAAGTCGGGGATGATCGCCATCGCCTTGTCCGCGTCGCGCTGCAAGGCGAGCATATCGCTCACCCAGTCGGTCAGCTTCACGTTCGCGCGGTCATACGCAAAGGGGTTGTTCGCCCCGCAGCTCATCACGCGCACGCCCATGCCCCGCAGCTGCTTCAGCCGCCTCGCGTCCAGCGTGTGGCTCGCCGCAGCCGCCACGAAGATGTCGCACGCGACCTCAAACAGCTCATCGCCCGTGTCGCTCGAGAGCAGCTCGCCCCCGCGCGTCGCGCTCGCCTCGGGCAGCTTCTCGCCCAGGTTGGTCCCCTCGCGGGCCGCCACAAGTCCGCACACCTCGAGCCCGCCCGCGCTTGCGCCACAGCGTGCGATCCGATAGGGCTTGCTGCTCACGGCGCCCGCCAGCCTGCTGCTGCACGCCACCAGCACCGCCCCATGCTGCGCGAGGTAATACGCCGCGAACGCGCCAACCGCCCCAAACCCCTCCACCACCACGCGCTGCCCCTGCACATCCCGCCCGCGCAGCTTCTCGTGCGCGATGATGCTCGTCGCGACGCCAAGCCCCGTCACGACGTCGGCAACCGTCCAGTGCTCCTGCCCCTCGGGCACGGGCAGGTCGGCCAGCTTCACCTTCGCCTCGGTGCCCTTGCGCAGGCGCGACACTTTTTGCTTGGGCTTCTCATCGTCCTTCCAGCGGTGCCCGCGGGCGATCCCCTCTTGCACGTGCCCGATGCCCACCACCTTCTCCGCGATGCGCGTCGCCTCCACCTCGCCCACGTTCACATCACCCCCCGTGCCATAGCAGTTGCGGAGGTATGGACCGATGTGCGCAAACCACCGCTCCAGCACGCCCTGCTTCGCCTTCGCGTCGGTTGGGTCAAACTGAATCACGCTCTTCGCGCCGCCGATCGCGGGCCCGCACGCGCGAAACTTCACGCCCATCGTCTTCGCGAGAAACACCGCCTCCTCGCGCGTGCCGCGCGCGTGCATGCGTGTCCCGCCACCCGCTGCGCCGCCCGTCAGGCTGTCGATGCAGAGCCAGCCCTTGGCGGGCGTCTTGTCGTCGTGCCAGTGCACCACGAGCGAGGGCTCGCGCTCATAAAACGCCTGATACTTTGCAAAGCCCTCACCGTTCGTCGTCGCGCTGCTCATAGAGGGCCCACTGTACGACCTTGCCGCGCGTCCCGCGCTCCCCCGCACCGTTTGCCTCGACCTATCGGGCCTCGCACGGCAAGCCCGCACCCCCGTCCGCAAGCCCCCAACACTCCCCCCGACCCGTGCCCGCTCCCGCCCCACAACCTTCGTCTGGCGCCGCCCCCAGCGCCCCATCCCGCGAACCCGGGCTCGACACGCTGCGCGCCATCGCGATGCTGGGCGTTGTGCTCCTCCACGCCTGCGGGCCCGCGATGCGCCTCCCGGTGCCAGGCCTGGTCTGGCCTGTGTTTCAGCCCGCCCACACGTGGGGCTGCGATTGGATTTTTTGGTGCTCGCGCTGCGTCGAGTCGCGGGCCTTCTCGCTCGTCGCTGGGTTTGTCGCTGCTGGGATGCTCGCTCGCACGCGGCGTGCTCACGCGCCCCTCCGCGCACTCGCCCGCGACCGCGCCAAGCGACTGGGCCAGCCCCTGCTGCTGGGCGTGCTGCTGGCACTGCCCGCGATGTACTTCATCTGGGGTTGGGGGTGGGTGCAGTTTGGGTTTGCCACCTGGCCCAAGGTGCTCGAAGCGAGCTTTGGCCCCGCCGTGGGACCGCACTTTGCGGGGCTCGCCCACCTCTGGTTCTTGCCCGCCTGTTTGCTCTCGACGCTGCTGCTCATCGCCCTCGCTCACGTGCTGGGCCCACTGCCCGCAGGCGCTGCACTGTGCGCGCTCGCGGGCTCGCTCCTTGCCTCGCCCCTGCGGCTGCTGGTGCTCGTGCCGACCACGGCTGCGCTGTTTCACTTGCTGCCCACGTCACTCATCGTCTTTTCGAATGGCTTCTTTCCCGCGCCGGGGCATTACCTGTTGCATGCCCTCTTCTTCGCGGTGGGTGCAGGGCTCTGGCTGTCGCGCGAACGACTACGAGCGGTGACGCGCTGGTGGCCCATCGAGCTTGCCCTGGGCACCCTGGCCCTCGCCCTTGGGGTGCCCATGCTGCTGGAGGCCCTCCGCACGCCAGGCTTTGGCGATTTGGGCTGGTATCTGCTCGGTGCGAACGCCCAGCCCACGCTGCACTGGCAAGCAAGCCTGCTCGCCGCGATCGCAGCGTGGTGCGTGCTCTTTGGCACTCTGGGCGCGTGCATCCGCTGCGGGCCCAGCCTCCGCGGCTGCGTCGCGTGGCTCGTTGCGCGTCAGTTGTGGGTGTATGTCGCGCACTTGCCCTTTGTGGGCTTGGTGTGGGCATCGCTCTACGCGGTTGCGATGCCCAGCGAAGCGAAGGCAGGCCTCGCGTTCCTCGCGGGCCTTGGTGGGCCTTTGCTGCTGCATGCCGCGCACACGCGATGGTTCGGCAGCCGCGCTTCCACCCCGGACCTCACTTCGCCCGCGCGGCATGATCCGCTCAGACCTTTGGGTCCGTCTGGGCCAGCCCCTCGGGCTTGAGCTCTGTTGCGATGGCATTGCCACTGGGCATCGGTGCGGACACATGCTGCATGATGACGCCGGGCTCACCACGCACGACCGCAACCAGCCCCGCATCCACACCCACCGCATCCTTCGACTCGGCTTCGCTCGTGATCGTGTCGGTCATCCGCTGCTCGCGCCGCATCGTCTCGATCGCGGTGCTGCGCAGCTGCCACGCCGCGAGCATGCCGCGCGATGCTCGCAGCGCAAGCCCCGCAGCACCAAGAGCCACGCCCGGCCCATCCAGCCCAAGCCTGCCCACCAGCACCACCACAGCCGCGACGTGCACAGGCACGCCCAGCACCTGCGTGAGGGCCGCGAACGCACCTACGCCCGCAACGCCGAGCGTGAGCCCCGATGGCGCAAGGCTCGTCAGGCCAAGCAGCGTGACAACCAGCAGCAGCGGCGCGAGCTCCAACGGCGAAAGCCCGAGCACCATCCAACCGGCAGCGCAAGCACCAAGCACGCGCAGCCCAACGCTCAGCGTGCCCCATGCCGCGAGCCTGGGCAGGCCCGCGAACACACGACCATCGTTCATGCTCGCACTGCGAATGCCGCGCGCTGCAAGCAGCACCGTGCCGCAGGCGATCATCGCAAGCCCCAGCAGCCAGGTGTTCAGCAACATGCTCGCTGCAAGCAGCGTGCCCGCAACGCCCAGCGCGAGCGCGATGCGAAACTTCACGATCGACTTCACTCCCGCCAGCACGCGCGCCATGCCCCGTGCGTCGGCACACTCACACCCCACCACCGCCGCGCGATAGGCATCGCCCAGCACGAAGCCGGGCCACGCACAGAGCCCAACCAGCGAGGCTTCCGCATCCGCCCGCAGCGCATCACGCGTCCGCAGGTTGCTCGCTCCGCCCGCCCGGGCCGTCGCAAGCCGCAGCAGCTGCGCTCGCGCGAGCAACGCCGCAGCCCCAAAGCACGCGGCAACGCCCAGCGCAGGCAGCAGCCCTTGCACGCGTGCCCCCGCGCTCTGCGCCTGCACCCACTCGGGCCCAGCGTTCAGCGCATCGGGCAGCGCAAGCGCCCCCACCGCCACGAGCGCGCCAAACCCCAGCACCCCCAGCGCAAGCCTGCGCACAGGCTGCGAAACACGCGAACGCGCACAAGCAAACTCCGAGGCAAAGGTCTCCATACCAGTGCCATCGACGTGCATCGCCCGCAACTTCAGCACAACCCGCACAATCGTCACACTTCCCACCGTGGCGCTGTGCGGCGCGAGCGGGGGAGTTCCTCTGCGTGCCATGCCGCGAGCACTCACCTCCGAGCAATCCTCACCCTACCGCCCACGCGAAGTCCCCTCGCACTTTCTTGTCCCCTGTCCCCTGTCACTCGTCCCCGCTCGCCGTTCCCCGCTCCCCGTTCCCGGCTCGCCGCTCCCCGCTCCCCTCATTCCCCCTCCGGCCCACTCCGCCTCCGCTTCCGCTCACCCTGCTGCTTCTTCTCCGTCAATCGACGCTGCTTGCTCGAGCGCGTGGGCTTCGTCGCCCGCCGCTGCTTGGGCGGCACGAGTGCTCGCAGCACCAGCTCGTGCAACCGCTCGATGCACGCGTCGCGGTTGCGCTCCTGGCTGCGATGCTCGTCGCACACGATGAGCAGTTGCACACCCGCATACGGATCGGGTGCTGGTTCCGCAAGCAGGCCCTGCCCACGCATGCCAGTGCTTGCCGCTGGCACATCCGTGTCCTCACTCGCCGCGACCTCCGCCTCGCGCCCAGCACCCACCAGCAGCGAAGGCCCCGCAAGCCCCACCAGCCGCTCGCGCTGAGGGGGGCTGAGCACCAGCGCCGAGAGCTCGACCCACAGCAGGCACTTCGTGGAACGCTTGTTCACGTTCTGCCCGCCCGGGCCGCTGCTGCGCGCAAACCCAAACCGCAGCGCATGCGCTGGCACGCGGCTGTGCGCCCTGCCCTCAGGATGTTGCGGCGGAACAGGCTGCGGCATGAGCGATGATAGAGCGGTGGGTGTGGAATCGTGGCGCGCGGCTCGATGCGAGGCGATCTGTGACATGGACAGGCGACAAGCAAAAAGAAAAACCCCCGCCGCAGCTTTGCGACGGGGGTTGAGATGCTTCGATCAAACACTACACGGAGCAGGCTCGTCCAGAGCCCTTACGACACCTGCGCAAACCGACCCAGCGGCGTGCCCAGCGTGGCGAACGCACCGGGGAACAGGCGGTCGTAGTGGTTCATGCTCGCGACGATGGGCTGCGGAGCCTTGACGAAGATGCCGAAGGCCTGGTTATCCGCAAGGCGGTTGACCGGGATGAAGTCCTCGACGTTGAACTCTGCCATGCGCCGCGCAGGAATCGTGCGACGCTGCACGCTCTGTCCGCTCGGGCCCGCAAAGTTGAGCGTGATCTCCACCACCGTGTCCGTGTCGTTGGGGTTGTAGATGCGGAGTGCCTCCGTCAGACCCGGGTGCGGCTGATTGGCGACGCCATTCACCGTCCACCGGCTGTTGTTGCCCGGGCGGAAGCCCTCGCCAAAGCCCCAGCTCGTGTAGGCCTGCGAGCTGCCAATGACGCTCAGCGCGTCGCTAAACGCCGGACGCACGCTCGTCGCATCCTCAAAGATCGGCGTCGTCGCACTCACCGACACGGCGGTGTTGCTCTCAAAGAACACGCTGTAGGGCTGACCGGGGTTGAAGTTCTGCAGGCTCGCCACCTGCACCACGCGGTGCTGCCCGCCCGGCACCGTGACCTGCGAGCGATACGTCGAGCCATCCAGCCCGATGAACGACAGCCGCACGTCCGCGCTGCTGCTGCTGGGGTTGTAGATGCCGATGCTCTCGCCCTCGTTCCGCAGGCCAAACTGCCCTTCGGCAATAAAGCCCGTCGTCGCTCCACGACCGACGTTGCCGATGGTGCCCGTCGCCTCGCGTGCCCCGGGGTTGTAGCTGCTCTTGGCAGCCACGATCGCGCGGTCGCTATCCACCAGCAAACCAAACACGCCGTTGGGCAGCGACAGGCTCTCTTCCGTGGGTGTGCCCACGATGTCCCACCCGCCGCCATTGATGTACACGCCGCCGCGGCCGAAGCTCTCGATCGTCCGCGTCGTGCGATACACCGTGCCGCTCGTGGACGACACGGCCGTGATGGTGACCTTCGCCTCATCGGCGCCGGGGTTCTGCATGATGACGAAGGTGTTGATGGCGTTGGCATCGCCAAACACGCCCACCCTATCGACGTTCGCAAACGTCCAGCTCGTGTTCGTGGTGTTCGCGAAGCTCTCGCCCACCGCCACGGGCCCGCTGGGAATCTGCGTGAGGTCGTAGTAGCTGAAGGTCGCCGCGATGGGCTGGTCGCTGCGAAGCTCCAGCGCGTAGGGCACGCCCCCGCGACCCGCAGCCAGCGCCGCCTGCACCACAGGCAGGTTCCGCAGCGTGCTGCTAAACAGGTCGGGCGTGTTCACGTCGATGCCGCCGCGACCCAGCGCGGGGATCGTGATGCGCCCGACAACGCGATCGCGCTGCGACGCCGGCTGCCCCGCGTTCAGCTCAAACCGCTGCACCAGCACCACGTTCACCGTGCTGTTGTTGGGGTTGGAGATGGGCACGAAGTTGAAGATGTTCTGCCCCAGGAAGCCCTCGGGGTAGTAGCTGCGATACGTAAACTGCGGCACCTGCTCGCCGTTGCTCAGCGTGTCCTGGGCCACGCTGCCCGTGCCGCCCAGCAGGCCGCCGCCGCTGCCCGTGAGCACGGGCCCATTCACCAGCGTGGTCGCGTCGGCAAGCGTGTTGCCAAACACCAGGTAATAGCGAAGCGTCGTCGCCTCGCCCGCTGCCAGGTTGCCCACGTTGAAGGTCATTGCCAGCCGACCATCGCTGATCGCGCCGTTGGGGTCCACCGCTGGGGCCGCCACAAGCTCCGCCGAATCGCGGAAGGTCGTGCCGGGCGCGAGCACCGTCGCCTTGGCGCGGGCGTCGTTGCCCGCCGCTGCCAGCGCGACCGTGAGGCCCTGCGGGAAGCTGTTGTTGCGATACGTCGCGGTCGCGAAGCGATTGCCCGTGTTCGTCACGTCGTTCGCCGTGCCGACAACGCCCTCGTTCAGGCCCACGCCCTGGTTGGGGTTAAAACCCTCCACCCAGCTCACGCCCGTCATCGTCGCGCCCGTGGTGTTTCGCAGGGTGATGTCGATTGCCACAAACCGGCTCTCGGTGCCAAACGCCGTCGCCTGCGTGTTGAAGGCCACGCTGCGCTCGATGCCCAGCCCCCGATACTGCGCGCTGCTGATGCCGCGAGCAATGAACGGGTCGCTGACGTTGTTGACCGAGAACGGCACCTCGCCGCCCGTGGAGCCGTTGTTCACAAAGCCCACGCCCGCGACGCTCGCGCCGATGAAGCTCGCGGTCGTCGCACCGGGCAGGAACTCGGTGCTGTCGTAGCGCATCGCGGGGTTGCCCGCGCCTTGCCCGCCAAACGTGCCCTGGCTCGAGAGCCCAAGACGCAGGCGCTGACCAGTCAGCAGCACGCTGCCATCGCTCACGCCCGGAGCCACGTTGATGCTCAGGCGATACTCGCCCGTTGTGAGTGCAGCGATGCCGCTGCCTGCAACGCGCGGGTCATAGCCCAGGTTTGCAGACTCCGACACCGCGAGATAGAACGTCCCGCCCGTCGCGAACACATAGCCGTCAAACGAGCTGTTGTTCGTGTCCGCCGGGTTGCTTACCAGAATCTGCGTCCCGGCGCTGTCAAACAGGCGCATCGCCGAGTTCAGCGCACCCAGGCTCGTCGTGGTCGCCGTCAGGCTCGAGCCTGCGTCCACATCCAGCCTGTAGATATCGCGGTCAAAGCTGCCAAAGCCGCCGTCACCCAAGAACGCCTCACGCGTCGCAGAGCCCGTGCCGCGGAACTCGCTCACGGCGTTGGAAACCACCAGCGTGTCGTTGCTCTCAAATGGACCGAAGATGTCGTTCTGGAAGCGGATGATGAGGTTCCAGTCAATCAGCCGCCCCGCGTCCGTCGCCTTCGCATCAAAGATGCGGAGCGTCCAGTTGCCCAGCCCGCTCAGGCCGTCAAAGCCGCCCAGGGCGTTCTCAGGCTGATACGCGCCAACATAAGGCGTGGGCGCCGACAGAATGCCGGTTGCCGCCTCGTCGTCAAAGGTCAGGAACTGCGACGCAACGGGCAAGCCGCCCGTGAACGTGAACGTCCCCAGGTTGTCCGCCGTGCCGCCACGCTGATTCATCAGCACGACCTCGCGGCCGTTGGGCGCGATGAGCGAGACCTGCAAGTCTCCCACCGCCGTGTGCTCGGCGACCAGCGACAGGTTCACATCCAGCACCTGGCGCGAGTCGGTCACGTTGATCGCGGCCGTCGTCGTGCCCTGCGTGCTCGTGGGCGGGAAGACAGGCTCGCCGCCGCGCGGGATGTTCAGGGGCAGCGAGGGCTGCCCGATCACCGCGTTGTTCCGACCGTTGTACTCCAGCACGTCGTCCTGGCTCAGGCGCACCGCGATGTCGAGGCGATAGTTGCCGCGCGACTGCGTCCGCACGCCCGTCGCATCGACGGCGTTGTACGTCTCGTTGCCCGCGCCGCTCACGCCAATGTAATACGTGCCGCCCGTGCGGACGAAGAAGTCCACCGCCGCGTCCTGCCCGAAGGCCTGGTCGTTATCCACCAGCTCCTGGCCCGTGGCGCTAAAGAGCCGCAGATAGCTGTCCAGCGTGCTGCCGCCCGTGAGACGCTGCGCCACCACCTGCGCCGAGATCTGCCCGCCCGTGGCAAGGTCGACGCGGTACATGTCGACATCGAACACGCCCGCAGGCCCGTTGCCGATGGTCGCGCCGTTGAGCGTTGCCGTGCCGCTGGCATCGAAGTTCACGCGCGTCGCTGTGGCGAACGTCTCGTTGGGCTCGTTGTCCGCGCTCGTCGCAACGACGCGGAACGTGCGGACCTCGTCCTGCCCGCTCACGTTGTTGCCGTTCAGGCGGTTGCCCTGGCTGTCGCGGAAGCCCGCAGCGCCAAGCGTGATGCGATAGTTGTCCACGGGCAGGCGCTGGCCCGCAAAGCCTGCAAGGTTCAGCCCGATGTTCACGCGGCGTGTGTTGCCCGAGGCAAGGCCCACGCTGCTCACGGGCACGACAACATCGTCGCCCGTGCCAAAGATGTTGTCCGCGCCGTCGCCCAGCAGCGTCACCGTGCTGGTGCTCAGCGTTCCGGGAGCAATCGCCTCGCTGAACGTAAACGCAAGCGTGCTGAGGGGCGAGCCCGTCACCGCGTCAAACTGCGTCGTCTGCGGGCCAGGCAGGAAGGCCTGCACGATCGGGCCGTCGATGCTCGCGGCCCGCACCGCGCGGCCTGCGTTCACGCGACCGCCGCTGCGAACCAGCCCTTGCAGGCCAGGGAGCGGATCGCTCGTGTTGATGAGCAGCTCGCGAATCTCCACCGCGCTCGCGTTGGGCTTGATGCTCTTGATGAGGCCCACGATGCCCGCCACCACCGGGGCAGCGAAGCTCGTGCCCGCCGTCGTGATATACGTGCTCTGACCGTTCTCAAAGAACGTCGTGCGGATGTCCTCGCCCGGGGCCGCCAGGTCCACCGTCTGCACGCCAAAGTTGCTGAAGCCCGCGAGGCCATCCTGGCGGTTCGTCGCCGCGACCGAGATGAGTCCGGGCAGGCTGTAGCTCGCCGGGTAGGCCGTGCTGCCGTTGGGATCGGTGAACGCGTTGTCGTTGTTGAAGCTGTCGTTGCCAGCCGCCGCGATGAACGTGCCGCCCGAGTCGAGATAGCGCTGAATCGCGGCGCGCTCTGCGCCTCGCGTCGTCTCCGTCGAGTCCTCGTAGAACTGCTCGGCACCGCCGTAGCCGCCGTAACTGTTGTTCGTCGCGACGAGGTTGATGCCGCGCTCACGCAGCAGCGTCGCATAGGCATGCGCCGCCACGATCGCGCCCGTGCTCAGCGAGCCGTCGGTCTGCGCGATCTTCATGGGCAGGATGCTCAGGTTCCACGCAACGCCCGTCACGCCCGTGCCGTTGTTGCCCACCGCCGCGATGACGCCCGCCACCGCCGTGCCGTGCGCAAACACCGGGATGACGTCCTCGCCGTTGCCGCGCGGGTCAAACTCCTCGCGCGGATCGTTGTCGAGCATCGCGAAGTCATACCCGTTCACGTCGTCCACATACCCGTTCGCGTCGTCGTCGATGCCGTTGCCGGCGATCTCGCCCGGGTTCGTCCAGATGTTGTTGCGGAGGTCGGGGTGGTCGATGTCCACGCCCGTATCGATCACGCCGATGATCACGTCGCGTGAGCCGATCGTGATGTCCCACGCCTGCTCAGTGTCGATGTCCGCGTCCTCCACACCCGGGAGGGGGTTCGTCGAGTCGGGCGGGAACTGCCCGGTGTTATTGTGGAACCACTGCGTGTTGTACTCCGCGTCGTTGGGCACCGCCGACGACTTCCGAATCTGGTTGGGCTCCACCCACTCGACCTGAGGCATGCTCTGCGCAAGGCGCTTTGCCATCGCGGGCGTGATCGCGCCCTGCGTCGTAAACGTCGCCCACATGCCGCGCCCGATGGGCGTGATGTTCGTCGCCGTGACGCCCAGCGACGCGACCGCGTCCTGCGTCATGAGCCGCGCGTTGTCGTCGCTCTGGTAGTCGTTGAACGTGATGATGTACGAGTTGGTCACCGCGGGCACCATCGCCTCGCCCCAGCGCGTCCAGCTCGCGCTCGCGGGCAGGGCCTCCAGGCTCAGCAACTGCCGCCCCTCAAGCTGCTCGAAAGAGACCTGCCCCATCGAGCCCAGGCTCGCCGCACGACCCTGCACCCCCACCATGGCCCGAGCCAGCCGCGCGATGCGCCGCGCCGCACGACCCACACTGTCCCCCAATGCCTCTCGCGCGCCCAGCTTGTCGCTCAAACGCTGCGCACCGCCCGGAACAATCGTGCTCGACTTGGTCGTCATACGTGCAACTCCGCTTGCCAACTCGCCGCCATTCTCCGCTTCCACCCGGGCACCAGCGAACCACCCACCGATGCCTTTTCCAACTCTTTGCCCAACACCTCGCCCACCGACTCCGTTCCACCCACGACTGCCGACGCTCTCGCTTTTCAGCCAGCGCCCGACCACTGCTCCCATACCCCACTCATACCCCACTCATGACCGACTCAGGACCTACGCCGGCCCAACACAAGCCATCACCGACATGCCTGCTCATTGTGCGTGCTTGCCGGTGCACTCTGCCGCCTCTCCGAGCTTCTGTCGTTTCGCTCGGTGGCTTTCTGCGAGGGCAAGCGCTGCGTGCTCGTCTCGGCTTGCACCTTGCGTGGGTGCCTTGGGTGCGAGCCTTGGCCTCGCGCCTTAGGTGCTGTTCTTCAGCAGGGCACTGTCGCGCCCGCTGTGCTCACCGGCAGAGCGTCGATACGCACGACCACGGGGGGCCTGTTCCCACGATCGACGGCACGCTTATCAACCCTGCCAAGCACCCAGTCCGTGTTGACGTCGCCCGCACGTGCTCTGCCAAGACCATCCTGGCGTACACAAAGCCCGCGCATTGCACCCTTCGCTCCCCTCCCACCCACCCAAACCCCTGTCTTCTCTGGAGCGGGCATTGTTGCCCCCTCAACGCGCCGGACCACCCCCCAGTCATTTCCGTTGCGAGATTGCCGCCGCGGGCTCTGTCTCCTGCTCCACCCCCCCACCTCCGGCCCCACCTGCGCCCCCACCCCCGCGCACCCCAGCCTCGTGCAACAACAACTCCGCATACCGCTCGCTTGCCCCCTGCTGCGCCACGATCACCCGCTGGCCTCGCTCCGCCAGCATCGCCCGCGCCGCGCCATCCGCTAGCAGCCGAGCCAGTGTGCCCGCAAGCCCTGCCCGATCCGTCACTTCCAGCCCACCCCCCGCCACGAGCGCATCAACCATCACCTGAAAATCGCGATGCGCCGGGCCAATGACCGTCGCCTTCCCCACCGCGATTGGCTCGACCGGGTCTGACCCATACAACGTCCCAAAACTTCTCCCCATCACGACCACATCCGCCAGCGCATACGCCTTGCGGAGCTCGCCGATCGTGTCGAGCAGGAATCTATCTCCCGCCCTCGCAACACCTTGCGACCGCCTCACACACCCCGGCATCGCCCGCGCTGCCTCCGCAAATCGCTCCGGCTTGCGCGGCGCGCACAGCAACTGCACCCCAGCGGGCACGCTCGCATGCAGCAACGCCTCTTCGTCCTCGGCGGTGCTGCCTGCCACCACGAGCGGGCGCGCGCGATCGATCCCCATCTCTCGCGCAAGTTCTTCAGCCCCAGGCACCTGCGCACTGATTGTCGCACTGTCCCACTTCATGCTCCCGGTCAGCAGCACCTTGCTCGCCTCGCACCCAAGGTCGATGAATCGCCCGGCGTAGGTGCGGTCCTGCACGCCCACCCAGCTCAGCATGCGGAGCCACTTGCCGAAGGGGCGGCGTATCTTCTTATATCCAGCGTGGCTGCGCTCGCTGAGCCTGCCATTGATGATGCAGATGGGCACGTGCCGCTCGTGGCACTCGCGCACGAAGTTGGGCCAGACTTCAAGCTCCACGAGCGCGACCGCGGCTGGGTCGATCGCGTCGAGAAACTTCTCGACGCCCCAGGAAAAATCCAGCGGAAAGCGCACAACCTGCGCAAAGCTGGGGTGGGCTGCCTCGTGCTTGCCATACAGCTCGTGGGCCCGGGCGAGCCCGGTATCGGTGGTGGCGGACACCACGACATCGACGTGGGGCGTGAGCAGAGGCACCAGGGCCCGCAACGCCGAGACCTCACCCACCGACACGGCATGCAGCAGCACCCGCTTGCGACCACCCGAGAGCGCCTTTGGCCCCTGCCACCCCAGCCGCTCGCGCCACCCCACGCGCTTCTTGGTCGCCCACCAGGGCGCGGTCGCGAGCGCGAGGGGGATGTAGAGGAGATCGAGCGGACGCATGGGGGGAAGAGAGGTGTCGAGGTTTCAAGGTGTCGAGGGGTCGAGGGGGGAGAAGCAGATGAACGCAAACTCTGAAGTGGCTCAGCCCTGCTCCCCCTTGAAACCTGGGTGCCTTGACACCTCGACACCTCGAAACCTCGACACCTCTCTCTTTCGACACCTCTTTGAATGGGCAGGCAGGGATTCGAACCCTGAACCCTTCGCGTGTAAGGCGAATGCTCTAGCCGTTGAGCTACCCGCCCGGCTTCTCGCAGGATACGCGCGAGAACGCCGCGATGCATCGTTGTCGATGCATGCGGCGGCGGCTCACCCCGTCGTCTGTGCGACACGCACGCTCGTTCACGCGCGACGACGCCTGCGCATCAGCAAGCCCGCACCCATCAACCCCAAGGCCCCAGGGGCGGGCACCGCGTTGATGATCACATCGTCGAGCACGAGCTCGGTGCTGAAGGGCGCGGGCGCACCGGCGATGGAGTTCACGTGGCCCCAGTTGATGAACTTGATCGCGACGGGGAGTGAAGGATTGAGCGGCACGAAGCTGAAGGTGTAGACGCGTGCGTTGCTCGCGCTCGCTCCGCTGGGAATCGAGAGGTACTGAATCGGATCGCCGGGCAGCACATTCGTGACTTGCAAGCCCATGATGCCGGGGGCGTAGGCATTGCCCGGCACAGCCGCGTCTTCGCCCGAGGTCCAGAACGAGAAGAGGTATGAGGGGGCGGGCGAAAGGTGGGTGTTCACGACTTGGGTCAGCGTGCACGACCCGCCAAAGGTGGGCGTAAACACGGGCGTGCCGGGAAACGTGACCCGCCCCGAGGGCTGGAACGTTGGAGTGAGGTTCACGCCCGTAAAGAGGTTGCCAAAGTAGAGCCCGTTCGAACCATCGGGAAAGGCGGCTGAGCCACGGATGCCCTGGCCTGCGACGCCCGTGTTTCCCCATGTGGCGTAAGTCGAGGTGGTGCCCGTGGCAATCCAGCCTGGTGGCACGGTGTTGCCGGCGATCGAGGGGTTGGCCCACGCCACCGGCGCGCTCATCACGGGCGCGCCGACTTCAAAGCTGCCGTTCGCGACGAGGTTACTCGCGTGCGACAGCGGGCTGGTGCTCGGAATGAGGTTGAGGGCTGCGTGCGCGCTAGGGGCAGCAAGCGCGGCGCAGCAGACTGCGGCGGGAAGAAAACTGGTGTGCATGATCTCTCTCTCTGAGTTGCGGAGGCAGAAGCTCCGAAGGCCTGAAACACGTCTCTCGGTACGTCTCTCCGCGATCATTGGGCACGCCAGCCTCCAATCTTGCAGCAGCGAAGCGTGAATGTTCGTGTGGGGTGTCCGCACGCCGAATTCTGCTGCCCTTGACACCTTCCGAACAGCTTCACCTATCCTCCCGCCATGACCGCACCTGCTGCAATATGGCATCGCTCCCTCCTGCGCGAGGGAGACGCTGCGCAGTTCGAGCGCTGGCTCCTCGAGCTCACGCAGATTCCCACCGCGGCGGGGCATGAGCACCGTGTGGTCGCGTGGATTGAGCGGTTCGTCGCCGACCACCCAAACATCGTGCTCGAGCAGGACGCGGCGGGCAACCTCGTGCTCAGCCTTGCGTCACCGGTCGAACCCAGCGTCGAGGGTCCGGGCCTTTCCGAGCGTGCCGCGAGCAATATTCAGTACTTGCAGCAGATCGCGGCGCAAAAGCTCGCGGCGATTCCTGGCAAACTCAGCAGTGCCTTTGCGCGCGAGGCGGGCGGCAAGGAGCACACCAAGGACGCAGCAGCAGCCGCGGCCCACGCTGCTGCGGAAGCTCTGCATGCGCTCGCGGCGAGCCTCTCGCAGGGGAGCGCGCCGCCCGCCGCTGCGCCGGGCGTGCAGCGACCTTTGTACATCACTGCCCACCTCGACCACCCGGCGTTTGTGGTGGAGCGGGTGATCGCACCCACGATGGTGGAGCTGAGCTTTCGGGGCGGCGTGATGAGCGAGTACTTTCCGGGTGCGCGCATCGTGCTGCACGGCAGGCTCGATGTGGAAGGCGATGGCGCGAGCGACATCGATAAGCCCGCCTTCACGAAGGGCACCATCATCGGACCGAGCGAGGCGCCCGACCAGCGCTTCAAGCGATACATCTGCGAGCTGGATGGCAAGGCGAACATGTTGACGTGGGTGAAGCCTGGCGACGTGGGCGTGTGGGACGTAGGCCCGGCTCGCATCGAGGGAAACAGGGCCTACACGCTCGCGTGCGACGACCTCTCTGCGGCGGCGGCAGCCCTGAGCACGATGCACGTGCTTGCCCGCGCCGCGGCGAGTGACCCGAAGTTTGCGCAGCAGGTGAGCCACGTGCGGCTGCTGTTCACGCGTGCGGAAGAGATCGGGTTTGTCGGCGCGATCGCCGCGTGCCGATTGGGAACGATGGAAGAGAATGCCCGCGTGATTGCGCTGGAAAACAGCCGGAGCTTCGCGGAGAGCCCGATTCATGGCGGCGTCATCGTGCGCGTGGGCGACCGCGTGAGCGTCTTCTCGCCCACGCTGGTGGATGCGGTGGCGCAGCGGGCGCAGGACATCGCTGGCGGCGGGAGCACCGTGACGGCGAGCCAGAAGCTGAGCGAGCTGCCCACCTGGAAGTGGCAGCGCAAGCTGATGGCGGGCGGCGCGTGCGAGGCGAGCGTCTTCTGCGCGTTCGGCTACGAGGCGATGTGCGTGTGCTTGCCTTTGGGCAACTATCACAACATGTCGCGCCTGGATGAAGCGCAGGCCGGGACGCTGACGCGCTACGAGGTGGGCCCGGAGTTTATCGGGCTGGACGACTATCACGCGATGATCGAGCTGCTGCTGGCGTGCGCCATGGGGCTGCCTGATCGCAGCGCGTTCATGGGCAGGCTGGATGACCTGTGGGGCAAGCTGAGCGGCGTGCTGAGCGAGCGGGCGTAGGCGGGTGCACCGCATGCGTGGCTGCGGCATCTGAAGCGCGATGGCGAGCGAAGGCGGCGTGCAGAGAGTCGCTCCCTGAGTGCGGGCAAATCGCGGCAGTGACGGTGACGGCACACAACCATGCATGAATCACCTCCAGAAGTTGCCGCCCCCGCACCGCCCAAACCCTGGCTCTTCACGCTGCTGCTGCATGGGCTGGGCGTGCTGATGGTGCAGGCGGTTGGGCAGGCGACGGTGTTCATTCTGCCCGTGCTCGCGAAGCGATACTTTGGCGCGAGCGACTGGCAGAGCCTGCTCATCACGATGCCGCCCACGGTGCTGTTTGTGCTGAGCATCTTCTGGGGCGGCATCTTTGCTCGCATCGGCTTTACCCGCGCCATCGCGCTCTACTTCGTCGTCGCGTGCCTGCCCATCGCGGCGATCGCGCCCGCGCGAGACTTCTGGTGGCTGCTCGTGCCGCACATCATCGCGAGCGCGGGCGGGGCGGCGTGGCCCATCCTCAGCGGCAGCCTGCTCAAGAGCATCTATGCGAAGGATCGCCAGAGCCGGGCGTATAGCAGCGTGTGGGGCGCGAGCATGCTCTGCAGCGCGGGGCTGGGCTGGCTGGTGGGAGACCTGCTGACCACCAACCCCGAGAGCTTTCGCGCGTACATGCCCGCTGCGGTGTGCGTGCAGCTGCTTGGGGTGTGGCTGCTGTGGCACGTGGGCAGGCGATACTCACCCTTGCCCACGGGGCCAAGCATGGGCGCGAGCATGCATGCCAATCGGGATGGCACGCGGCAGCGCACCGCGCTGGGCTCGGCATGGGGCGACGCGCTGCACGAGGTGTGGAGCCCCATCGCCCACATGCGCGAGGTGCTGAGGCAGGACCGGGTGTTTGCTCGCTATGAGGGCGCGTACATGACGTATGGCGCGGGGTGGATGATCGGCTATGCGCTCTTGCCCATCCTCGCGACCAAGAAGCTCGACCTGACGTATGAGCAGTTTGCACGCAGCACGCACGTGGCGTATCTGCTCGCGCTCGTGGCATGCCTCTATCCGGCGGCGCTCGCGCTGGACAAGCTCGGCGCGGTGCGCAGCACGGCTATCAGCTTCTTTCTGCTGCTGTTCTACCCCATCGGGCTCATCTTCGCGCGCAACGAGACCGACCTCATCATCGTGAGCGCGTGCTATGGCGTGGCGCACGCGGGGGCGAGCGTGGGGTGGATGCTCGGGCCCGTGTCGCTCGCGCCAAGCCCGGACAAGGTGCCGGCGTATGTCGCGATCCACGCGACGCTTGTGGGGCTGCGCGGCGCGGTGTTTCAGTTCCTGGGCGTTGCGCTCTATCGCATGACGGACAGCTTCACGTGGCCGCTTGTCATTGCCTCGCTGGCGTATGCGTGGAGCGCGTGGCAGATGTTTGGGCTGGCGCGGGTGATGCCGAAGCGGGCGAGCAAGGCGTGAACTCCGAGACGCGTCGGAGATGGGAGCGATGGGCTCTTCGATTTCAGCACAGAGACGCAGAGACGCAGAGGAAGGGGAGAAGAGCGAGAGGCGACGGGCGACATGAGACATGAGACACGAGACAGGAGATGGAGAAGGAGACGGAAACACCAGCGCTCACAGCGTGAAGGACGCGAATGAACTTGCCGTCGGCACGATCGAAGCGAAAGCACCACGCAGTTCTTCCTGTTGCCTGTTGCCCGTCGCCTGTTGCCTATCCCTCTTTCTTCTCCTCTTCCTCTGCGTCTCTGTGTCTCTGTGCTGACTCCTTGCTTCACTTCGCGAACACAAACCCACCCCCCGCTGCGTCCACGCGAATCGTGTCGCCATCGCCAAACTCGCCGCCCAGAATTCGGCTCGCGAGCGGGTTCTCGATGCGCTGCTGGATCGTCCGCTTGAGCGGGCGCGCACCAAACTG
Organism: Planctomycetaceae bacterium; assembly: GCA_027487735.1. Classification (GTDB taxonomy): domain Bacteria; phylum Planctomycetota; class Phycisphaerae; order Phycisphaerales; family UBA1924; genus BJHL01. The sequence continues at coordinate 8,737 of JAIYDA010000052.1, read as the reverse complement.
CGGGTCCCAGCCTTCGGTCGCGAGCAGCTGCTTCGCGCCGTCGGTCAGCTCGAGGGTCATGCCGCGCTCCTGCAAGCGCTGGCGCAGCCTGCGGAGCTGAATCTCGACGATGCCGCCCATGCTCTCCTTGCCCAGCTGGTGAAACACCACGACCTCGTCGATGCGGTTGAGCAGCTCGGGACGCATCAGCCCGCCCCCCTGCCCGAGGCCCGCCATCGTCTGCGCCGCCTTGCTCATCACGTCGCGCACCTTGCTGGGCAGGCCCGCGGCTTTGCCCAGCTCGTCGGTCGCCATCGCGGCGGGGCCACGCCGCAGCAGCTCGCGCATCGCGGCCTCGATCTCCCAGTCCTCCGCGCCGCTCGCAGTCAGCTCTTGAATCTGCGCGCTGCCATAGTTGCTGGTCATGACGATGATGGTGTTCTTAAAGTCCACGGTGCGGCCCTGGCCGTCGGTCAGGCGGCCATCGTCGAGCACTTGCAGCAGAATGTTGAAGACGTCGGGGTGGGCCTTCTCGATCTCATCCAGCAGCACCACGCTGTAGGGCCTGCGGCGCACAGTCTCGGTCAGCTGCCCGCCCTCGTCGTAGCCCACGTAGCCCGGGGGCGCGCCCACCAGGCGAGCAACGGCGTGCTTCTCGCCATACTCGCTCATGTCGATGCGCACGACCGCCTCGTCGGTGTCGAACAGAAACTCGGCGAGGGCCTTGCACGTCTCGGTCTTGCCCACGCCCGTGGGGCCCAGGAACAGAAAGCTTCCGATCGGGCGGTTGGGGTCTCCCAGCCCAGCCCGGCTGCGGCGCACGGCATCCGCCACCGCGCGGAGCGCGTGCTCTTGCCCCACCACGCGCTCGCGCAGCATCTTCTCGGCCTCGCGCAGCTTGTCGCGCTCGCTCTCCACGAGCCTCGACACCGGGATGCCCGTCCAGCGGGCCACGACCTCGGCGATCGCCTGCGCGTCCACCTCTTCGCTCACCAGCGCGTTGCCCGTGGCGCGGCGCTGGGCCATCGCGGTCTCGGCTTGGCGAAGCTGCACCTCCAGCTCGCGCATGTCGCCATAGCGGATGCGAGCCGCGGCCTCGAGCTGCCCCGCGCGCTGGGCACGATCGAGCTCGACCTGCTTGGCACTCATCTGCCCCTTGATCGCCTTCACGCTGTCAAGCTCCTTCTTCTCCGCATCCCAGCGGGCGGTCAGGGCGCGGTTCTGCTCTTGCAGCTCGGAGATTTCTTTCTCCACGCGCTCCAGCTCGCGGCGGCCTTGAGTACCCCCACGCTCCGCGTGGGGCGCCTGGTCTTTGCCTTCGGACTCACCCGCCGCGCGGGACACGTGCGTGCCGAGCCCGCCCTCAATGCGCAAAGCCTCGCGCTCGATCTCCAGCTGCATGATTTTGCGGCGCAGCTCGTCCAGCTCGCTGGGCATGCTGTCGATCTCGATGCGCAGCCTGCTGGCGGCTTCGTCCACGAGGTCGATGGCTTTGTCGGGCAGAAAGCGATCGGCGATGTATCGGTGGCTGAGTTGGGCAGCGGCGAGGATTGCGCTGTCGAGAATCTTCACGCCGTGGTGGCCCTCGTATCGCTGCTTGAGCCCGCGGAGAATCGCGACCGTCTCTTCGACGTTGGGCTGATCGACCAGGATGGGCTGGAAGCGCCGCTCAAAGGCCGCGTCCTTCTCCACGTGCTTGCGATACTCGTCGAGCGTCGTGGCGCCGATGCAGCGGAGCTCACCCCGCGCGAGGGCGGGCTTGAGCAGATTGCCCGCGCTCACCGCACCATCGGCAGCACCCGCGCCGATGATGGTGTGCAGCTCGTCGATGAACAGGATGATGCTGCCCTGGGCCGCCATCACCTCGCGCAATACCGCCTTCAGGCGATCCTCAAACTCGCCGCGAAACTTCGCGCCCGCGAGCAACTGCCCGACGTCCAAGGCCATGATGCGCTTGTCGCGCATCCCCTCCGGGCAGTCGCCGTTCACGATGCGCAGGGCCAGGCCCTCGGCGATTGCCGTCTTGCCCACGCCGGGCTCGCCTATGAGCACGGGGTTGTTCTTCGTGCGCCTGCCCAGCACCTGCATGCAGCGGCGAATCTCATCGTCGCGCCCGATGACGGGGTCGAGCTTGCCCTGCTGGGCTTTGTGCGTCAGGTCGATGGCGTACTTCTTCAGGCTCTCAAAGCCCTTGTCCGCGCCGGCGTCCTGCACGCTTTGCACGCCGCTCTTGGCGCGAATGTCGCGGATCGCGGCCTCGAGGCCCTTGGCGGTCGCGCGCCCGGCCTCGAGCACTTCTTTGGCTTGCCCCGCAACCAGCGCAAGGGCGAGCAGCAGGTGCTCGGTGCTCACGAATCCATCGCCCATGCGCTCACGCTCTTTGTCGGCCCGCGCCAGCACCTCCATCATCGCACGCCCAGCGTTGCCCGCGCCGCTGCTGGCAGTGGGCAGGCCCGCTGCGGCGCTGGTGGCGGCGCTGGCGATGCGACCGGCATCTGCCCCTGCCTTCGCGAGCACCGCGCGGGTGCTGCCCTCGGCGTCGTCGAGCAGGCCCAGCAGCAGGTGCAGACCCAGGATCTCAGGGTTGCCGCGCTGCATGGCGTCGGTTTGGGCAAAGCTGAGTACTTCTTGCGCTGCCGTGGTAAACTTGTCCATCCGCATGGGTTGTCCCTTTCGCTGCCGGGGTGCACCAAAGGCCGCCCGACACCACCCAGCTTGCAAGCGGCGGGCCAACTGCCTTGGGGTTTGCAGCGAAAGCACTTACGGCGTTTTGGTGGGTCTGGCGGGGGCCAGAGTGGCACAGGGGATGCCTCGTGGGTGGAGAACCTGTCAAATGGGCAGGCGAAAGCGGCATCTGTTGGCAGGGCGTTCGCGTATGGGCCCTGGGAAAAAGTCCGGGAAGCGGGCTTCAAGATCGGGTTGGACCAAGATCGGGTTGGACAAGGCTTGCCCGGGGCGTGGGGCGTCGTATCCTGTGCTTGTCGGGTCCAGAAGCCTGAAGTCGGAACTACAGAGGAGTTGTGCATGGCACGTTCGCGCGTTCTGCGTTGTGTTTCGCTCGTGGGTGTTGGCGCGGTCGCGTGCCTCGCTGCGGGTGGGTGCGCCCAAGGCCTGAAGGACGACGGCGGTCGCCTTGCTGCGGTGCGCAGCGACGGCGCGCCCGAGCTCGTGACCTACAACCAGCGTCAGCTCGACCTGGATAACGAAACCTCGCACACCTGGAACACGAACCTCCGCGGCGCGGTGGACGACCTGCAGCGTGCGATGCTGTTCAACAGCCCCTCGCGCCTCACGCGCTACCCCGTGAATCGCTAAATCTTTGGCTGCGGCGACAACCGCTGGCCCAAACGAGTGAAACAATCCGCACGGTGGCTCGCCCTGGGCCGCCGTGCATGTTGTTTTTTGGGGAGGCTCTTTCGATGGTGAAGCCGGCACATCGCCCTTTGCAGCACGATCGCTCTCTCTCGCGCGGGCTCGTCGTGTCGCGACGTGATGTGCTACGTCTAGCTGGCGTGAGCGCGTTGAGCCTGCTCGCGGCTGGGTGCGGGCAGCGGACGCGTTCTTCGCAGGCGCCGGTTGTGGTCTACACGAGCATCGACGACTTCATCGCGAGGCCCATCGCCCAGGCGATCAGCCAGATGGCCCCGCTTGTGCAGTCGGGCATTGCCATCAACCTCGTGACCGACACCGAGGCCACCAAGACGACCGGGCTGCTGCAACGCCTGCTCGCGGAGCGCACCAACCCGCAGTGCGACATCTGGTGGAGCAACGAGGCGCTTGCAACGAGCCTGCTGGCGCGCGAGGGCGTGCTGCAACCACTGCCCACTCAAGCCGTGCCCGACGACCTTGCTGTGCTGCACGCGCCGCTGAAGCCCTTGCGCACGAGCCACTGGCAGGGATATGCCCTGCGGTCGCGGGTCATCGCCTTCAGCACGAGCGTGTTTGCGGCTGGCACCGCGCCGACGACGCTCGACGAGCTGTTTGCTCGCGTGAAGCCCGGGCGGCTTGCGATGGCACAGCCCCAGTTTGGCACAACGCGTTCGTTCTTTGCCCACCTTGTCTCGCGGCATGGTGAGGCGTGGACGCGCGACCTATGCACAAAGCTGCGGGGGCACAATGTGCAACTGCTCCCCGGCAACTCGGCGGTGGTGCGGGCCATCGCGCAGGGGAGTGCAGACGCGGGGCTGACCGACAGCGATGATGTGTTCGTCGGACAGCGCGAGGGATGGAAGGTGGACTTTGCGAGTGCGCCCGCTGCCGCCGAGGCGACCGAAGTGGATGACGCGCGACTGCTGATTCCGTGCACTGTTGGGCTGGTTGCGAAGTCGGCATCGTCGGAGCATGCCGCACGCGTGGCACAGGTGGCGCAGGCGCTCCTCTCACGCGAGGCGGAGCGGCGCTTAGCACTCAGCGAGGCCCTGCACCGCCCGGTTCGCGAGGACCTTGCCCGCGAGCTTGGCAATAGCGACCCCCGGCTGGCTCGCATCGCCGCGGGCCCGCACGCCGACTGGCAAGCCATCGCGGGCAGCGCGGCTGCGAGCGACGCGCTCCTAGCGCGCGAGTTTCCGGTGTAAACCCGCGTGCGCACTGCCAGCGTCGCATGTTCTCGGCACTCAGAGAGGTTCTGGGGCAAGCCCGCTCGCCTCGCGCAAACACTGCACAGACCATCCGCGCGGGGTAGGCGGCGCACGCACGCAGGAAAGTGCGCGACGCGCTCATGCGAGCGCGGGCGCAGAGCACGCGCAAGCCGATGCACCACCCTGAACCGTGGTCAGAAGCCGCTCCAAAACCGCATGGCTGTTCAGCCGCAATGGCGTGCTGAGCGCGAGCATCGCGCTGCAGGTGCTCACGCTGGGCGTGGGCGGCTTTGTGATGCTACAGCGGGCGGAGTCGGGCCTTTCGGAGAAGATCGGGGCTCGCGCCATCGACGAGAATCGGCGCATCGCGACCAACTTCGCGGCGGCACTGGAGAAGGAGGTGCACAACCCCTTCACCTATGACACGCCCGAGTGGCTGCGGGCTCAGCAGCTTGTGGAGCGCTTTGAGGTGCCCCTGGGCGTGACGGTGCTGCTGCTCGATGATGAGGGCCGGGTGCTTTGCCATCCGGACTTGCGGCAGGACGCGACCATCCGCACACAGGACTACAGCTGGCAGCCCATTCGCCTCGACGACACGAACGACGTCGTTGAGGTGGGCTGGATGCGCAACAACGAGGTGCGCACCGGCACGACGAACCTGCTGAGCGGCAACAGCACGCTCGCGATCGTTTACAGCCCCAAGCTCCGCGCACGACTGCTCGTGAGCCAACCCACCGACAACCTCGCCGCAGCGAGCGCGCACGTCACCGAGGACGCGCTCATGATGGCGAGCATCGCGGGCATCGCGCTGCTGGGCGTGAGCCTGGTGGGCACCGTGCTGCTGATGCGCAAGCACGACGCGCAGCTGCGCAGCGCGAACGCGCGGCTGGAGATCGAGGTCGATCGCCGCACGCGCAAGAGCGTGGCGAACCGCGATGGGCTCATCTTCGGGCTCGCAAAGCTGGCAGACTATCGCGACACCGACACGGGCAAGCACCTGGAGCGCATCTGCACGTACTGCGAGATGCTGGCCAACGAGGCCGCGAAGGACAACCCGCTCATCACGCACGGCTGGGTGCGGCTGCTGCGCACCGCGGCGGCGATGCACGACATCGGCAAGGTGGGCGTGCCCGACCACGTGCTGCTCAAGCGCGGCCCGCTGACGCCCGACGAGCGAGCGGTCATCCAGACGCACACCATCATCGGAGCCGACACGCTGATGGCGATTCGCAGCGTGGTGGGCGAGGACGAGCTGATCGAGATGGCGGCGCAGGTGGCGATGAGCCACCACGAGCGCTGGGACGGCACGGGCTATCCGCACGGGCTCGCGCGAGAGCAGATTCCGCTCGCGGCGCGGCTTGTGGCGATCGCCGACGTGTACGACGCGCTGACGACCAAGCGCGTGTACAAGCCTGCACTCTCGCACGCGCAGGCGAGCGAGGTGATTACCTCCAACGCGGGCACGCACTTTGATCCGCAGCTTGTCGAGGCGTTTGTTCGTGTGCAGAGCGAGTTTGCACGCGTGCGCGATCTGCTGGCGAGCGAAGAGAACGCGGTGGCGGGGAGCGTGACGTGGCAGGGGCGGAGTGCGGCGGCCTAGACGCTCGCGCGTTGCCAACGATCAATCTGTGTGGAGGATTCGCTCGCGGCCTGGCGAGGCATTACCCTGCGGGCATGTCCGCATACGACACCTATACCTCGCCCCTCGCCTCTCGCAACGCCAGCAAGCAGATGCTCGCGCTCTGGAGCCCGCGTCACAAGTTCAACCTGTGGCGCAAGATTTGGCTCGCGGTAGCGGAGGCGCAGCATGAGTTGACCAAGGCTGATGGTGGCACACCGAAGAGCACAACTGGTGGCACAGGCGAGACGCCTGTGCCACCAGGGGCGAGAACGCGCGAGCTGGTGACGCGCGAGCAGGTGGAGGAGCTTCGCGCGGTTGTCGAGCGCGGCATCACCGATGCAGAGATGCAAGCCGCGGAGAAGTATGAGCGCGAGCTGCGGCATGATGTCATGGCGCACGTGCACGCGCTGGGGGACGCATGCCCGAAGGCCAAGGGGATTATTCATTTGGGGATGACGAGCCAGGATGTGGTGTGTAACGCGGATTTGGTCACCATTCATGCCGCGAGAGAGCTCGTTCGCGATAAGCTTGCTCGGCTCATCATCGACCTTGGCGCAGTGGCAACCAAGCATGTGCACACGCCCACGCTGGGCTTCACACACTATCAACCCGCACAACCACTGACCGTGGGCCGAAGGTTCGCTCAGTATGCGTGCGAACTTCACATCACTTTCCGCAACTCTGGTGGATGGTCGAGACAACTTACTGGCGGACTCATGCTCCGAGGCTTGCGTGGCGCAACAGGGACACAAGCTGCGTTCTCAGCGCTTTTGGGCGATGCACGCCACGCCGACCGTCTCGAAGCGAAGTTTCTGAGCAAGGTCCATCCCGGTGCTTCTTTCAATGCCATTCACCAAGAACCCGAAGGGCTTCTCAGTGCGGCTATTGAGCAGTGCGAAGCGTCGATTGCTGACATCACCGCCAAAGAGCTTCAGCCTAAGCACCTTCGCAAGTACGAACAACAGCGAGAGCAATTGCTTTCAACCGATCCACTCGCTTTCGCGAGCGAGGATGCGTGTCGGTTCAATAGCGAGTACACGTTTGATCTTGTCACCCAAACATACCCCCGCGTCATTGACACCTTCATCCTCGCCGACCTCGCATCCTGCGCCGCCGTCCTCCACAAAATCGCCACCGACATCCGCCTCCTCTGCAATCGCAAAGAGCTCGACGAGCCCTTCGAAGACAAGCAGATTGGCTCCTCCGCCATGCCCTACAAGCGCAACCCCATGCGCTGCGAGCGCATCTGCGGCCTCACGCGCTTTGTCATGAACCTCGTGGGCAACGCCTACGACACAGCCGCCACGCAGTGGCTGGAGCGCACGCTCGACGATTCGTCCAACCGCCGCCTCAGCCTGCCCGAGGCGTTCCTCGCGCTCGATGGTGCGCTCGACCTCATGCACAACGTCGCGAGCGGGCTCATCGTGCACGAGGCGATGGTGCGCAAGAACCTGATGGCCGAACTGCCCTTCATGGCGACGGAGAACATCCTCATGGCCTGCGTGCAGCGCGGGGGCGACCGCCAGGAGTATCACGAGCTCATTCGCGAGCACGCGCAGGTGGCGGGCATGCGCGTGAAGCACGAGGGGCTCGACAACGACTTGCTCGAGCGCCTGCAAAGCGACAAGCGATTCTGGAGCACCGCCCGGGGCGGACCGCTGCACGACGAGCTGCGCTGGGACAACCTGCTGGACCCCATGCAGTATGTCGGGCGCAGCGTGGAACAGACCGAGCGATTCGTGCGCGACGTGATCGAGCCCCTGCGCGAGCGATATGCCGACGACCTCGCGAAGCTTGAAGCAAACGCACCGCGGGTGTGAGCGCTTGCAAGAACTTCGCACTATCCCCCTTGCGGCGGGAGCAAACCTCGGGTACATTGCTCGCCTATGCAGCAAAGCGACTCCTTCCCTCCGCCGGTGACCGCCTCCCCCACTGTCGATGGCTCCGCCTGCTATAAGTGCGGCTACGCACTCCGCGGCATCGCGACCACGGGCGTCTGCCCCGAGTGCGGCACGCCCGTCGCCGACAGCCTGCGCGGTGTGCTGCTGCAGTATGCCTCGCCCGAGTATCTTGCAGCGCTCCTCAAGGGGCACTCGCTCGTGCTGAATGGCATTTTGCTCATGATCGTCGCAACGCTCGCCACCGTGTGCATCGCTGCTGGCGCAGGAACTGCGGCGGGCGCGGCGGGTGGCGGCAACGCCGTGGCACTGGTGGGCGTGCTGGTGCCAGCCGTGCAGCTTGCGGTCGCCATCATGATCTTCTTCGGCTACCTCAAGCTCACCGAGCCCGACCCGCGCTTTACCGGCGCCGACTCGCCCGATGGACCTCGCAAGTGGGTGCGCATCGCAGCGATTGCGTCGATCGTGTGCAGCCTGCTCGGGTTTCTGGTCGCGGGCGCAGGGTTCTTCGCCGGCGGCGGACTTGCGGGCGGGGCGCCCGGCGCGCCGGTGGCCGCTGGCGCTGCGATCTTCGGCCTGCTTGGCATCGTGGTCTCTGTGCTCGGGTTCGTCGCGTTCGCGGTGCAGTTCTTCGCGATGATGCGCTACATGCGCTGGCTGGG
>JAIYDA010000156.1 GCA_027487735.1 Planctomycetaceae bacterium | reverse complement strand
TCGCGGGCGGCAATTTCGCCGGCGACGGTGTGCGTCGTCCCCCCAAGCGACTCGGCCAGCCGCAGGTTCGCGTCGAGCCGCTCTCGGTTCGCAGCCGACAGGTTCGCCGTGCGAGGAGTTTCGACGTACACCGCGATAAGGTCCGCGTGCAGCCCTGCGGCCATCCGCTTGGCGGCCCGCACCAGTTTGCCCGACATGGGGCTCGGGCTGACGGCGACGACGATCCGCTCCCCCGCGGGCCAGACGGCGTGGATGCCCCGGTCCTGCTTGTACCGCCGCATCTCCGAATCGACCCACGCCGCGGTGCGGCGGAGCGACAGTTCGCGGAGCGCTGTGAGATTGCCCTTGCGAAAGAAGCCGTCGCTCGGATCGACGGCGCGGACGGCGCTCTCGCCCAGATAGACCTTGCCTGCCTTGAGCCGCTCGTGCAGCGCATCCGGGGGCAGGTCCACCAGTTCGATCTCGTCGGCCTCGTCAAAGACGCGGTCGGGCACGGTCTCGCTAACCTTCACGCCCGTGATCTGCGCGACGACGTCGTTGATCGACTCGAGGTGCTGCACGTTCAGCGTCGTGTAGACGTTGACGCCCGCGGCCAGGCACGCCTCAACGTCCTGCCACCGCTTGGCGCGGCCCGACGGCGATCCCGGCGCGTTGCTGTGGGCCAGCTCGTCGACGAGGAGAATGTCGGGCCGCCGGCGGGTTGCCGCATCCACGTCGAACTCGTGCAGCGTAGTCCCGCGATAGTCGATCGTGACGCGGGGGATGATGTCGAGTCCAAGCAGCATCTGCTCGGTCTCGGCCCTGCCGTGCGTCTCGACGACGCCGACGGCGACGTCCACGCCCTGCGCCGCCATGCGCTGGGCCGCGGCGAGCATGGCGTAGGTCTTGCCGACACCGGGGGACATGCCGAAGAATATCTTGAGGCGGCCGCGGGTCTGGCCGCCGACCTCCCGCTGCGCCTGTCTCAGCAGAGAATCGGGATCGGGTCTGGAGTCGGTCAGACGCGTTCCTCCTTCTGCGACCACGCCGCCGGATCGAGCTTGAGTTCCATCCAGCGATCAGCCTGGACGGGGACGAAGCCCATGGGCGCATAGACGCGGTGCGCGTCCTTGGTCGCCAGGCACCAGCGCCGCAGCGTCCGCAGATCCGGGTGGGCGATGAGGGCCCGCACCATCTGCGTCGCGATGCCGCGTCCGCGCCACGCCTCGACGACGATGACGTCGCACAGCCAGGCGAACGTGGCGCGGTCGGTCACGGCCCGTGCGAAGCCGACCATCCTGCCCGAGTCCGCGTCGAACGCGCCCATCACGATGCTGTGCGCGATCGCACGCTCGACGACATCCCGCCGCACGTCGGGCGACCAGTAGGTCTCGCGGAGCAGCCGCCACGCCTGGTCGACATCGATGCGCGACGCGTCGAACGAGTACTCGATGCTCATCGCCAATCGTAGATCACCCGCCAAGCGACCCCCGCGTGAGCGAGTGGTTCAGTTCGAGCACATGCACCACCGGCTCGCCGAGGACGCCCAGCGCGCGACCGCGCGTGTGCGTTCGCACCAGCGTTCGCACCGCCTCCTCCGGCATGCCGCGGGCCCTGGCGATGCGCGGCACCTGGTACTCGGCCGCGGCGGGGGAGATGTGCGGGTCCAGGCCGCTGGCGGAGGCGGTGACGAGGTCGACGGGGACGGGCGTGCCCCGTGCGTTTGATCCCGCAGCGACCCGCACGATGGCAACGCTCGCGTCCGCCGCGTCGAGGGCGGCGACGCGGGCCTTCATGTTCTCCAGCAGCGAGGGGTTTGTGGGGGCGAGGTTGCTGCCGCTGGAGCCGGTGCCATTGTCGAGGTTGAGCGCGGTGTAGGGCACGGGGCTCGTCGCGCTGGGGCGGCCCCAGAACCACTTGGCGTGCTGCGCGGCGGCGGCGCTCGTGCGGGGGGCGAACTCCTGGCCGATGAGTGACGAGCCGATGGGCTTGCCGGCGGCGGCGCTCGCGGCACTCGTGATAATCGAGCCGTTGGCCTTGTCTGCGAACGCGACCTGCGCGATGCCGGTGATGACGAGCGGGTAGACCACGCCAGTAATGAGCGAGAGGATCGCGAAGAGGACGAGGGCGGGGCGGAGGTGGTTCATGCTGGTGCTTCTTTAGTCGAGGGTCTTGAGCCAAGGCCGAACACAGTCACCCAGCAGGTGTTCCATCTCACCCGCTGCCGCGTGCTGTAACTGCTCGATGTTGCGGGCAATGCAGGCGTAGACAGCAGCGGTCGCGTCTGCGGCGGGTCGTCCGACGCGAGTGGCGATGGAGGCCGCGTACTCGTCCAATGGCCAGTGCTTGGCGCGGATCTCACGTTTCATGAGCGCGGACAGACGGAGCGCGATGTCTTGCACGGTGTATGGGTCGCCGAGTACAGCGATACGTCCGGCATGGATGCGTTGGGTCAGCAGCCGCTCGGCCGCGTGCTGCCCGATCGCGGAGGCCGTGACCCAGCGAATGGGCACGTCGATCGGCAACGGATACCGAAGGACACCCGTGACTCGCACTTCGTTCAGCGGACATGTGTCCACGATGTCCTCGAGGAACATGGTGGGACGGAGCACGCACACTTGAAGGCGCTCGGCAAGCACGGCGCGAGCGAGATGAGTGACGCCGGCGAACGGCCCATCGCCAACCGGAGGGAGAATGCCACTGGTACTGAGCACGGCCGGCACTGACGTGCTGTTTCGCAGCGACGTGAGGATGTGCTCTTCGCCACCGGTCGTGGGAACATGCCAGAACGCACCATTGACGCCCACAAGCGTCTGCGCAACCGCGGCGGTGTGCGAAAGCGGCGCAACCATCGCGTTGATTCCGTCGGTTGCCAACGCTGCGGCAGAGTCTTGTGCTCGGGTGATCGTCGAGACTGACGCGCCTGCCGCCTGCAGCGCTCGTGCGATCGGTCGGCCCTGCGTGCCCCGTGCTCCGAACACGAAGTAGTTGCGTCGGGTGCCGTTGCTTAAGGATGTTACTGTGATCGTCATTGCTTAAGTCTAGAAGAACAGGTTCACAACCACATCGATGAGCTTGATGCCAATGAACGGGACGATGAGGCCGCCCACGCCGTAGACGAGCAGGTTGTGCGCGAGCAGGCGGCTGGCTTCGACGGGGCGGTACTTGACGCCGCGGAGGGCGAGGGGGATGAGCACGACGATGATGAGCGCGTTGAAGATGACCGACGACAGGATCGCGGTCGCGGGATTGAGCCGCATGATGTTGAGCGCGCCCAGCGCGGGGTAGGTGCTCATGAACGCGGCGGGGATGATGGCGAAGTACTTGGCGAGGTCGTTGGCGATGCTAAAGGTCGTGAGCGAGCCGCGGGTCATGAGGAGCTGCTTGCCGATGCGGACGATCTCGATGAGCTTGGTGGGGTTGCTGTCGAGGTCGACCATGTTGCCCGCTTCTTTGGCGGCTTGCGTGCCGCTGTTCATGGCGACGGCGACGTCAGCCTGCGCGAGCGCGGGGGCGTCGTTGGTGCCGTCGCCGGTCATGGCGACGAGTCGCCCGCCCTGCTGATACTCGCGGATGAGTTTCAGCTTGGCCTCGGGCGTCGCCTGGGCGAGAAAGTCATCAACGCCCGCCTCCGCCGCAATCGCCGCGGCGGTCACCGGGTTGTCGCCTGTGATCATCACGGTCTTGATGCCCATGCGGCGCAGCTCGGCAAATCGTTCGGCGATGCCCCCCTTCACGATGTCCTTGAGTTCGATGACGCCGAGGGTCTTGCCCTTGCCGTCGGCGACGACCAGCGGCGTGCTGCCGCGCTTGGAGACCTCGTTCACGATCTCGCGGGCCCTCACGCTCGGTGTGCCGCCCATGCGCGAGACGTACGCATCGATCGCGTCGGCGGAGCCCTTGCGGATCTGGCGGCCTTGGGGGTACTGCGTGGAGACGGGGAGATCGACGCCGCTCATGCGGGTGTTGGCGGTGAAGGGGACGAACGACGCGGGCTTGCCCCCCCCTCCAAACTCGAAGCCCAGCGCGTGCATGTCGCGCTCGCGGATGTTGTACTTCTGCTTGGCGAGCACGACGATCGAACGGCCCTCGGGCGTTTCGTCGGCGAGCGACGAGAGCTGGGCCGCGTCGGCGAGTTCTTCGGGCTTCACGCCGTCGACCGGATAGAACGCCGACGCCATGCGGTTGCCGAAGGTGATCGTGCCGGTCTTGTCCAAGAGCAGCACATCGACATCTCCCGCGGCTTCGACGGCCCGGCCGCTGGTGGCGATGACGTTGGCCTGCACCAGCCGGTCCATGCCCGCGATGCGGATGGCCGAGAGCAGCCCGCCGATCGTGGTCGGGATCAGCGTCACGAACAGCGCCGCGAGATAGATCACCGGCAGCGTCGTGCCCGACCAGGAGGCGAAGAAGGGCAGCGTCACC
>JAIYDA010000075.1 GCA_027487735.1 Planctomycetaceae bacterium | reverse complement strand
GGCATCGCGGCGCAGCGGATTGCGGCGTGGAATGGCAGTGCGTGGGAGGCACTGGGGAGCATTCCTGAGGGCGCGGTGGTGGATGTGGTGGATTGGAATGGCACGCTGCTGGCGGTGTGCGCGAACAACGTGACGCGGGTGACGGACTTCTATCAGCCCACGCTGCGGGAGTGGAATGGCAGCACGTGGGAGCTGTTTGGCGGGAGCGTGGCGACGAGCAATGTGCTGCGGCCGCTGGTGGTGGGGACGGAGCTGTATGGGACGGTGAACGGCTTTCCGCGGCGATGGAGTGGGCTGCCGTTTCGCGAGTGGCAGCAGATGATGGAGCTTGGCGTGGCTGGGGAGCCTGTGTTTTTGACGGAGGTGCTGAACGGGAAGCTGCGCGGGCGGAGCAACACTCGGGAGTATGTGCTCTCGGAGGGTGCGTGGCGAGCGGTGGCGACGGAGATGTTTCGACCGAGCGGGATTGAGCGGGATGCGGTGTGGGTGGATGGGCTGCGGATTGCGGTGGGGTCGGTGGACAACACGACGCCGCCTGCTGGGTGGATCTCGAATGGTGGCGTGACGAACGTGCTTGCGAACTTTGGGGCGCAGCTGCCGAACACGCTTGGGCAGACGTTCACGAGCGTGCTGGAGTATGACGGGCGCGTGTATTTGGCGGGCGCGATGGCGGGGATCGTGAACCCGTCGCCACTCTCCGTGACGCCTGTGTTTACGATGGCGGAGTTGGTGCTGCCTGCGAGCGCTGGGCGCGTGCCGAGCTTTGAGGCGAGCGGGCCCGCGTGGCAGTCGGTGCTTGCGGGCGACGATGTGGTGCTGCGGTCGATCGTGCGGAATGGGGAAGGGCTGACGCGGAGCTGGCGGCGCGGCGGGACGACGCTGATGGATGGGTTGCAGGCTGATGGGTCGGTCGTCAGCGGGGCAACGACGGATGAGCTGCGGATTGCGAACATCTCGACGGCGAATGCCGGGGCGAACGGGCTGGATTCGGTGCAGCTTGTGCTGAGCGGGCCCACGGTGTGCGGGACGTATGGGCGGGGGACGACGTTTCAAGTGAACGTGCTGCGCGCGTGCGACGGGATTGACTTTGATAACGATGGGATGATGCCGTCGGATGCGGACGTGATCGCGTTTCTCACGGTGCTGGCGGGCGGGGCGTGCCCGACGGAGAACTGCAACGACATTGACTTCGACAACGATGGGTTGTTCCCGAGCGATGCGGACTTGGAGGCGTTTCTGCGGGTGTTGGCGGGGGGGAGTTGTTGAGGGGCGTCAGGTGGTTCGGGTTTTAGCACAGAGACACAGAGACGCAGAGGAAGAGGAGGGGAGAGAAGGGACAGGAGACAGGGAGCGCGAGATGCGACAGCGCTGGGTTGGTGTTAGCTGAGGTCGGCGCTGAGGCGCTCGAGGAGGGGGTGGCGTTGGCGCTTTTTTTCGCGGAGGGCGGCGATGACGGCGGGGGGGCAGAAGTTGGAGAGTTTGTCGAGGTCGTCGCCTAGGGCGGCGATCTGGCGGATGAGGCTGCTGCTGGTGTAGGCGAAGCTGGGGCCTGCGACGATGAAGACGGTTTCGAGGCCTGCGACTTCGCGGTTGGTGAGGGCTTGCTGCACTTCGTATTGCAGGTCGCTCAGGTTGCGCACGCCTCGGAGGAGGACGGTGGCGTGCTGCTCGCGGGCGAAGTCGACGGTGAGGCCATCGAAGGCTTCGACGCGGACGCTGGAGGCGCTGGGCTCGTTTGGGATGGAGGTGACGAGCTGCTGGGCCATGGCGACGCGCTCGTCTTGCGAGAAGAGTGGGGCTTTGCCTGGGTTGCGGCCTACGCCCACGATGAGTTCGTCGAAGATGCAGCGGCCGCGTGCGATGACGTCGAGATGGCCGAAGGTGATGGGATCGAAGGAGCCTGGGTAGACGGCGATGTGCTTGGCGGGCATGGGGGAAGGTAGGGGGAAAGAGGGGAACGGGGAGCGGGGGGCGGGGAACGGGTTTGCGAGCGGGTCGAGCGGGCACGGCTCCAAAAAAAAGAACGATGCCGGCCTTGCGGGGCCGGCGTCGGGACGTTGGCAAGGTTGCCTCGGTCAAGGTTGTTGGGGCCACTGGTCGCTCGATGGTTGCCCGGCTTGCGTTCCGCAGGGGTTTAACAAACCCACTGCGCGACTCGGAAGCCATTGTGCACCTCGCGGCGGCACCCGTCGGCGCGTCGTTAGCGACGCGGCCCCGTGTGGGAGCGTTGGAAAACAACGGAACCACGCAGACAGTTCGAACCTTGAATCACTGGATCACCTCCTTCTGTGCGTGTGGGGCGCACAGCGCGCCCCGCACTGAGCCTTGCGTTGCCGACGGCGACTGTCCATCGCCCGCGACGCGTTGACTCCTGAGCCGTCGCTCAGGAACAGGCCTTTCCGCCCGCTGAAGAGGTATCGGCGCGGATGGCGGCGAGACCTTGAAGATGTACGCGGGGAGTGACAGAAAGTTCGGGTGTGTTTGGAGCGATAAGCGTGTCGATTGCGCGGGAGGTTGGCTTAGGCCAGGGGCTTTCGATAGGCCACGAAGCTGGTGCCCTCGATGTGCATGAGGGGGAGCTTCTTGGCGAGGTCGTTCAGGACGGTGTAGACGCCTCGGGGGCGCCAGGGGCCGCGGTAGTCGTGCCAGATGATGATGCCGCCTGGGGCGAGCATGCGGAGGGCTTTCTCGCTGTCGCTGCGGACGTAGCTTGCGGTGTGGGAACCATCGATGAAAATGAGGTCGCAGGTGCTGGCGAGGGGGGCGTCGTCGAAGGCTTTGCTGTCGGAGAAGATCTGGCGGACTTTGTGCGCGACGGGCGTGCCTGAGTAGACGAAGGTGGTGTGGACGCTGGCGCGGAGGGCGGCGCGGGTTTCGTGGCCTTCGTCTTCGGCGGCTTTGGTGTAGGCGCTTGCTTGCTCGGGGGCGAGGGTGAGGGTGTGGATGATGGCAGCAGTTGGAGCGTTCAGGGCGAGGAGGTGGGTGGTCTTGCCGGTGCAGGTGCCAAACTCGAAGATAGTGCAAGCACGCTTGGCGAGGACGGCGAGGATCCAGGCTTCGCGGTCGGAGGTGCCGCCTTGGACGTCGATGCTGCTGCTGTAGGTGACGAGGGTGTCGAGCGTCGGGCCCAGGTCTGTGGTGGTGAAGATGGGGTCGAGGTGCCTCGGGTGCTTGCGGGGGATGGGCCAGCGGAGGGGCCAGCCGCGGTTCTCGCGCTTTTCGAGGACGCGGCTGAGGCGGAGGGTGAGGGCGAGGGCGCTGATGGCGGCGAGGATGAAGAGGAGCCAGGGGAGCATCGAGAAGGATAGGGATTCGGCATTCGGCATTGGGCATTGGGGGGCGTTTGGCGAGAGCGACGCTGGGGCGGGGTTATGCTTGGGGATGGTGCGAGTTGCGCTGATTCAGCATGCGTTGGCGGATGTGTCTGGGCTGCGAAGCTTGGAGGCGGCGGAGCTGCGGGCGTGCAGTACGCGGCTGGTGGATGCGCATGAGGGGTTGCTGCGGACAGCGGCGCATCAGGGGGCGCAGATTGCGTGCTTGCAGGAGCTGTTCAACGGGCCGTATTTTTGTGCGGAGCAGGATGATCGGTGGCTGGCGATTGCGGAGGCGATTGGGGCGGCGGAAGATGCGAGCGAGGCGGGGCCCACGGTGAAGCGGCTGTGCGGGCTGGCGCGTGAGCTGAAGATGGCGATTGTGGCTCCGATCTTTGAGCGGGCGATGGCGGGTGCGTATTACAACACGAGCGCGGTGATTGATGGGAAGGGCGTGCTGCGGGGGCGGTATCGCAAGAGCCATATTCCGCAGCTGCATCCTGGGTTTTGGGAGAAGTTTTATTTCACGCCTGGAGACTTGGGGTACCCGGTGTTTGACCTTGGGTTTGCGAAGGTCGGGGTGTATACGTGCTATGACAGGCACTTTCCGGAGGGGTGGCGGCAGCTGGGGCTGGGTGGGGCGCAGATCGTGTTCAACCCGAGCGCGACGGTGGCGGGGCTCAGCGAGTATTTGTGGAAGCTGGAGCAGCCTGCGGCGGCGGTGGCGAATCAGTACTTTGTCGCGGCGATCAATCGCGTGGGCGTGGAGGGGCCTTGGAACATCGGCGAGTTTTATGGCAGCAGCTATGTGTGCGATCCGCGGGGGCAGATTGTGGCGCAGGCAAGCCGGGATCGGACGCAGGTGCTGATGGCGGATGTTGACCTCGCGAAGATCGACGAGGTGCGGAGAGTCTGGAAGTTTTATCGTGATCGGCGGCCGGAGACTTATGGCGAGAGGTAGAGAGAGACTTCAGCACAGAGGCTCAGAGAGAAGGAGCAAGATGAGGGGAGACGGGGTGGAAGAGCGTGGTGGTGTGGGGAGCGTGGGTAAGGGGCGCGCGGCATCTGGTGGGTGGGGGTGGGCGAAGGGGAGGTATCGCGCATGATGTTGCTGCCCCTTTATGCCCTTGCGGTGTGGTTTGTGTGCTTCCGCTTGCGGCGGATGTGGGTGGGGTGGTTTGCGCTGGTGGCGGCGGTGAGTTTGGTGGTGGCGCTGGTGTTTGTGTATCCGCACTTGCAGCGGTGGTTCACGGGGGAGAGCACGCGGTGGAGCAGCTTTCAGTTTGTGATGTGGGGCGAGGCGATCATGGTCGCGGTGGTGGGCGTGTTCATTTTGTGCTTGCCGCGGGAGATCGTGCAGGTGCCTTGTCGCAAGTGCGGGTATGAGCTCGAGGCACTGGCGGCGGAGGCGGGGAATGTGCGGTGTCCGGAGTGTGGGACGGAGAGGGCGGTGAAGGTGTGAGAAGGGGCATCGGGATTCGGCATTCGAGGGCGCGGACGGGGCAGCGGCGCGCGTCGAACTGATTGATCTGCGCGCGGTGGGGTTCAGTACAGGCCTAGGGCGAGGGATTCGACGCAGTTTTTGGTGGCGAGGGGGATGTCTTTGCGTTGTTTGTGGGCTTCGCGCATGGCGCGGACGAGGGTGCTGCCGACGATGGCTGCGTCGGCGTCCTTGACTGCGGCGCGGACGTGGTCGGCGGTGCTG
>JAIYDA010000057.1 GCA_027487735.1 Planctomycetaceae bacterium | reverse complement strand
GCCGCGCGGCGGAGAACATCGAGGCGGTGCAGGCGCAGATTCGCGGGCTGGAGGAGCAGGTGCAGGCGGAGGTGGATGCGCTGACGAGCAAGCTGGAGAGCGGGGCGGACAAGATCGAGACGGTGACGGTGAAGCCCAAGAAGACGAACATCAGCGTGCAGGCGGTGGTGCTGGCGTGGAGGCCGGTGTGGAGTGAATAAAGCGATAGAGCGGGAAAGCGATGAAGCGACAAAGAGCAAAGCAGCAAAGCAGCAGAGCGGCGCGGATCGGGGCGATTATTTTTTGGTTGCGACGAGGTAGCCGATGAAGCAGGCGTCGGGGTCGCCTTTGGTGCGGGGCTTGAAGATGCCGTCGCCGCCGCCTTTGCCGTCGTCGCCTTCAAGGTAGACGAGGGATTGCTTGAAGCCTGCTTCGTCGAGGAGTTCGCGGAGCTCGGGGATGCTCCAGACGCGCCATTGGTATTTGAAGGCGTCCTTGAGGGGCGGGCCTTTCTCGAACTCGAAGTGGATGCGGCACTTGGCCTTGTTGGTCATGGGGTCGAAGTCGGCCTGGTCCCAGACGTATTTGAACCAGCGGCCGCGGCCTGCGCTGATGCGGCGGCGTTCTTCCATGACTTTGGTGCTTTCGTAGCCGCCGTAGACGTCGGTGAAGAGGATGCCGTCGGGGGCGAGGGAGGCGTGGACGGTGCGGAAGTAGTGGAGGAGTGCGGGGCGGGTGTCGAAGATCCAGTAGGAGAAGTTCATGGCGAGGACGGCGTCGACGCCTGTTGCATCGCCCGGGGTGAGGACGTTGCGCTGGAGGAGGCGGAGGCGGGGCTGCGCGTCGGGAGGGAGCTTGCCGAGGGTGTTTTTGCGGCCCCAGGCGAGTGCGGCGGCGCTGATGTCGAGGGCGTGGGCGTGGTTGGCGGGGTTGCGCTTGACGAACTCGGCGCTGCTGGCGCCTGCGCCGGAGAAGTCTTCGCGGAGGTTGCGGAGGGGGCGACCCGAGAGTTTTTTGAACTGCTGGGTGACGAAGTCGATCTCGTGGTCTGGGCCTTGGACGGCGTGGGTGTAGAGCTCGAAGGGGTCGGCGTTGCGAGCAGAGAGCTGGGGCGGGCGCGGGGGCTTGGAGGGGGAGCGGCGCGTTTGCTTGGTGGAACCTGTGGGCATCGTCCTCATAATCGCGCGGTTGGGGAACGATTTCAATGCGTGCTGACGAGAATTTTGCGCGGCCTGAGTGAAGCGGTGGTTTGGGGGGTGGTGCGTGAGTGCGGTGGGGCGAAACCGGAGCGCGGAAACGGTCGATGGTGTGGCTTCTCTGGTGGAGGGGTTTATACTCGACTCCCCCTTTGTCCGTGCGCGCGGGTGGTGTGAAAGGCAGAGGAGCAGGCGATGAAGCTGACGATGGTCGGTACCGGGTATGTGGGCCTTGTCACGGGCGTCTGCTTCGCGAACACGGGCAACGACGTGACGTGCCTGGACGTTGATCAGAAGAAGATCGACAAGCTAAAGCGCGGCGTGTGCCCCATCTATGAGCCTGGGCTCGAGGAGATGATGGAGCACAACGGGAAGGCGGGGCGGCTGACGTACACGCTGGACAAGAAGGCGGCGTACCGCGATGCGGAGATGATCTTCATCTGCGTGGGCACGCCCACGGGCGAGAACGGGCAGACGGACCTGAAGTATGTGTTCGCGGCGGCGGATGACATCGCGGAGATGCTGAAGGAGCTGGGCCCGGACCAGAAGACCAAGGTTGTGGTGATGAAGAGCACGGTGCCCGTGGGGACCACGATGGCGGTGCGGGATCGCATCCGGGCCAAGGTGGGGCCGAGCATTCCGTTCAAGGTGGCGGACAACCCGGAGTTTCTCAAGGAAGGCGCGGCGATCGAGGACTTCATGAAGCCCGATCGCGTGGTGGTGGGCGTGGAGGATGAGAGCGTGGGTGAGGTGTTCAAGCAGCTTTACGACCCGTTCGTGCGGAACGGGCACCCGATCTACTTGATGGATGTGCCCAGCGCGGAGATGGTGAAGTACTGCGCGAACAACTTTTTGGCGACGAAGATCAGCTTCATCAACGAGATGGCGAACCTGTGCGAGGCGTATGGGGCGGACATTAACCGCGTGCGCGAGGGGATGTGCAGCGACAAGCGGATCGGGAACGCGTTCTTGTATCCTGGGCTTGGGTATGGCGGCAGCTGCTTCCCGAAGGACACGCTGGCGTGCATCATGATGGGCGACAAGGCGGGGATCGAGGCAAAGCTGAGCAAGGCTGTGCACGATGTGAACCAGAAGCAGCGGGACCGCTTCTTTGACAAGATCGTGGCGCACTTTGGCGGGAAGACGGGAATTGGCGGGGGTGCGGCGGGCTTGCAGGGGAAGAAGATCGCGTTCTGGGGCATCGCGTTCAAGCCCAAGACCGATGACATCCGCGAGGCGCCCGCGCTGACGCTGATTCGCAAGGCGAACAGCTATGGCGCAACGTGCGTGGGGTATGACCCTGTGGCGAACGAGAACGCGCGGGCGGAGCTTGGGCCTGTGGCGATGATCGTGGACAACATGTATGACGCGCTGAAGGATGCGGACGCGCTGGTGATTAGCACGGACTGGGACGAGTTCAAGAGCCCGGACTTTGAGCGCGTGCGGAGCCTGATGAAGAGCCCGGTGGTGTTTGATGGGCGGAACCTGTATCGCATCGCGGACATGGCGAAGCGCGGGTTTACGTATGTGAGTGTGGGGCGGGCGGGGGTGAAGGGGTGAGCGGGAAGGCGGCAGAGCGATAAAGCGATAAAGCAGCAGAGCGATAAAGCAGCAAAGCGAGAAAGCAAGACAGCGCGGTGGCGGAGTGGCGGAGTGAAAGGTGTCGGGGACGTCTATGGTTGCGGCACGGTGGCCAAGCGCGTTGTCATCTTTGATTTGTGCGAGCGGCGCACGCGGGTGATTGAGAGCAGCCTTGCTCCGATCGCTGCGGCGAGCGGCGCGATCGCTGCGGAGCTTGGGGTGGAGTTTTCTGTCGTGAGCGTGCCCAAGGGTGCGTCGCTGGTGGGCACGGTGCGCGAGCAGCGGGCGGATGTTGCGCTGCTGATGACGGACTGGACGAGCGCGGCGGCGGACGTGGTGGTGGCGGCGGAGCGTGCGCGCGAGGGGATGCAGGGGCGGGGGAGCGTGGCGATCTTCGATACGTTTGATCCGACGAACACGCCTCACCTTGCGGCGTTGCCTGTGGTGGATGCGTACTTGCGCAAGGTGCTGCTTCGCGATCTGCTGGCGTATACGCGGGAGTACCGGGGCGGGTACATCGTGACGGATCGGCTGGGCAACGAGCTTGGGTATGACATTGGTCGGCACGAGCTGGGGTCGGTGGCGCGGGTGGAGCAACTGGACAAGCTGCGGTTGTCGTGGTCGTTCGGGGCGTCGCCTCAGTATCGGCGGCTGCTGCGATTTGGGCGGCTGCTGAGCAAGCGGTTTGAGCGGCGCGAGATTGATGTGAGTTGCAGGCTGGGTGCGCCGGTGGAGGACTTGCGGCTGGCGGGGGATGAGCTTGCGCAGATGAACTGGTATAAGCGGCATCGGCTGGAGGCATTGCGTGCGATCGTGCAGGCGAGTGCTGGCAACGCGCTGGTGTGCTCGGCGGCGGATCGGTGCTCGCGGCGGACGTACTTGCTAGAGCTGTATCGCACGAAGTTTGTGGTGAGCCCGTTTGGGTATGGCGAGCTGTGCTATCGCGATTACGAGGCGGTGTGCTGCGGGGCGATGCTGCTGAAGCCCGATGTGTCGCACCTGCGGACGAGGCCCGACATCTTTGTCGCTGGGGAGACGTATGTGCCACTGCGGTGGGACTTTGGCGACCTGGGGGAGAAGCTACGGCATTACAAGGCAAACCCGGCGGAGGCGGCGCGGATTGCGGGGAACGCGACGCGGGTGATGCGGGAGTATTTCTCGCGGCGGGGAATCGTGGACGACGTGCGGGAAGCTCTGCATGGGCTGTAGCGTGCGGCTGTTTACGGGGGATTGGCTTGCGCTGTGCTCGCGGCTGCCTCGCGCGAGCGTGGATTTGCTGTATGTTGATCCGCCATTCAACACGGGCAAAGTGCAGCGCAGCCCGGTGGGCGGGGGGGCGATGCGGCGGCGCACGGGGGATGCGTATGCGGATGGGTGGCCCGACACGCAGAGCTATGTGGCGTGGGTGCGGGAGCGGGTGGAGGCGACGCTGCCTGCGCTGCGCGGGAGCGCGAGCATTCTGCTGCACTGCGATTGGCGGGCGAGCCATCGCTTGCGGGTGATGCTGGATGAGGTGCTGGGGGAGGACCGGTTTGTGAATCACCTGGTGTGGAGCTATGGGCTTGGGGGGAGCAGCCCGCGGACGTTTGCGCGCAAGCACGATGACATTCTGTTTTATTGTGTGCAACCCGGGGCGTACTACTTCGAGGCTCCGCGGGTGCCTGCGACGAGCATGCGGCTGGCGGGGAAGATGAAGAAGGCGACGGACGTGATCGAGATTCCGTCGCTCAACAACATGGCGCGAGAGCGGACGGGATACCCCACGCAAAAACCGCTCGCGCTGCTGGACATGCTGGTGCGGGCGTGCTGCCCGGCTGGGGGCGTGGTGCTGGACCCTTGCTGCGGCAGCGGGACGACGGCGGTGGCGGCTGCGCTGGCTGGGCGCGCGGCGATCGCGGGGGATCGCTCTGCGGAGGCGACTGCGCTGGCGCGGCGGCGACTGGAAGAAGCGGGGGTTGTCGTCGGGCCTGCGCTGGCTGATGGCTAAACTGCGTTGCATGTCGTGGTTTCAACGCTGGTATGCCCGGCGGATCGTCAACGTGAACGTGAACATCCTGCTCGCGGGGGCGCTGGCGATCGCGTTCATGTATGCGGTGATGTACGTGCTGCACAAGCTGGGGATCGATCAGCACGTGGCGGACCGGCTGAAGGTGAACGTGAAGCTGGTGAACGTGACGCTGAGCTTTTTGATCGACGTGGTGGCGGATGTGTCGGTGTATTACTTTTTGCACTGGTATGCGAACCACGCGCCGGGGAAGCTGGGCGGCAAGCTCATCAACCCCGAGTATTCTGACCTCACGCTCATGCAGGATGCGACGAAGGTGCAGCTTGAGCGCATCGTGCTGTCGCCCATTTTGTATGGCATTGCGCTGGGGGGGCAGTTTGTGCTGCCGCAGTGGTTTGCGATCTCGCCCCCGAAGGCTGCCGCGATCTCGTTTGCGGCGGGGGTGATTGTGGCGCGCGTGCTGCACACGTTCTGGATGCTGCGGGAGCAGCGGATACGGCGAGCGGCGCTGGAGCGGGCGGGGGCTGCGCCGCAGGTGGTGACGACGGAGACGGTGTTGATGGAGAGGAAGAAGTAGAAGAAGGCATTGGGCACTAGGCAACAGGCAATAGGGACGTTCAGTCGCCGAACCAGCCGGTGGGGGCGATGCCTTCGGGGATGGGGCCGTGGGTTTGGGCGGGGTTGCGCAGGGCGGGCAAGGCGAAGCGGCCGCGCTCGCGGAGGAGCTGGTTGAGGAAGCGCATGTTGCCGGAGTGGGTGTAGTAGTACCAGTGATCCCAGATGTTGCCTGGTTGATCGCCGCTGATGTCGAGGGTGTCGCGCTGGGCGAACCAGGTGCGGAGGGCGTGGCCGTCGATCTGGAGGTCGATCCAGTGCGAGGCGCTTTGCAGCGAGCCCAGCCCGTTGTGCCCGATGACGTTGTGGTTGCCGAAGGTGCGCGGGCCGAAGTTCTCGCCCAGCTTGTCGAGGACGTCGTTCTCGCGGCAGCCGATGTTGTAGAAGTGTGGGCCTGCGTGGGCGCGGCCTTCGCCCACGAGGCTGGCGTCGAGGAGGCGTTTGTACATGAGCTGGGCCTCGACGACGTACTCGCTTCCGCCCAGCAGCACGACGCGTCCGAGCCTGGCGATGAAGTTCTCGCGCACGTCTTCTTTCGCGCAGAGGGCGAGGGCGCGGATGACGACGCGGGTGCCCAGGCTGTGGCAGAGGATGTCGAGACGGTGGCCCGCGAGGGCGGGCTGGGCTGCGAGGCGCTGGAGAACGTGGGCGAGGCTCCAGGCGGCGAGCTCGGCGTAGTCGTAGGCGCGGGCGTAGATGTTGCCGAAGCGGGTGAGGAGGCTGCTGGCAAGGCCCGGGCTGCTCTTCCAGCCGAAGGCGATGGCAAGACCTGACTGGCCTTTGTCGTCGCGGATGCCCAGGCCCAGGGGCCAGCTTGTGGTGTGCTCGCGGATGGCGCTGGCATCGTCGACGGGGAGGAAGTGGAAGAGCCTGCCGTGGGGGTTGTCGGTGTTGCTGGGGTTGTCGCCCACGGCGACGAAGGGATCGAAGAGAAAGCCGTGGACGAGGACGACGACGGGTGCGCTGGGGCGGAGCTGGCTGGTTGCGGTGGCGAGCTGGGCCTCGAGCACGCGTTGGAGCATCGGGGTTTTTTCGAGCTTGGGCTTGGCGCTGGAGTGCTTCACGGCTTCGAGGCGGCCTGTGAGTTTGCGCTCGTCGAAGGGGCGGTCGACCATCGTGCCGTCGGGCTCGGGGGCGTAGAGCTGTTCACGATCGCAGGAGAGGCGGATGATGCTCATGGGGGCCTTGGGGAACGGGGAGCGGCGAGCGGGGAACGGAAAAGCGCGTGAAGCGAGAAAGAATAAGCCCCGTGCGCTGTCGCGCACGGGGCTTTGGGTGCCTTGCGGCTCTCTCTCTCACTTTACTGATCGCGTAACTGATCGCGTTCCTGATCGCGCTGCTTGATGAGGCGAGTGGTGCTCGGATTAGTTGCGGCGGGTGATGCGGCCCGAGACCTGGTTGGGGTAGCGGGTGGACGTGACTTGACCGCCCAGAGCGCTGGTGATGTAGTTGGCGAGTGCTTGCTCGTTGGTGCCGCTGGTGATGGTGGTGGGCAGGCCCTGGAGGGGATACTGATCGCCGCCGGTCGTCAGGAAGTCGAGCGTGGCGATGGTGATGGTGGGGGCGTTGGGGACGATCGCGCCGTTGCGGACGATGACGCGACCATCGGCGAGGACAACCTCACGGATGCGGCTGCCCGGGGCGGCGGTGGGGTTGGTTGGGTTGCGCACCTGACCGTTGGCATCCCACACAAAGCGGAGACCAGAGACTTGTGCGAAGCGGCCGTTGCCCGAGACCGCGCCGGGGGTGCCAGCGACGGCGGCGACGGCATTCTCAAGCGTGGCCTTGAGGATCGCGGGCGTCACGCCTTGCACGATGGCGAGGCGGTTGCCGAAGGGGAGCATGTCGGTGGTGTACTTGCGGTCGATGTTGCCCGGGTTCCGCAGGACGTTGAGGCGGAGGCCGCCGCCGTTCTGCAGCGCGACGACGGGGAGCGGAACGCCCGCGATGCCAGCCTCGCGACGGGCCTGCCAAAGGAGGCTGTCGGCGACGAGGTTGCCCAGGTTGGTCTCTTGGGCGCGGACGCTGACGGGGGTGCCGTTGCGGCTGTCGAGGGTGACGTTCGTCTGCCCGATGACGATGTTGACGAGGTTGGCGTTGGCGGCCTGGACGGGGGCGGTCACCTGGGCGAGGACGGTTGCGTTCTCAGCGACGGCGTCGGGCGCGACGTTGCTGACGCGGCGCGGGCCGCTCGTGGAGTCGACGGTGAGGAGGTTGCCCGCGGCATCGAAGCCTGCGACGAGGCGACCGAGGTACTTGTAGTCGCCCGAGGTGGTGACGACGGGGACGGCGGTGCCGTCGAGGCGGTTGGCCCAGCGGGGGTAGCCCGTGCCACCAGCCTGAGGACCACCTGGGTTGGCGACGTCGCCCGGGACGAGGAGGTCGGTGGGGTTGGCCATGAGCTCGCTGCCGCCGCCGGCGATGACGATGTCGACGCCCGAGAGCTGGGGGATCATCGAGAGCTCGGTGGAGAGGCCCTGGAGGTGGGTGCTGACGATGATGATGTTGACGTTGTTCGCGGTCAGGGCGTTGATGGCGTTCTGGACGGCGGGCACAACCTGCGAGACGACGACGTTGCGGGGCTGGCTGATGAAGGGGAGGGTCTCGGTGGTCGCGCCGATGATGCCGATCTGGCGGCCATCGACCGTGACGACCTTGAAGGGAGCGAGCTTGCCCTGGTTCTGGAGGGCGAGGAGGCCTGGCTCGGCGGCAAAGTTGAGGTTGCTGCTGATGAAGGTGGTGTTGTTGGTCTGGCCGATGACGCTGGCGAGGACGTCGGGCGTGCGGTCGAAGTCGTGGTTGCCCAGCGTCATGGCGCTGTAGCCCAGCAGATCGAAGAGGATGCTGTCGTAGAAGATGCCGCTGGCGATGCTGGCATCGAGGGTGATGCCGGGGAGGATGTTGTCGCCCGAGCTGACGAGCACGCTGCCCTTGTCTTGCGGGCCAGCGGGGAGGAGCTCTGCCTCGGCCTTGAGGAGGTCGACAAGGGTCTTGAAGCGGGCTGCGCCGCCGAAGCCTGCGCCGGGGCCGCTGGTGACGGGCAGCACTTTGCCTTCGCCGTCGTTGTTGTGGAGCACGGTGAGCCAGAAGTCAACGGCTGCGCCTTGCGGGGCCTCTTCGGCCTTGTGGGCGAAGTTCTTGAGGGACTGGGTGGGGGCAGTGATGGTCTGCACGCGCGTCTGCGCGGCAGCGGTGCCCGCGAGCAGGGCGAGGGCGAGCATCGAGGAGGTGAGGATGGTCTTCATGGGAATGGTCCTTCCGGTGGAATGATCGTGGAATGTGCGAGTGAACGGTGGGAGGGATTAGCGGGTGCGGCGACGGCGAGCGGCGAGTGCGCCCAGGCCCAGCAGCGCGAGGGCGGAGGGGGCGGGGATGTATGCGATGCCCGAGACGCCCGTAATGCCGTGCGCGCCGAGGAGCGTGGTGTTGCCCGTGGCGGTGTCGATGCTGTAGAGCGAGCTGCCATCGGTGGCGAAGAGCGAGGGGCCGCTGAAGTCCCAGGCGAGGCCTGCGAGCGAGTCGCTCGAGAAGCCGCTGAGGGTGAAGAGCTGGGTGGCGGTGCCGGTGGTGGTGTCGAAGCGGACGAGGGTGTCGGCGTCGGTGCCGTTGGTGGCGAGGCCCAGGAGGTTGGGGCCAACGAAGGCGAGGCCCGAGACGTCGAAGGAAGCGAGGCCGCTGGCGCCCACGGGAGCGAAGGCGCTCACGGGGCTTGCGGTGAAGAGGTTGTCGAAGTTGGTGGTGAAGAGCGAGCCTGCGTTGTTGATGGCGAGGCCGCCCTCGGGGATGAAGTCAACGGCGTCGAAGATGAGGGTGGATGCGCCGCTGGCGGTGTTGATCGCGTAGCGATCGCCACCGATGGTGAGGGCGACGAGGCGGTTGGCGGAGGGGTCGAAGGCGAGGTCGATCACGTCGACGAGGCCCGTGTCGCCGATGGCTGAGGTCGCGCCATTGGCGGGGTTGACGGAGTAGAGGCTGAGGGTGGAGAAGGGGCTGAGGCTGCCGACGGCGTACAGGGACTGCGCGGCTGCCGAACCTGCGAACGCAAGAACTGCGCTCGCACCGATGCATGCGATGAAACGAGACATGAGTTTCTCTCTTTCTCTGAACAAACGAAAAGCCCGTTGCGCCGACGCGCAGTGGGAGGCAGAGAAAGGCTACCGCGATTGCGTGTGAAGTAGATTGTTTTTCAGACAATGAATCGTGAAGTTTGTGTGCACATTGTGCGAATCCGGCTATGGAACGCCGAAATCACGGGTTTGGGCGAACTTCGGGGGTTTTTGACACGTATGGCATGCGAAGGTTGCGCAAAAAACAGGGAATCTGGGGTCCTCCCCTGGGAGAAATCAGATTTTTCTGGTATGCTGCTCGCGTGGAGTGTGGACGGAGCCATGAGGGCTCTGTTGGGGGGTGCATAGCGCGTCGGAGAACGCTGGAAGGAAATAGGTGCAGAATGCCGAGCCGATGGTCAGACGACATCACGATTGCGGAGTTGAGCGACGAGCCTGCCTTGTCTGAGGATTTGGCTGCGCTCATCGAGCAGGCTGGGGCAGCGAAGGGCGTGAGCCACATCGTCCTCAACTTTGGGGGTGTGGGTTTTGTGAGCAGCTCGGGGTTTGGGCAGCTTTTGGAGCTGCGTGCGAAGCTGAGTGCGAAGAACCGCAAGCTGGTGCTGTGCGGGATGAGCGATGAGGTGCGGAGCAGCTTCGGCGTGACCGGGCTGGACCGGTTGTTCCGCTTCGCGCCCGATCCGCTGACGGCGTTGGCGGGGTTGCAGGTGGAGGGGGAAGCAGTGAGCAAGTGAGAAGAAGTGGCGGAGTGGCAAAGTGGCGGGGTGGCAAAGTGGGGGAGGGGTCGGGCGCGGCGGGGGCTGCGCCTGGGTTTGTTTTTGGGGCGAAGAGATGAGGCGCGGTTCGCGCCGTGCTCTTGCTTGACACCTCGACACCTCGACACCTTTCTCTCGCCATGACCAAAGCGCAACAACGAGCGATGGAACTGCTTGAGGCATTGCGCGAGCAGTATCCGGATGCGCGGTGCGAGCTGGACTATTCGACGCCTCATGAGCTGCTTATTGCGACGATTCTCAGCGCGCAGGCGACGGATGTGAGCGTGAACAAGGCGACGCCTGCGCTGTTCAAGCGGTTTCCGACGCCTGCGGATTACGCGGGGGCGACGCCTGCGGAGATTGAGCCTTACATCAAGACGATCGGGCTGTATCGCAACAAGGCGCGGGCGGTGCATGAGGCGATGCGGGCGCTGTGCGAGCGGTTTGGGGGGCAGGTGCCGCGGACGATGGAGGAGCTGCTGACGCTGCGGGGCGTGGCGCGGAAGACGGCGAACGTGGTTTTGGGGAATGCGTTTGGCATCAACGCGGGGTTTGTGGTGGACACGCACGTGGAGCGGCTGAGCAAGCGGCTGGGGCTCGCGCCCAAGAACGCGACGGTGGCGAAGGTGGAGCAGCACCTCATGAAGCTGCTGCCGCAGGCGACGTGGTGCGACGCGAGCCACATGCTGATTTTTCATGGGAGGCGGGCGTGCAAGGCGCGCGGGGGGGAGTGCGGGGGGAATGTGATTTGTGAGCGGTTTGGGGGGAGGTGTGAGAAGCGAAAGCGATGAAGCGGGAAAGCGATAGAGCGGGAAAGCGATGAAGCAGCAAATGGGCAAAGCAGCAAATGGGCTGCTTGTGGCTTGTCGCTTGTTTCTTGTCACCCTAGCGCTTGCGGGTGGCGGCGAGGACGCGGAGGAGGCCGTCTTCGTCGGTGATGAGGCGGGCGTGTTCGAGGAGGGGGTGCTCGTGGGCGAGGGCCTGGGCCTGTTTCGCGTGGGCGTGCGCGAGCTCGAGGGCGAGGAGGCCTCCTGGCTTGAGGAGGCGGGGGGCGTGCTGGATGAGGGGCGCGAGGTATTGCAAACCATCGGGACCGGCGCGGAGGGCGAGGTGGGGCTCGTGGTCGCGGACGTTGCGATCGACCTGGTCGGGCCATTCGTGGTCGGGGACGTAGGGAGGATTGGCGGCGAGGCAATCGAGCGAACCTTCGCCTGCGGTTGGGGGATAGTTTGCGAGCGGTGCGAGTAGGTCGCCTTGCAAGAGCGTGAGGCGATCGCCCACGGCGTGGCGCTGCACGTTCTCGGCGGCGAGGGCGAGGGCGTCGGCGCTGATGTCGGTCGCGACCACGCGTGCGCCCGGGAGGTTTTTGGCGAGCGCGATGGCGACGCAGCCTGTGCCTGTGCAGATGTCGGCGATGAGCATGCCCGAGCCGCGGGTGGGGCCGGCGGTGTCGGACGGGCCGTGGACGGCGCGCTGGTGTTGCAGGACGGCGGCGACGAGCTCTTGCGTGCAGGGCCTGGGGATGAGTGCGCGTTTGTCGCTGCGGAAGGGAAGCCCGAAGAACCAGGCCTCGCCCACGAGGTATTGCACGGGTTCGTGGCGGAGGGCGCGGGAGGTGAGGTCGCGCAGGGTGCTCCGCTCAAGGGGGCTCATCGGGCGGTCGGGGTCTAAGTAGAGCTTGAGGCGTTCGCAGCCCAGCACGTGGGCGAGGAGCATCTCGGCGAGGAGGCGCGGACTGTCGAGCTGGGCCTTGGCGAAGGCTTGCTGCATCCAGGCGAGGATTTTGCGGCTCGTCCAGACTTCGGGCGCGGGCGATGCGGGTGGGTGGTGGGTCATGCCGGCACCTCGCGCGAGGTGGCGAGCGAGGTTGCGACACGCAGGAGCGCGGGAATGCGGGCGACGTCGCGCGCGATCTGCTCGCGAAGAGCGGGGAGGCCTGGCATGCGGACACTCTCGCGCACGAAGGCGACGAACTGGAGGCGGATGGGCCAGTGATACTCGGGGAGGTTGGGGAGGGGGCTCCAGGTTGTCGGTTTGTCGGCGCGGAGCAGGTGGGCTTCGAGCCTGCGCTCGGGGGCTTTGGAGGCGAGGGTGGGGCGCGTGCTGAGGTTGATAGCGGCGGGCAGAGACTGGCCTGTGGGGAGGTGGGCGAGGCCTGCGTAGACGCCATCGCCTGGGAGGAGGCAAGGTGTGTCGATGTTGCAGGTGGGGAAGCCCAGCTCGCGGCCCAGGCGATCGCCTCGCACGACGGTGCCTGTGAGCTCGGCGGGTCTGCCCAGCACGTGGGCGGCGCAGGCAACGCGGCCTTGCGCAACGAGCCAGCGCACGAGTGAGCTGCTGGCGCGGACGATGCTGCTATCTGTGAGAGTGACTTCGACGGGGGCGACGATGTCGCAGGCGATGCCAGCTTGTGCGCAGAGCTGGGCGAGGATGTGCACGTTGCCTTCGCGGCCCTTGCCGAACTGAAAGTCGGGGCCTTCGACGATGGCGGATGGGGCGAAGGTGCGCTGGAGGTGGGCGAAGAACTCGTGCGCGGAGAGGGAGAGGAAGGCGGGGTCGGGCGCGAGGCGGTGCACGTGGGTCGCGCCGCAGGCGAGGAGGAGCTCGCGCTTGCGTTCGAAGGTCATGAGACGCTCGGGCACGGCATGGGGGCGGAGGGTGATGCTGGGGTGCGGATCGAAGCAGAGGGCGTGGACGGGCGCGCTGCCCGCGCGGGCGCGGGCTTGGTGCAGCAGGGCTTGGTGGCCCAGGTGCACGCCATCGAATGTGCCGATCGTGAGGGCTGCCACGGGGCGAGGGTAGCTTTGCCGTGGCGGCTGGTGGCTATCCTCGCGGCATGCGTCGCGTGGACTTGTGTGTCATCGGCAGCGGGCCCAGCGGACAGTGGGCGGCATTGCAGGCTGCCAAACTGGGCAAGTCGGTGTGCGTGGTGGAGGGGCGCGAGGTGGTGGGTGGGAGCGCGGTGAACACGGGGACGATCCCGAGCAAGGCGCTGCGCGAGGCGATTCTCAACTTGGGTGCGTGCGCGGTGCCCAGCAGCGCGGCGGTGGGCGCGGACTTTCGGGCTGCGGCGCGGAGTGCGACGATGGAGTCGCTGTGGGCGAGCGCAAGCCGGGTGATTGCAGCAGAGATTAGCTTGGTGCGCAATCAGTTTGCGAGCCACGGCGTGACGACGGTGCACGGGATTGCGAGCTTTTTGGATGCGGGGCGCGTCAAGGTGGCGACGCGGTTTGGCGAGCAGGTGCTGGAGGCGGAGCACTTTTTGATCGCGACGGGGAGCGAGCCAGCGCGGCCCAAGGGCATTGCGTTTGATGAGACGGACATCATCACGAGCGACGAGCTGCTGCACCTGAAGGACCTGCCGCGGTCGATCATCGTGGTGGGCGGGGGCGTGATCGGGACGGAGTATGCGAGCATGATGGCGGCGCTGGGGATCAAGGTGACGCTGGTGGAGGGGCGGCCTCGGCTCATGGAGTTTGTGGACAGCGAGATCATCGAGGCTTTGCAGTATCACCTGCGGCAGCAGGGGGTGACGCTGCGGCTTGGTGAGAAGGTGGTGAAGATTTCGCGGGTGGAGGCGCAGGGGACGGCATCGCGGAATGGGTTTGTGGCGGAGGCGATGCTGGAGAGCGGGAAGATTCTGCGAGCCGACTGCCTGCTGTATTGCGTGGGGAGGCAGGGGTGCACGGATGCGCTGAACCTGGGCGCTGCGGGGCTGAGCGCGGATGCGCGGGGGCGCATCAGCGTGGACAAGGGCTTTCGCACGGCGGTTGCGCACATCTTTGCGGCGGGGGACGTGGTGGGCTTTCCGGCTCTGGCGAGCACGAGCATGGAGCAGGGAAGAATCGCGGCGTGCACGATGTTTGGCGTTGCTTGCGATGCGATCGAGGAGCTGCTGCCTTATGGGATTTATGCGATCCCGGAGATTAGTATGGTGGGGTGGACGGAGGAGCGGCTGACGGCGGAGGGCGTGCCGTTTGAGAGCGGGATTGCGCACTATCGCGAGACGGCGCGCGGGCAGCTACTTGGGGATGACATCGGGATGCTGAAGCTGCTGATTCATCAGGACAGCCACGCGATTCTGGGTGTGCACGCGATCGGGACGACGGCGACGGAGCTGATTCACATCGGGCAGTGCGCGATCGCGTTCAAGGCGACAGCGGAGTACTTTGTGAACGCGGTGTTTAACTATCCGACGCTTGCTGAGTGCTACAAGCTGGCGGCGATGAACGGGCTGAACAAGCTGCGGGGGATGGGCTGATGCAAACGGGCGCGACGCAAGGGGCGGAGACGACGCAGGATGCGGGCGGCACGCAGGCAGCTGCGCAGGCTGTGCCGGCGATTGTGCCCGCTCCGGAGGGGCACCTCACGACGTTGCGCGTGGAGCCGATTCGTGCGCCGCAGCCATTTTGGAGTCCAAAGCAAGATCACTCGGGGGTGTGGGTTGCGGTGACGTGCTTTGCGATCATCGCGACGGTGGTGGGGATCGCGGTGATGAACGAGCTGCGGCGGCGCAGGGGTGAGAAGGCGCAGGGTGCGATGATTCGCGCGAGCCAGGAGCGTGAGGCGCGGCACAACGAGGAGTATCACGAGGCGGCGATGCGGAAGGTGAATATGGAGCACGCGCTCGCGAAGGCGGAGCTGCGGATGCGGCACATCGAGCTTGGGGAGGGCGAGGTGGATGGGAAGGGGCTGCCCTCACGCGGCGAGATGAACGCGCTGGTGGCGAAGAAGATGCAGCTGGAGGTGGAGCTGCTGACGACGCAGTTGGAGCTGGCGCGGCGGGAGCTGGCGCTGCGCGGCGACCAGCTGGATTTTCACGACGTGCAGATGGAGCGCACGCGGCTGGAGATCGAGAGCCTGAAGCTGCGGATTCGTGAGCAGCGCAAGGGGTTGGATGAGTTTGGGGAGAGTGGGGAGTAGGCAACAGGCATTAGGGATTCGGCATTCGGCATTCGGGGGCGCGGGGGAACGGTTTGCGAATCCCTAATGCCTAATGCCTAATGCCTTCCTCGCTCAATCCTTGATCGGGGCGATCAGGGGGAGCAGCTTCTCGATGACGATGTAGCCCAGGGCACCGATGGCGATGATGCCGAGGATGAGCTGGATGGTCATGGCGAGGGCTTGGCGCGGGAGGGTGCGGATGTCGTGCACGCGGACGGCTTTGTAGCCCACGCTGATGCAGAGGGCGAGGGGCACGAGCAGCCAGAACCAGCCGGCGTCGATGGTGAGCGGGTCGATGAAGGGGCGGTGGGGGGGCTTGCTGGGTTGGCTCGTGACGGGCTGGGTAGTGGTGGGCGCAGCTGGTGATTGTGTTTGCATCACTGGGCGCCTCCGGCGGTGGTCTTGCGCGAGGGGCGGATGCTGGGGAAGCCCGCGTCGAGGATCACGATGAGGTTGAGCATGCCCGCGAGGGTGGCGATGAGGGTGCCCAGCTCATTCGCGCGGCCGATGCTTTTGACGACGGGTCGCGTGGTGGGGATGGCGGCGGGCGCGATGACCGCGACGCCCGTGGTGGCGTTGCGCAGCTCGTTGGGTCTTGCGGAGCGGACTTGGCGCGAGGTGGGGTCGATGACTTTGTAACGGGTCTGGTGGATGTGATTCGCGCCGAGGGCGATGGGGCCAACGAGGGCTTGGCCGAAGAACCAGATGCGGTCCTCGCGCGAGTCGATGACGTCGATGCCGCCGATGAAGAGGCCGCCGAAGAACATCGCGAGGATGCTGAGGCCAGCGGCGATGCCCCTTGCGAACTCTTTGCGAACGATGTGCCCGAGCCCCGGGACCAGGAGGGAAGCGACGAGCGCGGGGGCATGAAAGCCAACGTCCGGGCTTGCAGAAGATGCGGCAGGCTGCGAAGCTGTCATGGGCAGGGCCAGCATAGCACGACCCGCGCCGGGATGCGGTTTGACTTGTCTCGCAACCTTTGTATTGTTCGGCGCGCGTGGGGGGAGGGTGGTGGGTTGGGGGTTGTGGCGCTGCGCGAAAAAACGTCGCGCGGGGAGGGGAGAAAAAAGTCGCGAGCTTCGCGCGCCCGGGGCGGACTTGGTGCCAAAGATCGGCGACGCGGCGGGGCGTGGAGATGGGTGTGGAGTTGGGTAAGGGCATGCAGATCGACAGTGAACGCAGCGAGGTAGACCATGCAAATGCTGATGACCAACGAAGACGTGATTGGACAGAACGATCTGGGCGACGCCGGGCTGGGCAACGGCGGCCTGGGCGACGGCGGCTTGCTGCTTGCCGTCGCTGAGGACCAGCGGTGGGCCGGCGCGGGCACGCTCGTGGTGCCCGTGGCGTACGAGGATGATGATGACCTCGACGACGACGATGGCGACGCCTTCGACGAGGACGATGACGACTATGAGGATGATGAGGAGGGCGCCGAGAACCCCGACGAGGACGACGACGACTTCCTCGACGACGAGGACGACCTCGACGAGGATGACGACTTTGACGACAACGGCGATGAGGACGAGGACGACGACGACGACGACCTCTAAAGCAGGGCCTTGGCCTTGTTTGGTTCCTCCGCTTCAGTTCTGCCTTCTGCGGGCCGTTCTCTGCATCATGCCCTGATGCAGGCAGCGGCCCGCGGCCTTTGAGGCCCGGACGCGTGCCCGCGCAAGCGGCGATGCGAGCGAAGGAGCGGCGACGAATGAACACGAGCAATCGCGTACTTGGGCCTGGCGGTGTGTTTGATGATGGCGCGGGGGTCGGTCAGCACGGGGCGAGCAAGCCCGAGGCGCGGCATGCGCTGCCTGCGGACGAGCATGAGGGCGGGCACGAGCCACGGGTTGCTGGCGTGGTGGATCGTCGAACGGGGCTTGATCGTCGTGCGCTGCTGGAGCAGCTGAACGGGCTGAGCGAAGCCGACACGGGGCTGGAGCGTCGGCGTGGGCCTGGTCGGCGGCTGAGCGATCGCCTGCGCAGCGCTGAGGAGGGGGAGCTGACGAAGGAGCAGTTCTTGTTTGTGATGGCGATTGAGGCCTTCAAGAAGGCGAACGAGAAGTCGTTTCCGACGTGGACGGACGTGCTGGACGTGATCCGTCTGCTGGGGTATCGCAAGACGATGCCGATGGAAGTGAGCCTCCCCAGCGCCGAGGATTGGCAAGAGCCGTATAGCAGCGCGAGCGGCGTGCGGAGCCCGAGGTGGGCGCGGCATTGCCGGGTGGATGCGGAGCGGAAGGCGGGGTGAGGAGGGGGAGCGGGGAGCGGCGAACGGGGAGCGGGGCTGCGTGCCGCGTTGATTGTCGTTCGCGCATTACTTCTTGGCGCGTGTCATCACGGCCATGCCGATGAGCACGAGCGTGCCGCCCAGTAGCAGGTTAAGGGTGAGGGGCTCGTGCAAAAACACGGTGCCCCAGAGCACGCCGAAGACGGGGATGAGGAACGTCACGGTGACAGCCTTGGTTGC
>JAIYDA010000115.1 GCA_027487735.1 Planctomycetaceae bacterium | reverse complement strand
CGCTCCTGCTCAGCACCATGATGCTCGTCGCCCGCACGCGCGTGCCGCAGACATCGCTGCCGCAAAGCTCGGCAAGCTCGGCCTCCAAGGCCGTCGCGAGTCGCCCGCTCCGCACGCGAGCGAGCGCGGTGAGCAGCATGCGTTCCAGCGTGCTTCCGAGGTCGGTCTCGCCTGGGTGAGCCTCGATGCCGCGGCGCAGCAGGGCACGCAGCGAATGGGCGAGGGCCGCAGGGTCGTGCATCGCGGCGTAGGCATCTTGCCGGCGCTGCGGCGCGAGTGTGCGAGCCTGCACCTCGGCGAGTGCACGCACGCCCGCGTGCGGGCTGCGCGCCAGCACCGCAAGCTGCGTGGCAAGCCCGCCGTGTGTGCTCTCTCGCTCGGCGTCTGGCTCATCCGCAGCCGCAAGCTCGCTGGTCGAGGCTGACTGCGAGCTTGCTGTTCGCTTGCGCGAGGCGGGGCCAATCTCCGCCCGCGCTTCCGCTCGTGCCAGCAGCAGCAGCAGCGAGCTGCGCGCCACGCGTGCGTCCTGGTCCCACGCGAGCTCGCGCAGCAACCCTTGCGGGCACTGGCGTGCAAGGGCATGCCGCACGCAGGCTTGGTCGTCGGTCAGGAGTGGCTCGAGCATCGCCTCGCGCACACGGGCCTGCACGTGCAGGCGTGCACCGAGCACGATTGCGCCCATGCGGCCTTGCGTGGAAAGCGCTCGCAGCACCGCGGGCGAGGGCAGCGCAAGCCCCGGGCTTGCACGCAGCTTGGCGCGGAGCACACCGATGGGCGCGTGGGCCCCTGCGAGTCGCACGGGCACCTGGGCGAGTGCGCTCTGCCTGGCAGGTCGCAAAGCAAGGTGCCAGCGCTCAAGCACCATCGCGTGCTCTTCGGTGCTGGTGGCGCGAGAGAGCCTCACGATGCACGCACGCGACAGCAGCTTCATGTGGCACCATGCCAGCGCGCGAGCTCGCGCGATCGCGAGCGGGCTCGTGCGCAGCGCACGCTGCAACTCGTGCGACAAGTCATCGCTGATAACGCCCTGCATGAGGCTCGCACCGCGCTGGCTATCCAGCCCGATGAGCAAAGCCGCCGTCAGGTCGGGCTGGCCCCCATGCTCTTGCGTCGCACGCATCGCGATGCGGAGCGCACCCATCGCCAGTTCGTCGCGCTCGCGGCGCGACTTCTTGCTTTGGGCCAGCGCCTGCTCCACCAGCACGCGCAGCGCACGTGCTGCGGCTGGCCTCGCGCTGGGCAAGGCAGCCTCAATCCAAGGCAGCAGCGCGGCATCGCCCGCGCGACCGGCAAGCTGCGCGAGGCTCGCCTGCACATCCGCGCGCCCGTCTTGCAACACCTCGCGAGGCACGCACGCACGCCAGCGCCCCTCTCCAATCACCAACGCAACCTCTGCTGCCTGCTCGGGCAGCACCGCAAAGCACTGCGCGAGCGCGCCGAGCGCAGCTTCACGCGTGCGACGCGCGCGTTGCGCGGTCCACGGCAAGCCGCGACCCTCGCGGGGTGTGGCACGCTCGAGCAGCCAGGCCGCAAGCTGTGTTCGCTCTTGGGGTTGCGCATGCGGCATCGCTTCGGCAAGGGCCCAGCAGACGTGCCACGCGGGCACGCGCCGCAGCGCGTGGAGCGAGAGGCCTGGGCCAACGGGCGAAGCGGTTTCTGCGCTCGCTGGGGCAGCAGCCCTGTGAAATATGCCAGAAAACAGCCGCATGCGCGAAAGTTGACCTTGACAACCGTTAAAAATCTGAGACACTGCACCCGTGCCAACAGCGTCCTAGCTGAGGGCACAAGGAAGGTATCGGATTTCAGCCCCCCCGGGGGCGAAAGCCTACCTGACAGGGGGCGGGGACGCGTTGGCGTGGGGCACAATCGCGGATGTGTTGAAGCCTGCGTTCGCAGGCACTTGGGGTGACTCGTGGGTGAGACTCATCGTGGGGACGACGCTCACGGCGCAGCACGCGCCGGAGAAGACCATCATGCGCACGCGTCGATCGAGCCCAAGCCCGCTTACAGGCCTGGGCACGTGAAGCCCGCGCTGTGGGAGGCGAGCTTGCAGCAGGCAACCGTGCCGGGCGTGACGGGCATGCCCGACGCGCAGGCGGGGCAACGATTCGCCGATGGGCTGGGCATGCCCACGCCTGGAGAGGCCGACGTCGCGGCGGGGCTGGTGCACGAGGCAAAGCTCGTGCTCTATGAGCGCGCTTTGCACCCGATGCCCTTGGGCGTGCAGGCGAGGCGGTTTGTCAGCGTGCGGCTGAGCGGTCGCACGTGGGACGCGGAACTGTGGATGCTCGAGGGCGGGCACGCAGCCGTGTTTGGGCATCGCGAGACGCAGAGCGTGCACGCCTGGTGGGCGAGCGAGCTGGTGACGCCCGCGCGAAGAGCCGTGCCGCTGGGCGGCGTGTCGCGCGCCATCGCGATTCCGCACGAGCGCGACGTGGAAGTGCGATTTGCGCGCGCGGGCGTGACCTATATGTGCAGCATGCAGTGCGAGCGGCTGTCGCCCCGTGCCTATGCCAACGAGCTAGACGACCAGCTGCGCTGCGGACGCGAGGAAGGCTCGCTCGTGCACACCTTCGCGAGCCTCGCGGGTGCGGGCCTCAGCGTCGTCGACATGCGCCGCGGCGAGACGGATGTTGCGATCACTGCGTTTCACCTGCTGCCGCTTGGTGGTGGATATGGCGTGAGCGTGCGCACGCAGGGGATGTTTGAGGTGGGGTGAGGGTGAGCGAGAACCCTTCGCGCGGACTACGAGAGCGATGCCGGAAGAACCCACCCGGCTCGGAATGATCCGCGCTCAAAGCTCGCGGCTCGATGCGGGCCCTGACTCTGCCGAGCCCCTCGCCTCTCAAGCACGCGCTGAGCCGACCATCCACCCCGCGCGGGTCATGCGCGCCATCCACAGCGCCACCAAGCCGCGCGTTATGCTCGAGAGTGCAAACACGACAAAGAACGCTGCCCACGCCCCGCCGGTGGGCCCCGCCTCCGCCGGGTGCAGCCGGGCGAGCAGCGACCCGGCCACCGAGCTGGTGGCAGCCCCCGCGAGGGCGGTTGCGAGCGTGAAGCGTGCGATGAGGCGCGTGCGTTGTGCTCCGCTGAGACCAGGCTTCGCAAACGCATCGACGGTGAGAAACCAGACGGCAAGCTCGTACGCCCCGATGGCGATGCCCGCGAGCAACTGCGCGAGCGCGAGCCACACCAGGTCGCTGCTCAAACTCCACAGCACGGGCACGGGGACCATGAGCGCGAGCGACATCGTCATGAGGCGATGCTTGCCGTGGCGCTGGGCATAGTCGCCCGCCCAGTTGAGAGCGAGGGCCTTGCCCAGCAGCCACACGATCGTGAGCCACGCAAAGTCGAGCATCGTCGCTTTGCCAACCTCGCGTGCATAGGCAGCGAAGAAGGGTGAGCCCAGCATCGCCGCACCATGAAACAGGATGACGCCCAGCGCGAGAGCCGCGTGGGGCCCGCGCAGCAAGCCAACGCTGGGCACGGGCGTGGACGCATCGGTGCCCGCGGGTGCCGCGTGCAGCACGCGTGCGGGCTCGGTGTGTCGATGCAAGTACCACGTGCTGATGGCGCGAGCGACGCCCGCGAGCGCGAACAGCAGGCTAAACACCGCGAGCTGCGGATTGTGGTGGAGCGCACGCGAAAGCAGGCCCGCATCGGGCGCGAGCGTGGGCGAGGCTGGCAGCGCAGCGGGCAGAAACTGCAGCAAGACAGCACCGAGCAGCACCCCCACCACCGCGCCGAGCTGCAGCGTGCGGTTGCGCCGACCCATGAACCGCGTGCGCACGTGCGAGGGCACCAGCGTCGCGATCATCGCCGACCAGGGCGACCCGCCCACAATCGCCCCCGCGTAATACGCGCTCGCGATGATGAACGTGATTGCCAGCGCGCCGGTTCCAGGCGGCACGGGCTGCGCAGCACCCCACAGCGCGATACCCGCGAGCGGAAAGCACGCGATGCACTGCACGGTTGCGCACAGCACCACCGCCTTGCGATAGCTCTGCATCGCGCGCACGAGCTTGGGCGCGCCAAGCTGCAGCAGGTTTGCAAGCAGCACGGGCAGCGTGAGCACCAGCCCGCTCGCGGCTGCGTCCTTGAACATCAGCAGCACGAAAACGGGAAAGAACACCTCCGCGAGCCCCACCATCACCATGTACGCCGTGCCGTCGATGACGGAGCAGCGCAGGTTGTGGCGCAGCGTGCGGCGGGCCGCGCCGATGCGCTCACGCGGCGCGCCCTTGGGTTCGGTGGCTTCGCTCGATTGGGCAGATGCGGGCTGCATGGTGCTGGGCTTAGAGCCCGCCACTCCCCGGGTAGAACCCGCCAAACCGACTGCGCGAGCGATCAACCGGGCCCGTGCCATAAGGCTGCAGCGTGATGCCGAAGGTCGTCTCGCCCGTGATGTCGTTGTAGTTCAAGGTGAAGGTGAAGAAGAATGCGCTCGAGCGGCGCGTGACGGCGAGCACCGCGCTCTCAAACTCCTGGCTTGCGAGGTTGTAGTTGGGCGTGAACGCAACGCTGTACTTGCTCGTCAGGTCGTAGCTGCCCCACAGCGAGAGGATCGTGCTGTCCTGCGCATCCAGGCGGCGCAGGTCGATCAGCGTGCTAAACCCCGGCGCGTGCGCCAGCAGCAGGCCCAGCGTCGAG
This sequence comes from Planctomycetaceae bacterium, assembly GCA_027487735.1. GTDB lineage: Bacteria > Planctomycetota > Phycisphaerae > Phycisphaerales > UBA1924 > BJHL01. The sequence goes on along the minus strand of JAIYDA010000115.1, from coordinate 48,228 downwards.
ATGTCGTTGCGACCGCGGTCGAGGTCGAACACGGTGCTGCCCGTGAGACTCGTCGCGTCCGTCAACGCGTAGGCGACATCGCCCACGAAGTAGTTGCCCATCGCCGAGTACTCGGGCCTGCTGTCAAAGAAGCGTCCGATGGGGCGCAGCCCGGGTTCTACGTCGCTGCTGCCGCTGGTGCTGAAGACAAAGTCGGTGTTGAGCTTCAGCAGGTCCGCGTCGCGCTGCGTGCCCAGCGAGCCACGCTTGGTTTGCAGAATCTGCGAGACCCCCAGTCGCACCGCCGCACCATCGGCAAGGTCATCCACGCGCGGGTCATACTGCGGCACATCGGTCGCTTGCACGTTCGTGCCCGCGGCCCACAGCGTGATGTTGGGCTCGATGATGTGCCGCAGGCGGCTGATGTCGAGCAGATCGCTCTGCACGTTGTCGGCGATGCGTTCATATCGCACGCTCGCCCGCGCCCCCACCGCGCTCCAGATGCGGGTGCTGTCGTTGCCCTGGGGCTTGCGCGAGAAACCGCGAAACTCATCGTCGTACAGCGTGGCTCGCACCACCGCAAAGGGCGCGAAGTTGATGGGCCCCATCGGGTGCGTCCACACCACCTCCTGCCGCATGTCCAGCCGCGTCAGCGCATCCTCGGTGTAGCCCTGTGCCCGCAGGCGATCGGCCGTCGTTTGTCCGGGCAGAATGCCCAGCGCACGCTCGCTCAGCACAGCAGTCGAGAGCCCGCGCGAGCTTGCCGTCGCCTCGTCAAACGCGAGGCGATATCGCCCCACGCGATAATCCCCGAAGCTCACGAGCTCGCCCGGGGTCTCGGGCAGCAGATCGTCCGCGAAGCGCACGTACGACACCTCGGGCAGCTTGCTCACGCTGTAGCCCTGGCTCTGCAGCAGCCACTCGTTCGCGAGAAAATCGTTGAGGTTTGCCTTCACCTCGGCCGAGAGCACCGACGTCTCGGCGTTGCGCGTCGCTGCGACGCGCGTCGTGAACTCACGCCGCGTCTCGCCCGCCTCCTCAAACAACGCGTCGATGACCGCGACGTCGCTCAGGTGCGCCACCTCTCCCACAAACGACCAGCGATCGTGCATGTCGATGCGATGATCCGCCGTGAACACGCCGCGAAAGTCGCCATCGCGATCGATCTGCGTGCCGGGCTTGAGGCGATCATCGCCCGTGTCGCTGGGCAGCATGTACGCAAACAGCCCGCCGTCGTGCTTGGGACCTACGCGCAGCGGATCGACCGACCCCCACGTGAGCCTCGTGCCCAGCCCCGCGCCCCGCAGCGCATAGACGTCCGTCAGCAGCGTCGCGCTGCGAATCGACTGGGGCAGGGGCGTGCGCAGCAAGTTCGCGACATTCCACGCCACCTTCACCGTGGGCCCATTGCCCGAGCGATTCTCCACGCGAATGCTGCGAATGAGCGGCACCTCCGGATCGCCCGAGAAGCCGGGCCAGACAAAGAAGGGCACGCCCCACGCCCGCCCCACCACGTGCTGCGCGCTCACAGTCCACTCGCCCCCGGGCAGCATGCTCTGCTGCGCGTCCCCGCGCGCGCCCTCGCGCGGCGCAGCGGGCGTGGGCAGCAGCACGAGGTCGCGCGGATCATCGGGCACCACGCGCGGCGGCATGGGCGTGCGATCCTGCTGCGCCTCACGCAGTTGCAACGCCCGCTGCGTCTCGTCGGTCCGCCTCAGCGTCACGGTGCGAGCGCCGAGCGAAAGCTCAGGATCGAGGAATGGGCTGTTGGTCAGCGTCGCACGCTCCGCAACGAACGCATCGCGCGAGAGCTGGCGAATCTCCTCCGCCCGCACAAACAAGGGCAGGCTGCGCGCCGCGTCATATGTCCAGAACACCGCATCGAGCATCATCGCGCGGTCGCCCGCAAGGTCGTAGTACATGCGCGGGCTCCGCACCGTGTATTGCCCGTCGCTCACGCTCACCTCACCCTCGAGGTACACGCCCTCCACCGCATCGCGGTCCAGCTCGGGCGACGCCGCCGACAGTTCCTGCCGCAGAAACACCACCGCGCGCTGCGCAGTCGCCTGCACCAGCTTGCCCGTGCGCAGATCACGATACAGCAGCACCAGGGGCCCCTCCGCCACCAGCACCTGCTTCGCCCCCTCGCCCGCGCGCGTCGGCACGCCCTCCGCCAGCGATTCATCCGTCAGCAGCGACAGCGACTTCGCCTGCAGCGTGATCGCCCGGCTTCCCGTCCACCGAGGCGGAGCGGCAACAGGCGGTGCTGGCTGGGCTGCCTCTGCTTGCACCGCCTCAGCCTCCGCCCCCCCTTCTGCCTTGGGCCGCCGCCGCATGCCCTGTTGGTCGCGCAGGCCCATCATCTCCGACGGTCGCTGGTTCGCGCCGCGCGGAGCGGGCAAGCCAGCCGCCGCGGGCAACGCAGGCTGCTCGCGTGCAACGTCCGCCACTGCATCGCGCTTGGGCAGCACCGCCACCACACGCCGGGCCGACGCACTCGCCTCGCCCGCAGCAGCACTCGAAAAACGTGGCCCCGGCGCCACACCCGCGTCCCCGCCCTGCGCCTCGCCACGCGCCAACGACCGGGCCAACGACTGATCAAGCTCCGCAAACGCCCGCTTCACCGCCGCGTGCGCCTCGGGTGCTCGCCTCGCCTCAGGCAACGCCGTTCGCTGCGTCGTCGCGTGCGCCGCCTGCACCGCCGGAGCCTTCGTCGTGCGCAGCACCGCGCGCACAGGCAGCTTGGGCCCCACCCACGCGCTCGCAGCCCCAACGAGCGCGTCGCTCTCGCCCACTTCTTCCAGCAGCGCAAACACCTGCCACAGCCCCGCCCCGTTCGCGTCAACGTCCAGTGGCAGCGCGATCACCGTGCCGCGCACGCACACCAGCTCGCGCCCTGCAATCTCCAGCTTCGCCTCCCCAGTTGCGTGCAGCACCAGGCAGCCCCCACGCTCCCCCTGCCAGCTCTGCTCGCCCCGCAGCAGCAGCTCGCCCGCCAGCGCATCCAGCGCAAACCGCTTGCCCCCAAAGCAATCCGCTTCAACGCCTTGCCCGGCTCGCTCCCCAGCCTCCGCCGCCTGCCCCCGCGCCACCCCGCCCACCCCCAACGGCAACGCCAACGCCGCCACGCCCCCCGCCGTGCGAAGGAGCATGCAAGCGAGCTGCAAAGTCGTGGGCGCTGGCCTCATCTGCGTGGGCCAGTGTAACCGCGCGGCAAGCTCCGGCAGGTGACAACTTCCGTAGCGCATCATCGCAGCCGGCGCACGATCTCTTCTGCAATCTCGTGTGGCGTTCGCCCCTCCACGCTCACGATCACGTCGGCAAGCTTGATGTAAATAGGCTCGCGCTGCGCGAGCAGAATCGGCGCCTCACTCACCGGGTCCAGCCCCGTCAAGCTCGGGCGCAGGTGCAGGTTGGGGTCTTGCCGCAGCCGCGCTTGCAGCAGCGCGCCGCTCGCTCGCAGATAAACAATCTTCGCCCGCCCCTCGCTCTGGCTACTAATGAGCTGCGCACAAGCATTCGACGCTGTGGGCGTGCCCCCACCCAGCGCCAGCACCTGGCAATCCTCCCGCAAGCACTCGCTCAGGGCCAAGGCCTCGCCCTCGCGAAAGGCCCGCTCCCCCAGCATTGCGAAGGCCTCGCCCACGCTCTGCTTCCCCAGCACCCTGGGCGTGCGCTCATCCAGATCGACAAACACCGCGGGGTGCCCAAACTGCCCATCCGCAGGCAACGCCCCCGCGAGCACGGGGCCCACGGTGCTCTTGCCGCACCCTCGCATGCCCATCAGCACGACGTTCATGGCCCGTGGTTCTCCTCCGCCTGCGCAGCCCTTGCTACGCTCGCGGTGCATGGTGCAGGATATCGCCGGAGTTCTCGTCAGCCAGGAGCAAATTGCCCAGCGCGTCCGCGAGCTGGGTGAGGCCCTCTCGCGCGATCTGCAAGCCCGGTGCGACGCCGATGCGCAGGCAGGGCGCGAGGCACGCATCATCATCATCCCCGTGCTCACGGGCTCGATGGTCTTCGTCGCCGACCTCATCCGCCACCTCCCCTTCAAGCTCAAGCTCGAGGTCGTGAGCGCCAGCAGCTATCCGGGCACCGCCACCAGCAGCAAGGGCGTCACGATTCACGGCAACCTACCGCAGAGCCTGAGCGGTGCCCACGTCGTGCTGGTCGACGACATCTTCGACAGCGGCCAGACCCTTGCCCTGCTGAGCGACCTGCTGGGCAAGAAGAACCCCGCAAGCCTGCGCACCGTCGTGCTGCTTGCAAAGCCCGGCAAAGCCAAGGTCGACTTTCGCCCAGACTACGTGGGCTTTGAGATTCCCGACCGCTTCGTGGTGGGCTATGGCCTCGACTACGACGGCTACTACCGCAACTACCCCGCGGTGGGCGTGCTGAAAGAGAGCGCGGTGGAATGAGCGATGCACGCGAGCGGGTGCTTCGCCCCGCGTGGTGCGTCACGCTGCTGGCGCACGCAGGGTGGGTCTGCACCGGTGTGCTGCTGCTGCTGCTCGCGCTCGTGCTGCGGGGCATGGGGCAAGCCATGCTCGCGCACGTGTGCGGCCTTGCTGGGGCTGTCGTCACGTTCCTTGCGCTGCTGGGCGGGTTTGTGCTGCGTCTGCACGTGCGATATGGCATCTCGGCGACGCACGTCTGGGCCCGCGTGGGGCTGCTGGGCACGCGCGTGGTGCATGTGCCCCGCGCGCAGCTGCAGCACGCATCGTGCACGCGCAGCGCTCTCGAGCGCATCTTTGGCGTGGGCAGCGTGGCGCTCTGGACGAGCGGCGGCCAAGCCCCGGCAGTCGTGCTGCGATACCTCGAAGACCCCGAGGGCGTGCTACGTGAGCTGAGCGGCGCGCAAGGCGCGGGCCAGAGCCACGAAGAGGCCCGCACCCAACCTGCCGCGCACCCCGGGCGCTTCCTTGTCGTCGGCCTGGTGGGCTCCATCGGCGCGGGCAAAAGTGAAGCTGCCCGCGTGCTCGCGGAGCTTGGTTGCGTGGTGATCGACGCCGACAAACTCGCGAAGGACGCACTTCGGCGAGACGATGTGAAAGCGCAACTCCGAAGCTGGTGGGGAGACGACCTGTTCGATGCTTCGGGCAACATCGATCGCGCCAGGCTCGCCCAGCGCATCTTCGCCGACAGCGAGCAACGCCAGCGGCTCGAAGCCCTCGTGCACCCCATCGTGCACGAGACGCGCGCCGCGGAGATCGCGCGGGCCAAGGGCGGCGGGAAGCCAGGCGTCGTGATCGATGCACCGCTCCTGTTTGAGGCGGGCAGCGAGCGCTTCTGCGACTATGTGCTCTGCATCGACGCGCCGCGTGAGGTGCGCGTGGCCCGCGTCGTCGCCACCCGCGGCTGGAGCGAAGACGAACTCGCCAAGCGCGAGGCAGCACAGATTTCCGTCGCCGAAAAACGCGAACGCTCGCACGCGACGATCGACAACGACTCGACCCGCGAGGCCCTCCGCGAGCGGGTGCTCCAGGCGTGGCAAACCTGGCAAAGGGCGTGACGGCGCGTCGTGACGCCTTGCGAGCAATGGCCCACGACGGCGCGGACTTCCAAACGCAACGCGCACCCGCAGTGCCGCGCTCACACGCCACCCCTGCCCCGTGTCACCTAGCGCTTGTCACCTGTCTGCTCTTGCCCGTTCCCCGTTCGCCGCTCCCCGTTCCCCTACTTCCCCCCTGCCCCACGCTTCGTCGCTGGTTGCAGCGGAATCATGGGCAGCGAACCCACGTCACGGGGAGCCCCCTCACCCGCCAGCGGCTTGTTCAGTTCCCACGGCGCGAGGCCCCAGGTCAGCAAGCGCATCGCCTGGGCCCGCTGCTCGGGCGTCAGCACGCCGCTGCCCGCAGCCATGCGCGAGGGGTCGAGGGGCTGCGACGGCGTGCCGCCAGCGTCCTGCATGCGAAGCTGGGCCTGCATCTCAAGAGCGCTCGGCGAGCTTGCGCTGCTGGCCATCGTGCCCGGCAGTGTGGTGTCCACTGCCAGGGGCCCATCGGCAAACGCATTACCGAAGCGGAGCACGAAACTGCCCGCGCTCTGCTCGTCGGGCATGGTGATCATGGGCAGTTCATCGGGCGAGAAGAACGCCTTGCTCGTCAGCTCATCGAGCGTGAGGGCGATGCGCGGCTTGGGCGCGGCCGGAGACGCGGCTTGAGACGCGCTCGCGTGCGAGTCGCCAGACCCAGCAAGAGACCCAGCAAGAGGCCCGGCGACGGGACCAGCCGCAGGCCCAATGCCCCCAAACCACAGCTGCACCGACACGAGCGCGAGCGTCACAAGCCCGCCCGCGAAGAAGGCCAGAGTGGTGGAGGAGAACCACCGCCGCCTGTGGTGGACAGGGCGAACGGACCTGCCACCCTGGCCTTCTTGCGTAGGCGAAAAGTCTTGTGATAATGCCGGTAATACAGCTGGTGATGGGGCATGCGAAACAAGCGCCCGCTGCTGGGGCTGTGACCCCTTGCGCCCGCGTGCTCGCGAGGCCCGGCTCGCCATCCCGCCCGTCGCGTCGCCGGTTGATGCTGCAATTTCGACGTCGTGCTTCGCCGCGTCCAGTTTCGCAGCATCCAGCGCCTGCTCCGCAACCTCCGGAAACGGCGAGACCTCGTGGTTCTTCTCCGCACGCACGCGCGCCATCACCCGCCCCACCACGCGCTCGCTCAGTTGGCTCGACGCGCTCGGCGCAAGCTCGACGCTCAGCTCGCTCAGCAGCCGCGTGTGCTGCGCGAGGCGAGCCTGCACCGCCTCGTCAAAGTCGGGCCCTGCGTGCAGAGCCATGCGACGAAGCTGCTCCAAGCGATGCAGCTCACCCTCAGCCTGCGCATCGAGCATGCCATTCACGATCGCGTCGATCGCGGCGCTGAGTTCTGCCGCCATCGCGGCACCATCGGGCCGCCCGCTCGCGGGCTTGTTGTTCTGCCCCGGGTTGCGCTCATTGGCGTTGTTGTTGTTGTTGGGGTTCGTCATGGTCTGTCCCTTCTCTCCGCCCCGTGCCCGTCTTCGCCCCTCGCTTCGCGCTCGATGCCGCTGCTTGCACTTCCGAGCTGGCTCACCTTCGGCACATTGCTTCGGCTTGCCTGTTCCCGCGTTTCGCCCCGCCCTTGGGCTATCTCCACCAGCTCGCGCAAGCGAATGCGGGCGCGATGCAGATGGCTCTTCACGGTGCCCTCGGGCATCTCCAGCGTCCGCGCAATCAAAGAGAGCGGCCAGCCCTGCTGATGAAACAGCACCAGCACCTCGCGCTGCACGGGAGGAAGCTCCAGCAGCGCCGCCTGCAACACCATCTTGCTGCGGGTGCGCTCCTCCTGCAGCTCCAATCCTTCTGCAACCTGCGGTGCGGCATGAGGCCAACCACCGCCGGCTCCGGTTCCTGCCTGCTGTGCTTCGTGCAGCCCTTCGAGAGCATCGCCCGCCGGGGTGGGCGTGCGCTTCTCACAAAGGTTCCAATACACCCGCCTCGCGATCGTGAATAACCACGTCGAGAAGCGGTGCTCAAAGTCAAACCGATGCAGATGCCGCAGAGCCCGCACGAAGGCTTCCTGCGTCACATCCTCTGCAAGGTCGCGCCGCCCGCTGAGCCGCACCAGAAAGGCAAACAAAGGCCCTTGATGCGCACGAACAAGCTCTTCGGCGGCGGCTTCGTCCCCTCCAAGGACCAGGCGAATCAACATGTGCTCGTGAGCACGCGTCATCGCAAGCATCTACCGGAACCGGCTTCGCAAGGTTGCAAGAATCTTCGCGGGTTCGTTCTCGGTCGTGCAAGCCCCGCGCCCCTCCTGTGCCTTGCAATACGCCCCAAACCGCTCCGCACGCACCCAGAGCCCCCTATCGTTGGCTCCTATGTTTCAGCCGCTGCTGGTGCGCAGATACTTGCTCAGCAAGGCCATGCCTTTGCTTGCAGCGATGGCGGTGCTGCTCTGCGCCGCGATGGTGCTCGTGACGTGGTCCGTCATGAATGGGTTCCTGAACAAACTGATCGCCAGCGGGCGCACCACGACGGGCGACGTCACGATTTCCTTCCCCGTCCAAGGCTTTCCGCACGCCGACGAGCTCATCAAGATGCTCGAGAAAGACCCCTTGGTCGAGGCAGCGGCCCCGATGATCGAGGGCTATGGCCTGCTGGGCTTGCCCAACGGTCGCACGCGGACCGTGTTTGTGCGAGGCGTGGATGGCCCGCAGTACGCCCGCGTCACGAGTTTCTCGGACATTATCTGGTGGAAGCCCTTGGACGAGCCCATGCCCAAGGACTCGGACCGAGCCGACCCGCGACTCAAGCCCGACCTGCAAGACGATCTTCGCAGGTATGTCGCCAATGGCCGGACGCTGACGCGTGACGACAGTGCGGCGGTGGTGCTGGGCATCGAACTCAGTGGTCTGAACGACCGCAACGTTGCTGGGTTTTATCACCCCTTGCGGGCCCTCAAGATGCTGCCCGATGGCACGAGCACGCAGATCGATGTCTTCATGCCCATGAATGGCGAGGTGGTGCTGACCATGCTCCGCACCGACACCAAGGGGCTGAGCGCGGTGGGCAGCGTGTCGCGCAACTTTCCGGTCGCGAATGAGTTTAACTCAGGCACCTTCGAGATCGACCGCAACGTGGTCATCGCGCGGATGGATGCGGTGCAAGAGATGATGGGCATGAGCGCGGGCAAGCGCGTCGCAACACCTGCCGAGGTGGAGCGGATGCGTAAGGCTGGCACCCTGCCCCCGCCCGAGCCAACATCCGCGGGCGACGGGGGCGAGAGCTTTGCGACCGCCGCAACGGCGAGCGCGCCGCGATACCTCATTGATGACCCTGCCCGCGTGACGCACGTGCTGGTGCGGGGCAAGGGCGACCTGGGCGTGCTGGGTGCGACGACGCCTCTGCGCGAGCGTGTGGAAGAGATTTACGCGGAGTTTGCTGCCAAACACCCGGGCGTGGTGCCCAGCGGGGGCCCTGCGGGCGCGATCGACATCCTGACGTGGGAAGATCAGAACCGCACGATGATTCAGGCGGTGCAGAAGGAGACGGGGCTGGTGCTGTTCTTGTTCAGCATGATCAGCCTCGTGGCGGTGGTGCTGGTGCTCACGATCTTCTGGTCGATGATCGCGGAGAAGACCAAGGACATTGGCGTGATGCGGGCCCTGGGCGCAAGCCGGAGCGCAGTGGCGGGCACGTGGCTGCTCTACGGGCTTGCGATCGGGCTGGTGGGGAGCACGGTTGGCGTGCTGCTGGCGTATGTCATCGTGTGGAACATCAACGCGATCCATGACTGGATGGGCGCGACGCTGGGGCTGAAGATCTGGGACCCTGCGGTGTATTACTTCACCGAGATTCCCAGCAAGGTCGATCCTGGCAAAGCGCTCGCGGTGTTCTTGGCGTTTATCGTGGCGTGCGTGGTCGGAGCGCTCGTGCCTGCGGTGCGAGCGGCACGGATGGACCCGGTGCGTGCGCTGCGGTTTGAGTGACGCAGGCTGGGTGGTCATCTGCGGTTCGTTGTTCTCGTTTGGTTGCTTCGTTGTCGTCCTGTCACATTCCTCGTCTCTTGCCTGCTTCTCCCATGCTTCGCCTCCGCAACATCCACAAAACCTACCAACTGGGCCGCACCAGCGTGCCCGTGCTGCGGGGCGTCGACCTTGACGTTGCGCGGGGCGAGCTGCTCGTGATTCTGGGCAGCTCGGGCAGCGGCAAGAGCACGCTGCTGCACCTGATGGGCGGGCTGGACAGGCCCGACAAGGCCCAGGCGAGCGCGAACGGGCTCGCGCCGAGCATCGAGGTCGATGGGGTGCAGCTCGTAGGCCTGTCGCAGCGCGGGCTCGATCTGCACCGCTCGCGCACCGTGGGGTTTGTGTTTCAGTTCTATCACCTGCTCCCCGAGCTGACGGTGCTCGAGAACGTGATGCTGGCGGCGATGGTGGATGGTGGCGGGCCATTCGCGGGCGATGCGCAGGGGCGGCGCGAGCGCGCGATGACCCTGCTGCACAGCGTGGGGCTGGACCATCGCCTGCACCACCGCCCGGTGGAGCTCTCGGGTGGCGAGCGCCAGCGCGTCGCGATTGCGCGGGCGCTCATCAACAAACCACCGGTGCTGCTTGCCGATGAGCCAACGGGCAACCTCGACAGCGCAACCGGAGCCAAAGTGCTCGACACGCTGCTTGCCCTGCGCCGTGATCATCGCCAGACCATGGTCATCGTGACGCACGATGCCGCCACCGCTGCGCGGGCCGATCGCGTGGTGCGGCTGGTGGATGGATGCGTGATGGGCGAGATGGGCGAGATGAGCGAGGTGGCAGCCGTCCGCGCGGTTGCGGCGTTGCCGATTCCGCTCGACCACGACCATGTCGACGCTGAGGCGCCCGCGCACCGACCGATGCACGAGCCGATGCACGAGCCGACGCAAAGCTCGCACGCACTGCAAGCCGCGCCGAGCGACACGACGACCGACGCGACGAATGCAACCGAGCTGCTGCCTCCGCCCGCGGAAACAACGCGAACCAATGGCACGCTGCCCCTCTCTGCAAGCCAAGGCCCGGAGCAGATTCTGCACGCGGTGCGGCAGGCGTTGCAGCGGACGGACTGACGAACGCACGCGGTCGCAATGTCGCGGGCAGAGAAGGGCAGGCCAGCACCAATGCCAAGCGACCTGCTCATCAACACACCCGATGGCTTGTATTGCCCCGCGGGCGACTTCTTCATCGATCCCTGGCGGCCTCGCCGCGGGCACCGCGCGATCATCACGCATGCCCATAGCGACCACGCAAGACTCGGAGCTGACAGCTACCTCTGCGCACGCAGCGGCGTGGAAGTGCTGCGAGCGAGGCTCGGCGCGGGCATCTCTGTGCAGGGGCTTGCTTGGGAGGAGCAAGTTCTCGTGGGCGATTGCCTGGTGAGCCTGCACCAGGCGGGGCATGTGCTGGGCAGCAGCATGGTGCGCATCGAGGCACTGCCCGGGCCCCGCGCGAGCACGCGCAGCATCTGGGTCGTCAGCGGCGACTACAAAACCCAGCGCGACTGCTCGGGCGAGCTGATGCAGCCAGTGGCGTGCGACGTCTTCATTACGGAGAGCACGTTTGGCCTGCCCGTGTATCGCTGGGAGCCGCGCGACGTGACGCTCGCGGCAATCAACGCGTGGTGGGCAGACTGCGCTCGCGAGGGCGAGGCGTGCATCGTCTATGCATATGCGCTGGGCAAGGCCCAGAGCGTGCTCGCGGGGCTCGATGCGTCGATCGGCGACATCTTTGTGCACGGAGCCGTGGACAAGTTCTTGCCCATCTATCGGGCTTCGGGCGTGCCGCTGCCCAGGTGCGAGCGGGCAACGGCTGAGGGCGTGCGCGCGTCGCTGGCGCGCGGGGCGGGGGTGATGGTGGTTGCGCCACCGAGTGCCGACAACAGCGCGTGGGCACGCTCGCTGGCTCGCAAGGGCAAGGGCCTGCGCGAGGCGTTTGCGTCGGGGTGGATGCGCGTCCGTGGGCCCCGGCGCAGGCGCGGCGTGGACCGGGGCTTTGTGCTCAGCGATCATGCCGACTGGGACGGGCTGCTGAGCACCATCGCCGCGACCGGAGCGCAGCGCGTGGGCGTGACGCACGGGTTTACGGGCGTGCTCACGCGTGCGCTGGCGGAGCGCGGCATCGCAAGCTGGGAGCTGAAGACGCGGTTTGTGGGCGAGGGCGAGGGTGAGGCCGAGAGTGAGATTGCGAGTGAGACTGCGGCTGAGGGCACGCGCGCGCCCGCGGAAGATGGCCAGCCCAACGCAGCAGGCGAGGAGCACGACGCATGAGGCGCTTCGTGCAGCTGTATGAAGCGCTCGACGCGAGCACGAGCACGAACGACAAGGTCGCGGCGCTGGTTGCATACTTCACCGCTGCGCCGCCCGAGGATGCGGCGTGGGCGGCATGGATCTTCACGGGCGGACGCGTGAAGCGCGCAATCACGAGCACGCAGCTTCGCGAGGCGCTCATCCGTGCCACGGGCCTGCCGGCATGGCTCGTCGAAGACAGCTACGAGCACGTGGGCGACCTGAGCGAGACGATCGCGCTGCTGCTGGAAAGCCGCGGCTTGGCCCACGAGCACACCCCCACGGTCGCGCAAGGCAACGAGCCAAGCGCGATGTCGCTGAAAGAGGTCTTCGAGGGAATCATCCTGCCCATGCAGCGGATGGACGCGGAGCAGCGGGTGCACGCGCTGGGGCGAGCCTGGGGCATGCTCGGTGCGCACGAGCGGTTTGTGTTTCACAAGCTCATCAGTGGCAGCTTTCGGGTGGGCGTGTCGCGCACGCTCGTGGTGCGCGCGATTGCCGAGGCATTCGGTCTGCCCCGGGCGATGGTCGCGCACCGTGTGATGGGCAGCTGGAAGCCCAGTGCTCAGGCCTTTGCACAGATCGTGGCGCCCGCGACGACGAGCGCAGATGGCGGAAATGCCCCGAGTCAGGATGGCCTAAATCAGGATGGCTCGCAGCCCTATCCCTTCTGCCTTGCTTCGCCCTTGGAGGTCTCGGCCGCGTCGCTCGATGCGGCGCTGGGGCCCGTGACGAACTGGCTCGCGGAGTGGAAGTGGGATGGCATTCGCGCTCAGGTGCTCCGCCGCGGAGAAAGTATCGCGATCTGGTCTCGTGGCGAGGAGTTGCTGACCGATCGCTTTGGCGAGCTTGCGAGCGAGCTGCATGCTCTGCCGCCGGGCATCGTGCTCGATGGCGAGGTGCTCGCGTGGGATGCGCAGCGCGACAAGCCCGCGCCATTTGCCGACTTGCAGACTCGCATCACGCGCACGCGCGGGCCCAAGCCCGAGGAGTTGCTGTTTGTCGATGTGCCCGTGCGGTTCATCGCATATGACCTGTTGGAGCACGAGGGACGCGATGTGCGTGCGCGGCCCTTGCGAGCGCGGCGCGAGCTGCTGGAGGGCGTGCTGCATGAGCTCCACATGCGCAGTGGCAGCGCGAGCATCGGCACCAGCACCGTGCTGCACACCGGGTCGTGGGCTGAGCTTGCGACCCTGCGCGGGCAGGCACGCGAGCGGGGCGTTGAGGGCTTGATGCTGAAGCGCGCCGATTCGGCCTACGGCACAGGCCGCGAGCGCGGCGTGTGGTGGAAGTGGAAGGTCGATCCGTACACCATCGATGCGGTGCTGGTCGCGGCCCAGGGCGGCCATGGCAGACGAGCCTCGGTGCTGACAGACTACACCTTCGCGGTGTGGAGCGGGCAGCAGCCCGGCACGGGCGAGCTCGTCACGATCGCGAAGGCCTACTCGGGCCTGACCGATGACGAGATCGATCGCGTGGACGCGTGGATTCGCAGGCACACGCTCGCGAAGCACGGGCCCGTGCGCAGCGTGACGCCCGAGCTGGTGTTTGAGATCGCGTTCGAGGCGATTGCCGAGAGCAACCGGCACAAGGCTGGGCTTGCGCTGCGGTTTCCACGCATCGTGCGGATGCGCAGCGAGAAGCGCCCGCACGAGGCCGATAGCGTGGGCCAGGTGCGGGCGCTGCTTGGTGCGTCGTTTGGTGCTTCACTTGGTGCGTCGCCCGGCATTACGCCGTCGTGAACGCGCCGTCCACCACAAGGTCGCTGCCCGTGACGAAGCTGCTCGCGTCGCTGAACAGGAAGAGCACGGGCTGGGCGATCTCCTCGGGCGTCGCGATGCGACCGATGGGGTGTGCGTTGTTCATCCACGCCATGGCATCGGGCTGCTTGTTGCCCGTAAAGCGGTCGAGCATCGCGGTGTCGACGCCGCCCGGGCTCACGGTGTTGACGCGGATGTTGCTCTTGGCAACTTCGAGAGCCGCCGACTTGGTCAGGCCGTTCACGGCGTGCTTGCTCGCGATGTAGATGCCTGCGCCAGCCATGCCGATGGAGCCCGCGACGCTGCTGGTGTTCACGATGCTGCCCGCGCCGTTGCCCGCGTTGTTCTTCATCATGGCGCGAATCTCGTGCTTCATGCTCAGCAGCACGCCCAGCACGTTGATGTCCATGACCTTGCGATAATGCTCGGGCGATGCCTCGGTGGTGGGCAGGTTGCCAAGCTCAATGCCCGCGTTGTTGAAGGCGAAGTCGAGCGTGCCCGTGAGCGAAGCGGCCTTGGAAACCGCAGCCTCGATGTGCTTCTCGTCGGTCACGTCGCCCTGCACGAACACGCCCTGCACGCCCAGCTTGCGAATCTCGCTCGCGATCGCCTCGCCCTCCGCAGCGCGGCGACCGGTGAGGACGACATGCGCGCCATGCTGGGCGAGCGCGAGGGCGGTGATCTTGCCGATGCCGCTGGTGCCGCCCGTGATGAGCGCGGTCTTGTTGCGGAAGGCGGTTGGGCTATAGACGGACGAGGCCATACAAACTCCTTTGGGCGTGAGCCCGGATATGGACTGTTGAGGCTCGGAACTGGTGCAGCGTGTGAGGCTTTGTCCGCTCCACGCGTGCTGTGCCGCAGGGTGAGATGCGAGGGGTTTCCACTGGTGACAGAAAAGTGGTGATAGAAAACTGGTGACAGAAAACCGGTGACAGCGAGTCGTGATCGAGCAGGCCCATCGGTGCCCGCGCCTCGCTGTTGGCACGACCAGCCCCCGAAATAGACGGGCCTGGCACAACCCAACAGCCCCGCCCGCGAGTCGCCATAACCTACGGGCGTTTGGCACGATGCGCACCGACGCCTTCCATCCTCACTCGCACGCTGGTCGCCCATGGGGGCCAGAGGACGCCGCAGCGCGCATCGCGCAATCGCAGATGCGCCGCGATGGCACCGCTCGCGCGGTGCTCTGGCTGCTGGCAGTGACGGGCGTGGTGGTGAGCGCGATCGTTGCGAAGCAAGCCACGGTTGCGCGGCAGTCAGCGTTTGCGAGCCCGCCCATGCTCGATGTGCGCGCGATCTCGCTGCCCAGCCACGCGAGCATGAGCCCTGCGGAGCGAGAGAGCCAGACCAACGAGGAGCGCACGCTGGACGCGGCGCTTCAAACGCGTGAGGGGATGCATGGCACGCACGAGCACGCGGCCTTCGCCGTGGTGTGGCCCGAGCGGCTTTCACCAGAATCGCCAGACTTTGTGGGCCCCAGGTTCGTGCGGCAGGCGGGCGACGCAGTCGCTGTGCTCACCACAGCCGCGCCCACCACAACCACGCCCACCAAGCAGGACGACCTCGTGCTCGAAGAGAACGTCCGCTGGTTTCATGGCAGGCCCGTGCGGCCCAGCCGCGTGCTGTGGATGCGCGTGACGGCGTACTCGCCCGATGAGCGAAGCTGCCCCGGGACCGCCGATGGATTCACGGCGACGATGCACTGCGTGACGACCAACAACGGGCTGCTCGTGGCAGCCGACCCTGCGGTGCTGCCCATGGGCAGCATGCTCAGCGTGCCGGGCTATGGCACGCTCGCGAGCGGCGAGGAGGCGATCGTGCCCGTGCTCGATGTTGGCGGAGCCATCAAGGGCGAGCGGCTGGACCTGCTCTTCCCGACGCACGAAGCGGCGATGCGCTGGGGCGTGCGCGAGCTGCCCGTGGTCATCTGGCAGTATGCCGACGGCAAGCCCTTTGCGAACCCCAGGCAAGCGCGGTAGTGGAGAATGCTGGCGGCAAGAGGCGGTGTGCGAGGCGGAGCGAGTACCCTGCATGCGGATGACGCAGCCCGATGTCGTTCTTCGTGGAAGGCTCAGCGCGTGGCGCCTCGCGCTTGCGTGCGCCTGCTGCGCGGGCCTTGCGGGGTGCATGCCCACCGCCGGGGCGAGCTTCGACAGTGCCGAGCCCGCAGCCCGCAACGCCGCGATCGTGCAAGCCGCGAAGCAGCGTGATGCGAGCAGCCTGCCCCAGCTCGTGCGGATGCTGGGCAGCGACGACCCCGCGACGCGCGTGCTTGCCATCCGCACGCTCGAGAAGCTCACGGGCGAGACCAAGGGCTTCGATGCCGCGGGCAGCGACGAAGAGCGTGCAGCTGGCATCAAAGCATGGGATGCGTGGCTCGCAGGCAGGGAGAACAGCGGAGCGACGCATCGCGGGGGCAACCCATGAACAGCGAGCTGCAAGCCCAGTCCCGCGAGCCCGAGGTGGCGTTCACGCTCGCCACGAAGACGGCGTATCTCTGCTCGGTGCGGGCCTTTGCCGAGAGCCTTGCGATCCGCATGGGCTTCTCGCACCACCAGGCCGGGCACATCGTGCTCGCGCTCGATGAGGCTCTGGCGAATGTCATCCGTCATGGCTATGGCGGCAGCGAACACGAGCGCATGAGCGTGGCATTCTGGGCTGTCAGCCACGCGAAGCTGGGGCAGGGCCTGCGGATCGTGATCGAGGACGAGGGGGAGCAGATTGACCCCAGCAACGTGCGCGGGCGAGACCTCGACGACGTGCGCCCGGGCGGGCTGGGCGTGCACATCATGCGACAGGTCATGGACGATGTTGTGTACGAACGCCGCCCCGGTCGCGGCATGCGGCTTACGCTGGTGAAGCTGATCAACAGCCAGGCGCCGGTCTGTCGCGAGTGCTGAACTCCGGGGCGTGTGACCGATGAACCGACACCGTCGGACGATCGGAAGAGACGGAAGCAGTGTTGTTCCTCGATCGTTTGTCACGGGTTTGTCGCGAGGGAAGTTGTTTCGTATGGCAGAAAGCACCCCCCTCATCATCCGCACCCAACGCACCGCGAGCGCCCTCGTGCTTGCGCCGCAGGGTGAGATCGCAACGCACGAAGCCCCCACGATGCAGCAAGCTGTGAAGGAGGCCTTTGAGTCTCGCCCTGCGAAGGTCGTCATCGACCTCACGAGCGTGAGCTACATGGCAACCAGCGGGCTCGCAACGCTCGTGCAAGCGGCGCAGCAATCGAACAAGACCAAGATTCCCCTCGTGCTCTGCGGGCTGCAAGAGCGCGTGAAGGCCGTAATCGACATCAGCCGCCTCACGAGCTTCTTCAAGATCGTGGGCACGCAGGCCGAGGCTGGCGTGTAGGCGGCGGGCGTGGAGCTGGATGCGGGCAGGCCGCCCGCAAGTGAGGCAAGCCTTGGCAAAGCAACCCGCTACCACCAGCCGAACCCTGCCCGACGTGCTGCCCCTGCGCATGCTCGATTCGCTTGGCGCGTGGACGCTGGGCTTGCTCGACCACGCCGGGAGCGCGACGCTGCTGCTGCTCGATGCGCTGCGCTGGGCCTGGCTGGGCATCTTCACCAAGCGCGTGCGGTTCGGGCTCTCGGCTCTTGTGAGCCAGATGCTGCGGGTGGGCGTGCGGAGCATCGGCATCGTGTCGCTGGTCTCGGGGTGCGTGGGGCTCATCCTCGCGCTGCAGCTCGCGCCGCCCCTGGATGAGTTCGGACGCAAGGACCTGGTTGCGAACATCATCTCCGTCGCGGTGCTGCGCGAGCTTGGGCCGCTCATCGGCGCCATCGTGCTCACGGGCTTTGCCGGCGCGAGCATCGCTGCGGAGATCGGCACGATGGTGGTGAGCGAGGAGATCGAAGCCCTCGAAGCCCACGCCCTCAACCCCGTGCGCTTCCTCGTGGTGCCACGCGTGCTCGCGAGCATTATCAGCATGACGTGCCTTGCCATCATCGCGGTCGTCGTCGCGATCGTGAGTGCGCTCTACGTGAGCAACGCGGTGCTGGGCATCCCCTTCAGCACGTTCATCAGCAATATGCTCGACCAGGCAAAGCCCGTCGACTTCCTCACGGGCGTGTTCAAGGGCGCGGTCTTTGGCTTGCTCATCGGCGTCATCGCCTGCACGAATGGCCTCAAGGTCTCGGGCGGCGCGGCGGGCGTGGGCAAGGCCACCACGGGCACCGTGGTGCAGAGCGTCGTCGCGATCGTGATTGCGGACCTTGCCTTTACTGCGGTGTTCTTCGCACTCGGGCTCGTGTAGGGCTGCTCACCGCGTAGCGCTCGCGGATTGCAGTTGGTCTCACTTCTTCCCCTCACGCACGCTCACGCCCGTGGGCCACTGCGGCTCGACGGCGGGCTCAGCAATCGGCCCAGGCTCAGCACTGCTCGCGCCCGCTCCCTGCGCTGCGGCTCGCTTGTCCACCTCCGCCTGCACCACCGCATCCCAATAGGGCGTGAACTCCGTGCGGTGCCATGCCTTCCACGCGGCATAGTCCCACCCCAGGTGAGTGGTGTCCTTGCCCGTCAGGCGCTTGGCAAAGCGGTGCAGGGCGTTGTGCAGCTCGAGGTTGTATGTCACCACCGACGCATCGAGCACGCGGATGTACGTGCCGCTGGTAAACGTGCTGATCTCCGGGTCAAACGCGACCGCAGCTTCAGCCACGATGGGTGTGAGGTCGCTCACGTAGTTAGTCTGGCTTCCCACCACAATCCACGCGAGCGCACCGGCTCGCTCGCTTGCGCCGCCGCTGGGCGTTGCCTGCACCTGCCCCGCAATCATCCAGGGCAGAGCCTCGACGATGCTCAGCGCATCGACAAACCCGCCCGCGCGGGCCACCACGCTGCTGCTGCGGCTGCCCAGCCCCTCAAAGGCCACGAGCTGCACGCTGCGGGGCGTGGTCATCGCGGGCCAGGCCTGCTTGCGGGACAGCACGCGCTCCATCGCCGCGGCGCGGGCCTTGGCGTCCTTCTCAAAGATCGCCATCCATGCGAGCGACGCATCCCCCTCGCTGCTTGCCGCACGCTCGAAGATGCCCATGAGCGTGCGCTTCGTGTCCAGGTGGTCGCGCCGGAACACCTCGATCATGAGCGGATAGAGCGCAGGCTGCGCAATCGCTTCGAGCTTCGCGAGCCCCTCCTGCCGCGCGAGCTTGCCCTTCACGTGTCCGAAGTGCTGACGCCGAATCGCGCGCAGCGCGGCCTCCTGCTGCACGCGCGTCTGCGAGGCCTTCGTCATCGCCTGCTCGATGCTCGCGGTGTCACTGCTCAGGCGCAGTGAGCCTGCGACCTCGCGCAGTGCGGTTGCGAGGGGGTCGCCCGGTGCGAAGCACTCGGGGCGAGCCGCCGCGGGCGGGCCTGCTAAGGGATTGGCTGAGGGCTTCGCTGATGGATTTGGCGAGGGGTTCGCGGCGGGCGAGGCGAGCTCGTCGGTCGCTCGCGCAGGGAGCGTGAGCAAGCAGCTCGCGCAACAGGCCAGCAGGGCGGGCCAGCGGGTGTTCATGCATTTCTCTACGCACGGGTTTTCGATGGGTTTCGTGCTGGGGCGTTTGCCCGGGCCCTCTCCTCAGCCCCCACGCGCCCCTCCCCCACCACCTCTACATTTGCGGCATGAGCAACCCACTCCCCACCGCAGCCCCAAGCCCCCGCCCAGCCCCCTCACTCGCTCGCCGCTCGCTCGCTGCGGGCCTGCTCGCGTGCGCCGCGCTCGCCGCGAGCACGGGCACGCTCTCTGGCTGCTCCAGCTCCGGGGGCATCGCAGGACTCATGAAAGGCAAAGACCCGCTGTCGCAGCTCGCGGGCGAGTGGGCCCTCACCCAGCTTGGCGGCAAGGACATCGCGAGCATGCTCGCCGCCATCCCCAATGGCAGTGCACCGACGCTCAACTTCGCGAAGGATGGCGCGGTGGGTGGCTTCAGCGGCGTCAATCGCATCGGCGGCGGCAAGCTCGATCCCGCAGCCCTCGCGCAGGGCAAGCTCTCGCTGGGCAACATGTTCAGCACCAAGATGGCAGGCCCGCCCGCCGCGATGCAGCTCGAGAACGATTTCCTCGGCGCGCTGAATAAGGTCAGCAGCTTCCGCCTCACCGATGGCGGCAAGGGCCTGAGCCTGACGGACGGCGCGAGCGAGCTGCTGCGGTTTGCGAAGAAGTAACCCTTCGCCCGCTCGGAGCCATCGGCACACAGGGCTGAATGCAAAAGTCCTGCAAGGCTTCACCCTTGCAGGACTTTCTCGTTCATGCGTTGTCGAACCCAGTCAGGCGATTCAGCGCTTCGCCGCCTTCTTCGCCAGCTTCTTGGTCACCTTGCGACCCGCGGGCTTCGCGGCCTTCGCAATCTTCTTCTTCGCAGCCTTCTTCGCGGGCTTGCCGTTCGCCTTGCCGTAGCCAGCGGGGATGCCCTGCTTCCAGGTATCCATGTTCTTGCTCTCGGGGTTGAAGCCATCGCCCGGGATCGGGTGGCTGCCCTTCGTGAACACGCTCTGGCTGCTCACGAGCGCGGTCTTGGCGGTGTACTTCGCGCTGAACTGGTCATAGATCCAGCGATAGGTCTTCTCCATGCCGTCGCGCAGCTTCGTGTCGGGCTCCCAGCCGAGCTCATCCATAATCTTCGTGTTGTCGCTGTTGCGACCCGCCACGCCCTTGGGCGCGTCGAGCTTGTACTTGCGATTCAGCTTGATGCCCGCGATGTCCTCGGCGATGCTGACAAGCTGGTTGATGCTCACCAGCTCGCTGCTGCCCAGGTTCAGGGGCTCGAGCACACCGCTGTGCGTGATGAGGTTGATGCCCTTCACGCAGTCGTCCACATACATGAAGCTGCGCGTCTGCTGCCCATCTCCCCAGATCTCGATCTCGTGCTTGCCGCTCAGCTTCGCGGCCATCACCTTGCGGCAGATCGCGGCGGGTGCCTTCTCGCGGCCACCCTCCCACGTGCCCTCGGGGCCGTAGACGTTGTGGAAGCGGGCGACCCGCGTGTGCATGCCAAAGTCCTCGCGGAAGTGGCGGCACATGCGCTCGCTGAAGAGCTTCTCCCAGCCGTAGCCATCCTCGGGCAGGCCCGGATACGCATCAGCTTCCTTCAGCGCCGTGATGTTCGGGTTCTTCTGCTTCTCAGCGTTATACACGCACGCGCTGCTGCTGTAGAAGAACTTGTCCACGCCCGCTTCCTGGGCTGCCAGCAGCATGTGCGTGTTCGTCAGCACGCTGAGCATGCACAGGGCCTTGTTGTTCTCAATGAAGCCCATGCCGCCCATGTCGGCCGCGAGCTGATAGACCTCGTCGGCTCCCGTGCAGAGCGTGCGACAGACCTTGTAGTCGCGGCAGTCGCCCTTCAGCGGGCCCGCGTGGTTCTCGACGTCGCGGAACACCTGATACCACTCATCGAGCGGCTTGATGTCCGCAGCTTTGATCCGCTTCACGCCCGCCTTGCGGAAGAAGTTGACCAGGTGTCCGCCGATGAAGCCACCGGCACCAGTGACGACGACGGTGATGTTCTTGTTGATCGGGGCGATGGGCATCGACATACGAGCGAAACTCCTGAGCAAAGTTGGGGGTGCTGGAAACGAGCTGAGTCATCGGGCGTGCCGAACGCGATCGCAGAACGCTTGCCGTCCGGCGCTCGCCGCACAGGGTGATCTTCACCACCCTCGCACGACGGCAAGGATCATGATAGAGCGATCATCTCGCGCAGCCACGCCGCACGAGGGCTCCACGCCCGCGTTTTCACGCGAGTTTTAACGCTGCGTTTGCATCGGCTCAACCCCCGGGCAGATTTCGCCCAGCCCGCCCCTGCCATGCCCAGATCGCCCCCGCCCGTCCGACGTGTGCGGTCCAGGCCCATGTTTGCCGTGTGTAAGGGGCATCCGCCAGGGGGTCTCCTGTGCTGGGGGCCGGGAAAGGCCCACAGGTTCAGAACCCAGCTTCAAAGCCCAGCCCCAAAAACTCCGCCTCAGCAGGGCTGCCCTGCCAGCACGTTGAGGAACGCCAGGAGGTCTGCGTCATCCGGGAAGAGCCCATCGTTATTGAAATCGATGGTGTCGCAGCCCGGGGTCGGGTCGGTGCTGCACGCACCGCCCGCCAGCACGACGAGGAAGTCGATCAGGTCGCTGTCGTCGGGGAAGAGCCCGTCGTTGTTGAAGTCAATGTCGTTGCAGCCGGGCTGGGGCAGCACAGTAATCACCACGTTGTCCTGAGCGATCGTGTTGCTGTTGTCGCGCACGCGCAGCGTGATCGTCCGCGTGCCGACGCCTAGCGACACGACCGCCGTCGGCTGCGGCAGGCTGCCCGTGAGGTTGATGAACCCCTCGCGCCACTGATAGCTCGTGATCGTGCCGTCGGGATCAAAGCTTGCGGAACCATCGAGCGTCACCATCGCAAACCCATCGCCATCGGTGTCGGTCACGGTCTGGTCGGGCCCCGCGTTTGCAACGGGAGGCTGGTTCACGTTCACGACGCTCCCCGAGACGGGCACGACGATCGTGGGCCTGTCTGGGTCGTTGGTGGTGAGCGTGATGGTGCCAGAGAACGTGCCCGCAGTGCTCGTGTTCAGCGAGATGGCGTGCGTGTTCGTGCCCCCGCCCGCCGCGTCGCTAAAGCTGCCCACCGGAGCGGTAAACTGCGGCACGCTGGGCGCCGCGATGCTGTACGACAGCGTCTCCACGCCCGTGCCAAACACCGCAGGGTTGATGCCGTTGCTCACCACGAGGTTGATGACCGGAGGCGTGCTATTCAGCGCCACGCTGCCGAAGCTGATGCTGCTCGTGCTCAGGCTCGCGAGCGCAGGCACGCGCAAGTCGAGATACACAGGCAAGTGGCCGCTGCCCACGCACACATCGATCAGGTCCTGAGCGATGCTCGCGCCCACCATCGCGTTGGGCACGCCCCCAGCGTTCACGCGAAGCGCCGTCTGGTAGCTCGTGCCGTCGTTGCCCCACACGCGATAGCTGTGGTTGGGGTCGTTCCAGGTGCTGCTGCTATAGGGCAGCGTGTGGCTGCCAATGTAATCAAGCCCCGTGTTGTTGCGCAGGCTGCCGCTCACCAGCAGAATGTCGAGGCGATCGTCCATGCCGCCCGTGCTGCCCGCGGGGTCCTGCGTGTGCACATACCGAAACGACGCGTTGTTGTTCCAGCTTCCCGAGGTGTTGATGGGGTCAAAGAACCTGCCGGTGTTGTTCGTCTGGCTCCCGACCAACTCCTGATACGCCGCCTGCGAGCTGCTCTGGATGTTGAAGTCCCCCACCACCATGAAGTTCATGCCGCTGGGGAGCGCGGTGCCAGAGCCGTTGGTGTCAATGCCCTCGGCGTTGTCGCGGATGCGCTGCGCCTCGACCAGCCGCCGCGCCTGATCCTCGCCGCTCGATGCGCTCTTCATGTGCGTGACATAGATGCCTACCGACGCCGCATTGCTCGTAAACCCAACCGGACGCAGATCAAACCGGCGCGTGTCGCGAGGCTGGCCCGTCGTCCCCGGGTCGGCGTTCGCGATCGTCACCGCGCGCACCAGCGCGAGCTTGCTCGAGCGATACACCAGCACCTGATTCGTGTCGGGGCTGCTCTCGAACGGTGCCGCGACCCAATCCCCCGGGCTGCCCGGCGCGCTGTTCAAGATCGTGACAAACTCGTTCAGTGCCGCCTGACCGCTGAACTCCTGCAATCCAATCACGTCCGGCGCAAACTGCCGCCCTTGGTACGTGCCATACACAATGTTCTGGATGTCTGCGCTGCGGCCGCCGCTGTAGTTGCTCACGTTCCACGTCGCGACGCGAATCTGCGCGTACGCCTCGCACGCGAGGACACCGCCAGCAAGGCAGCACAGGGCAAGGGCTTTGGTCGTCTTCACGCGCTCTCCAGGGTTCGGTTCAGCACTTCTTCGATCGATCGCGACGCCAGCACAGAGACGCCAGCTCGCACAAGGGCCGCACCGGGCCTCGCACGCAGGCGACAGGGTTTCCGCAACCGGACAGGGGGGCCAATACGACTCCCGCAGATTCTAGGTTCCGAGCCACCAACACTTTGCGGCAACCCGGTGCTTTCCACCACACATTCTCCTGCTTTGCGGGGGCGTGAGCGTGCTTTGCTCGCGCGTTCGCCACACAATCCAAACAATCCGAAACTGGCTCGCACATGATCGGACTCGTTCCGACTCCGTTGGCACAGCCGCGCGCCAGCAGTCTTCGCAAAAGGTCCGCAAACTTTGCCCTCCGTGGCCTTCACACGCCGCCAACACTTGCCGCGTATGCAATCCACCCGCTCTGCCCCGCTCGCTGGCTCCCTCCTTGCCTCGCTCATCCTGCTCGCCGGATCGGTGTTCGCCCAAGCACCCGCCACCAACACCACCACCGTCGAGCAAGCCGCCCAGGCTGGCAAACTGCAAGCCAACGTCCATCGCGGCTACTACCGCATGCCCGCGCTCCGCAACGGAACCATCGTGTTCGTGAGCGAGGGCGACCTCTTCCGCGTCTCTGCTCAAGGGGGCAACGCCACGCGACTCACGAGCCACGAGGGCCTCGAGCAACTCCCCGCCATCAGCCCCGATGGCTCGACCATCGCCTTCGCCGCGACCTATGAGGGCCCGCAAGAAATCTACACCATGCCCATCGGTGGCGGCCTGCCCACGCGGCGCACCTTCGATGGCAACGGTCGCGTGAACTTTGTGGGCTGGGCAAGCAACGACCTGCTCGCCTTCAGCAGCGACGCGGGCAGCACCCTGCCTCGCAGCCGCATGCACCTGCTCAGCACCAGCACCGGCGCCCGCACCGTGCTGCCGCTAGACCAGTGCGACGAGATGACCGCGCTGGGCGATGGCCTCGCGCTCGCAGCCGATGGCACACTGGGAGGCGAGGTGGTCTTCACGCGTTTGCCCTTCCAAGGCAGCCACGCCGATCGCTACAAGGGTGGCAGCGTGCAGAACCTCTGGCGCTTTGATGCTTCGGGCGCACGCGAAGCAACCCGATATCTGCCCACAGACCTGGGCACCAGCCGCCGCCCGCTCTGGTCGGGCTCGCGCCTCTTCTTCACGAGCGATCGCTCCGGGTTTCTCAACATCTGGAGCATGCTGCCCGATGGCACCGACCTGAAGCAGCACACCCAGCACGCCGACCAGGCCCTGCCCGTGGACGCTGACCCCAAGGCCCTCGCGAAGGGCTGGGCCCCAGGCGGAGACATCGGCAGCAGCGCAATCGATGGCGACACCATCGTCTATCAGCTTGGCGCCGACCTCTGGCTGCTGGATGTCAAGACAGGCAAGACCGCCGCCCTCGACATCACGCTGCAGAGCGACCTCGACCATGCTCGCGAAAACTGGGTCGACAAACCCCTCGACGCTGCGAGCACCATCGCCCTCAGCCACGATGGCGAGCACGTGATCCTCACCGCACGCGGACGCGTGCTCGTGGCCCCCGTGAAGGACGGGCGCGTCGTCGATGCCGACCCGCGCGGGGGCGTGCGCTATCGCGCCGCACGCGAGGTCTTTGTGATGGACGGCGCGCCCCCCGCAAGCCGACGCCTGGTTGCGATCTCCGACGAAACGGGCGAGCTGGAGCTCGCCAGCCTGCCCATGAATGGCGTGGGCGAGCCCACCCGCTTTACCAAGGATGGCGAGACGGTGCGCTGGGACGTGCGCCCCAGCCCCAACGGCGAGTGGATCGCAAGCACCGACAAGCGCAATCGCCTGTGGGTGCACAAGCTCGATGGCGAAGCCACCACGAGCGTGCTGGTGGAAGAGAACGCGATCGACAACATCGACTTCGTGAGCTGGAGCCCCGACAGCCGCTGGCTTGCGTTCACCTCTCCATCCGCCAACACGCTGGTGCAGGTCAAGCTCTACGACGTCATGCGTCAGCAGACGATCATCGCGACGAGCGATCGCTACGACAGCTTCTCGCCGCGGTTTGATCGCGAGGGTAACTGGCTCTACTTCCTCAGCGACCGCACCTTCGCCAGCGTGCAGCCCAGCCCCTGGGGCCCGCGCGCCCCCGAAGCATTCCTCGACAAGCAGACCCGCATCTACGCCGTGGCCCTGCGTGATGGGCTGCGCTGGCCCTTCCTGCCCGACGACGAGGTGCTCATCGCCGAGAACCTGAAGAAGAAAGACGAACGCAAGGAAGAGCCCAAGGCAGGCGAAGCCCCCAAGCCCGACGCCAGCACCGACAAACCCGCCGCCGCTGAACAAACCGACGCCAGCAAAGACGCCAATAAGGACGCCAAGCCAGACGCAAAGAAAGACGCCCCCAAGCCCATCGAGATCACCGCAGCAAACCTCCCCCTGCGCATCGAGATGGTCTCGCAAGTGCCCGCAGGCAACTACCGCAACCTCATGATGGGCGACAAAGCACTGTACTTTGAGAGCTTCGACGCGGGCAGCAGCAGCACCTCAACGCTGCAGGGCGTCAAGATCGCGAGCAAAGACGCGGAAGTCAAGACCCTCGCCAGCGGCGTGCGCTTCGCCGAGATGAGCGGCGACGGCAAGAAGATGCTGCTCCGCACCGCGGACAGCCTGCACGTCATCGAGCCCAGCGTGGGCGAAGCCAAGCTCGAAGCCAAGAACCGCGTCGACCTCTCGGGCATCGCGATGACCATCGACCCGCGCGAGGAGTGGCGGCAGATCGCCATCGACAGCTGGCGCATGCTGCGCGACTACTTCTACGCCCGCAACATGCATGGCGTCGACTGGCAGGGCGTGCTCGCACGCTACCTCCCGCTTGTCGAGCGCGTGCAAGACCGCCGCGAGCTGAACGACGTGCTCGCGCAGATGACCAGCGAGCTCGCCGCCCTGCACCACTTCGTGCGCGCGGGCGACATTCGGGCAGGCGACGACAACATCGGTGTGGGCTACCTCGGCGCCGTGCTCGAGAAGGCCCAGGATGGCTGGCGCGTCGCGAGCATCCACCAAGGCGACCCGCAGGAGCCCTGGTCGCGCAGCCCGCTTGCCCATCAGCACGTGGGCGTGCGCCCGGGCGACACCATCGTCGCCATCAACGGCATCAGCACCCTTAGCGTGACGCACCCGCAGCAGCTGCTCCGCAAGCAGGCGGGCAGGCAGGTGCTGCTGCGCATCAAGCCAGCCGACGGAGCGAGCGAAGAGCGCGACGTAGTCGTGCGTCCCCTCTCGCAAGGCGAGGACGCCGACCTGCGCTACCGCACCTGGCAGGTCGAGCGCCGCGAGATGGTCGAGAAGCTGGGCGAGGGTCGCGTCGGATACGTGCACCTGCGCGCGATGGGCACCGACAACTTCGGCGAGTTTGCGCGAGACTTCTACCCAAACTTCACGCGTGATGGACTCATCATCGACGTGCGAGACAACCGAGGCGGCAACATCGACAGCTGGCTCCTCAGCCGCCTCCAGCGCCGCGCCTGGATGTTCTGGAACCAGCACGCGGGCAGGTCCCCCAACTGGAACATGCAGATGGCCTTCCGCGGGCACATGGTCGTGCTCATCAACGAGCGCACCGCAAGCGACGGCGAGGCCTTCAGCGAGGGCTTCCGCCGCCTGGGCCTGGGCAAGCTCATCGGCACGCGCACCTGGGGAGGCATGATCTGGCTCACCAGCAGCAACACCAGCGTCGACAGCGGCCTCACCAGCGCGGGCGAGCTTGGCGTCTTTGATGCCAAGGGCAACTGGCTCATCGAGGGCCATGGCGTGGAGCCCGACATCACCATCGACAACACCCCCCACGAGACCTTCATGGGCAAGGACCGCCAGCTCGAGGCGGCAGTTGCCCACCTGCAAAAGCTGATGCAAGAGCAGCCCGTGGTGGTGCCGCCGGTGCCGGCACTGCCCGAAAAGCAGTGGAAGGGCAAGCCGTAGGCCTCGGCCCACGCATCGGATCAACACTCCTCTTCGCCCACCGAACACTGACCATGCCCACCCCCACCCCACTCCGCTCGCTCTTCCCCGCCCTCGCACAAGCCAGCAGCAACCAGGCAGGCTCTCTGCTCGACAACGCAGGTGGCAGCCAGCTCCCTTCCGCTGTCATCGACGCGATGACCACCTACCTCCGCACCAGCTTCGTGCAGACCGGTGCCGACTACCCAGCGAGCGTTCGCGCCACGCGCACCGTGCAGCGTGCCCACCAGTTCCTCAAGCTCTTCGTGAACGCCTGCACCGATGCCGAGGCCTCGCAGCTTCCGGCACCGTTCTCTCCCGGTGCCGCGCCCGTGGGCCTGGGCGAGGTCATCATTGGTCCCAGCACCAGCCAGCTCTGCGCCACGCTCGCGCACGCCTACGCCAGCACACTGGGCCCGGGCGATGAGATCATCCTCTGCGACACCGCGCACGAGAGCAACTTTGGCCCCTGGCATCGCCTCAGCGAGCGGGGCGTCGTCATCCGCCGCTGGGCGATCGACTGGTCGACCGCCACGCGCCCACGCAGCGAAGGTGGCGGAGCGGGGGGCGAGGCCCGCATGCAAGCCCTGCGTGCCCTGCTCTCGCCCCGCACCAAGCTCGTCTGCTTCCCGCAGGTGTCCAACATCCTGGGCGAGGTTGTCGATGCCAAGGCCATCACGCGCCTCGCGCACAGCGTGGGCGCACGCGTCGTGGTCGATGGCGTCGCCTGCGCCCCGCACCGCGCGATCGACGTGCGCGAGCTCGGGTGCGACTGGTACGTCTGGAGCACCTACAAAGTCTTCGGGCCCCACGCCGCCGCGCTGTTTGGCACGCACGACGCCCTGCGCGAGCTGACGGGCCCCAACCACTTCTTCATCCCGCAGCACGAGCTGCCCCGCAAGTTTGAGCTGGGCGGAGCCAACCACGAGAGCTGCGCGGGCCTGCTCGCGCTCGACACCTATCTCCGCCAGTTGCTCGCGATTGCCGACAACGACGCGCACAGCCTCCGCGCTATCACCCCGCCCGAGGGCACCCACCCGCTCGACGCGATCGCGCCCTTCTCTCGCGCTCGCATCGAGCGTGCCTTCGCCATCATGGAAGCTCTCGAGCAGCCCCTGCAAGACCGCTTCCTCGCCTTTCTCGCGAGCCGCCCGCGACTCGCCGTCGTTGGCCCGGCTGCACTCCACAGCCGCGACCGCGTCTGCACCATCGCCTTCGTCGATCTCGGTACGCCCACCTCGCCCCGCCTGTCGAGCAAAGCCCTCGCCCAAGCCCTCAACGCACTGGGCCACGGCGTGCGCTTCGGCAACTTCTATGCCTACCGCCTCTGCGAAGCCCTGCGAGACTCGGCTCCCGCTCCGCACGCGTCTCCCAGCTCGCCCGCGCTGCTCGACCCTGCCGATGGCGTCGTCCGCGCCAGCTTCGCGCACTACAACACGCTGGAAGAGGTCGATGCCCTCTGCGAAGCCATCGACGCGGTGCTCGCCCAGCACGCACCAAGCCGCCGCGAGCCAGCACACGCCTGAGAGACCCGTGCAAGCCCCTGCGAGCTCTCAACCCAAGCAGGTTGTCTCCCCCTGCCGCGCGCACTAAACTCCCCCCGCAATGCCGCACGTTATCACCGAACCCTGCGTTGGCACGAAAGACACAAGCTGTGTCAACG
The DNA here is from genome assembly GCA_027487735.1 of Planctomycetaceae bacterium. GTDB lineage: Bacteria > Planctomycetota > Phycisphaerae > Phycisphaerales > UBA1924 > BJHL01. The sequence goes on along the minus strand of JAIYDA010000115.1, from coordinate 19,226 downwards.
TCTGCCCCGTCGACTGCATCCACCCCACCAAGAACGAGGCCGATTTCGGCAAGGTCAAGCAGCTCTACATCGACCCCGATACCTGCATCGACTGCGCCCTCTGCGTCGACGAGTGCCCCGTCAAGGCCATCTTCCAGCAAGAAGACGTGCCGGGTGAGTGGAAGAACTACATCCAGGTCAATCTCGACTACTTCAAGAACAAGTAGTCCTGCGGTGGCAACCCGCCTGACGCTCACTTGAAGATACCAAGCTCCTTGGACCCACCGGCTTTGGTGCGGTCGAGCAAGCCCGGAAACACCGCAGCGATATCCCCGTTGCCCGCACGCTTACGCAACATCTCGGCAAGCACAACGCGGTGGTCGGTCGTGACGGCAAGGTCCGCGCCGCTGTCCAGCTGCTCGGTCGCGAGGCCAGGCCACTGCCCATACACACGGCCCCCGCGCACGTTCCCGCCCAGGGCCATCATCACGGTGCCATGCCCGTGGTCGGTGCCGTCGCTGCGATTGGCCTTGAGCCTGCGCCCAAACTCGCTGACCACCACCATACTCACGCTTCCCATGTGCTCGCGGATGTCCTGGCAGAATGCTCGAAGACATCGCGAGAGCTCACGCACGCGCACCGGGAAGAGATAGCTCTGCGTCTGGTGCGTGTCCCACCCGCCAAAGTCCACGCAAGCAGCCCGCAGCCCCGCGCCAACCTTGATGAGCTGCGCGAGCGTCTGCAGGCTCTCGCTCAGGTCACCGTCAGGGTAGTTTGAGCCCTCACCCGGCACGTACGGAGCGATGTCCCCGTCCCGCTCGCGCGGCAGCTTTCGGACGATCGTCTCCATTGCACTGAGCGCGGTGCTCGCCTGCGCGTGGAACAGCTGCCCCTCGCCATACATCGCCCGCAGTGCCCGCACCTGCGCCTCTCCCTGCCAGAGCGCCAACGCCTTCGCCTGCTTGCCGCTGAGCGCACGCCCAAAGCCCAGCAGTGACGCGGGCACGCCATCCATCGCGGCAAACGCGGGCGCATCTCCCAGCGTCCCGCCCTGAGCACGCTCCACCGCGAGCAGGTGCCGCGTGAGCCAGCCTGAGCCCTCGTGCCCGCCCTCGCGCACCAGCCCGCGCTCGATGATGTCCATCGCCTCGAAGTGGCTGCGCGTGCCGCTTGTGATGCCGCAGGCATGCACGAATGCCAGCAGCTTGCTGTCATAGAGCTCCTTCAGCGGCGCAGCCTCTGGGTGCAGGCGAAAGTCGAGAGGCGCGATGTCCTGATCGATCGCAAGCCCCGCGCTCGCGCCCTTGCCCACGACCCGCAGGCTCTCCTCGCGCGCACCAACATAGTGCCGATCATCCACGGGCCCGAGCAGGTGCAGCCCGTCCATTCCGCCCCGCAAAAACAGCACAATCAGCGTGTCACTCTCGCCCCGACTTCCAGCCGCTTGCCCCCCCTGCGCCGCGCTGTTCGCTTCTCCATCTCGAAACGACGCGTGGCTGATGCGCGCGCCCGCGAAGGCCGCGACAGCAGCCGAACACCCCAGCAAAAACTCTCGTCGCGATGCACCCATTGCTCACTCCTCTGGGCCTGACTCTTGAAAGCTGGCTCGTGCAAGCTGGCTCGTGCAAGCCCGGCTTGTGTTCTTTCTGCCTACCGCGCCTGAAACCCTGGGCTCATCGCGATCGCCGCAACGCAGCGCTGCACCCGCTCCAGCAGCTCGCCCTCGCCCACATCGAGCTCGCGCTCGGCGTCCTTGCCGTCCGCGAGCGCCCCGATGCACACCTCCGCGAGCTTGCCCGTACAACGCTCGCCCAGTAGTCGCTCGCTCCAACGCTCCGCGATCTGCCTGGGCGTGCGAGCGTCCGCAGGCGTCTCTCGCATCAGGCGCACGCGCGTGCCCCGAAACCAGTCCGCCATGAGCATCAGGGGCATGTTCCACCGCGCTGCGAGCTGGCTCGCCCCAAGCCATGCACGCGCAACATCCGGGCTGCCCGTCGGCGCGGGCCACTGAAAGAGCGTCTGCCCCATCATGCCCGTGCACCAGAAGAGCTGATCGTCCGTCCGCACCTCCGCCCCCACCGCTCGCACGAACGACATCGCAAGCTCGAATGGGCGCTTTGCCTTCGCTGGGGACGTGCCCAGAAACAGCGGATGCCGCACGATCGTCCGCAGCACCCGCGCGATCTGGTCCTTCGCGCTCGCGTGCTCGCGCCATGTCTCCACAGCCGCTCGCACGAGCGCATCGGGAGGCTCGTCGCTCACCAGCCTGCGGCAGAGCTTTGTGCACAGGTGCTGCGCGGTGCCCGGATGAAACGCCACAAGGTCGAGCACGCGCCGCCCGTCGCTCATCGGGGGCTGGTTGGGGTCGATCTCGACGCCCAGCACACGCTTCTGGTATGGGTCGTGCCACGCATCGAAGTAAACAAACTCCCCGCCATCGGGCAGGTGGTTGCCCTCCCCCATGCCGTGCCAGCTGCCGTCCTGAATCGTCCAGCCCGTCAGCGCCCGCGCCGCCTCGTACACGTCCTGATCGATGTATCCCTCAGGCGCGCCCTGCGTTGCCCCGGGCACGTCGCGCCAGCGGTTGTACAGATCGTTCAGATATCGCTCGCGACCGAGCGTGTGCAGCTCAAACAGCTCGCGTGCAAAGTTCTCGTTCGCCGGGCTCGCCTTGCTGCTCGCATTGTTGAGATAGGCAAGCATCGCCGGTGCCGTCGCCACCGCCTCCAGCAGCTCGCGAAAGTTCCCGAAGCAGTGCGGGCGAATGACGTCGCGGTCGTACGACGGCAGGGCCACGCTCACGCGAATGTCGTCCCCTCCCGCGTTGACGTGGAAGTGGTTGTGCCAAAAATCAGCCATCACCTCGCGAAGCTGATAGCTGCTGTATCGCGCACGCACCCACGCCGCGGCCCGCAGCTCCTGCACGGGCCTCACCCTCTCTTGATAGGCAATCGCCCTGTTCCACTTCGTGAGGTGCCAGAGCTCGGGCAACCTCTTCTCCAGGCTTACGAGCCCGCGCTGCTCGTCCAGACCCGCATAGGCCTCGCCCTCATCGTTCTTGCCAGCCCCATACGCGATGGGCAACCGCGAGGCCTCCAGCCGCTTCCGCACCGCAGGCTCATCGCCTGCGGGAGCACTCAGCTGCTCATCCAGGTATCGCGCAAGCCACACGCCCGGTGCGCCCGGCGCCCCGTCCTGAGCCCCAAGCCGCGCCAGAACCTCGCGTGCCTCGTCGAGTACCGGGCCATACCCCAGCCGCGACAACGCGACGTGCGCCGCCCGCAACCCTTGCACTCGCTCGCTCTGCACCGCATCGGAAAGCATGGTCCCTCCATGGCCTGCTGCACAATACCACAACTCCGCACGACTCGCAAGACCATCTCGCCCCTTCTGCTCACTCCTTTTGCTCCGCCCCGCTACGCTTTGCCATGGTTGAGATCAAAGTTCGTTACGCCGGCAACAAAAAGTGCGACCTGCAGCACCCCGAGGGCGCAACCCTCCGCACCGACGCGCCCAAGGACATCGGGGGCGAGGCAACAGCCTTTAGCCCGACCGACCTTGTCGCCGCCGCCCTTTCCAGCTGCATCCTCACCACGATCGCGATGTGGGGCGAGCGCAACAACCTCGACCTCACCGGCGCGACGGCAAGCGTCGAGAAGCACATGACAACGCCCCCAGCACCCCGCAGGCTCGGTCGCCTGCCCGTGGTCGTGCGCATTCCCGCTGCCAAGGTGCCGCCCGAGATGCGGGCCCGCATGGAAGAGATCGGTCACAAGTGCCCGGTGCACGCAAGCCTGCACCCCGAGGTCGACGCGCCGATCATCTATCAATACGTCTGAACTCGCGACACCATGCCCGCCGACGCTCCCAAGCCCAAGGGCCCCAGCGGCTCCCAGCCCGCCCAAGCTCCGCAGCAAGCTCCGCAGCAAGAGCCCAGGCGAGGCCTTGCCTACCCGCGGGTGGTCGAGACGCTCATCAGTGAGTTTGGGCGCCTCCCCGGCATCGGTCGCCGCACCGCAGAGCGCCTCGCCCTGCACATCCTCCGCAGCGATGCAGCCGGCGCGAAGCAGCTCGCGCACGCACTGCTCGAAGTGAAGCGCACCGTGCGAAGCTGCTCGGTCTGCTGGAACCTTGCAGACAACGCCCGCTGCGCCATCTGCGAAGACCCAGCCCGCGATGCCTCGCAGGTGCTCGTGGTCGAGCAGCCCAAGGACCTCATCGCCATCGAGCAGACGCGGATGTTCAAGGGCGTCTACCACGTGCTCACGGGCAGGCTCAGCCCCTTGGAGGGCGTGGGCCCCGCCGACCTCACCATCGCCAGCCTGCTGGAGCGCGCGACCGACCCCGCAGCCAATCCGCGTGGCACCCCTGTCCGCGAAGTCATCCTGGGCCTCAACCCCACCCTCGAGGGCGACGGCACAGCGCTCTATCTCCACGACGCGCTGCGTGCCCTCCCCGGCATCCGCGTCTCGCGCCTCGCGCGAGGCCTCGCAAGCGGCGCAAGCATCGAGCACGCGAGCAAGCAAGTCCTCGCCGACGCGCTGCAAGGCCGCCAGCCCCTCGCCGACGACCCGGCGTAGCGATTGCTGTGCGCGCGGAGCGGTGGGTGGTTCGTGTTTCAGCACCGAGACACAGAGAAATTGAGCAAGATGAGGGGAGCGAGATGCTTAGAGCGAGCGAAGCGCTCCGTGAGTCGTCTGGTATGACTTGCGGTTCATCACAAAGCAAGGACTTCATCGCGCGTTGCACTCGCTTCGCCCGTATCCAGTCGCCCGTCCCCTGTCTCCTGTCTCTTGTCGCTTGTCTCCTGTCACCCTTCGCGCATGTCGCGCGATCAAGTGTCACAGCGACTTCCACCCGTCCCAACGAATATCTCAGAACCCCACATCCAGCGTCGCGAACCGTCACAAATCTCGCATAAAACGCCTTCCTTCGGGCGGATACTCACGAATCTCCGAAGTTTCATCCGCACTTGCTCTTGTGATTTTCCTGTACCTCCGCTAGTCTTTCATGCTCCGGCGATCGGGTGTTTTTTTCTCGCGACGCACATGTCGCGTGCTGTGCCCCGAACTTTGTACGCCCGCGAGAGAACAAGACACCAGGGTGGAAGGATGCCCACACCAGCCACGCAGCGGCTTGCCACCGCGTGAGGCCTGCCACCGCGTGAAACTTGTCGGGCACATCGTGCTTGTCGTGCAAGCAGCTTCCTTGTCTCGTGTCCCCACGCTCCTTCGCCCACCCATGCTCCACGCACACCCCGCAACCCTCCGCACCTCCGCACTCGCCAGGCGTGTCGCCTGCGCATGCGCAGCTCTGCTCGCCCTCCTCATCACCGCGCCCCGCACCGCTCTCGCGCAGCCCTGCACACCTGCCTTTGTGGGCACGCAAGCCCTGCTGGGTGTCAACGGCTCCATCCGCGCGATGCGCTGGTGGGACAGCGACGGCCCGCAAGGCCCGCTCGCACCCTGGCTCGTCGTCGCCGGAAACTTCACCATCGCGGGCGACATCCGCACGAACAACATCGCGGCGTGGGACAGCACCCGCTGGCGCGCCCTCGCCCAAGGCGTGGGCACCCCCAGCGAGACCATCTTCGCACTCGAAGAGTTTCAGGGCAGCCTGTTTGCTAGCGGCATCCTCAGCACCGCAAGCGGCACCAACGTCCGCGGCATCGCACGCTTTGACGGCTCAACATGGTCCAGCGTCGCGGGGGGACTCTGGCTCAGCCCCGTGGGCGCACGCGTCTATGCCCTGCGAACCTTCGCGGGCTCGCTCTACGCCGCGGGCCTGATCGCCGATGCGGGCGGCACGAGCGTGCAGAACATCGCCCGCTTCGATGGCTCAAGCTGGAGCCGCGTCGACCTCGGGCTCGATGGCGCGGTCTACGCGCTCCACGAGCACAACGGTCAGTTGCACGCAGGTGGTTCCTTCGCCACCTCGGGCAGCGTGCACAGCTGCCCACGCGTCGCACGCTGGAATGGCACCAACTGGGAGGCTCCCGCCTCGGGCAGCACAGGGCTGCTGGGCTCAGGCAGCATCGCTTACGCCCTCGCCTCGCACGATGGCGCGCTCGTCGTGGGCGGCACGCTGCCAGGCATCACCAACCTCGCAAGCATCGTCGCGAACGAATGGCGCACGCTCGCCAATGGCGTCAGCGGAGGCAGCAGCGTCAGCATCCGCACACTCGTGAGCGATGGACCACGCCTGCTCGTGGGCGGCAACTTTGAGAACATCGGCGGCCTCTCCGCCGCTGGGCTGGGCGTGCTCGATGGCACGCAGTGGCAACGCCTCGGAGGCGGCACCGACGGCACCATCCTCGCGATGCTCGCAGGATCGCAGCAGCGCGTCTACGCCGCGGGCAGCTTCGTCGACACGCTCGGGGGCGTGCCCGTCGGACGCATAGGCCTGTGGGATGGCACCGCCTGGCAACCCGTGGGCTCGGGCTTTACCGACCAGGTGCTGGCGCAAACCACCTTCCGCTCCGAAGCTGTCCTCGCGGGCACCTTCCGCCACGCTGGCTCCACCGCAGCCAACGCCATCGTGCGCTGGGATGGAGCCAACTGGTCTCCCTTGGGCAACGGACTCACCAATGGGTCCTCTCCTGGCGATGTCCGCGCCCTCGCCGTCGATGCCTCGACCGACACGCTCATCGCGGGCGGAGGCTTCACACTCGCGGGCGGCACCACGCAAGCATCGAACATCGCGCGCTGGGATGGCGCAGCGTGGCAGAGCCTGGGTAGCGGCACGAACGCCCCAGTCCTCGCCCTCGCGGCCTATCAGAGCGAGATCATCGCGGGCGGATCATTCTCCACAGCGGGCGGCATCAGCGCCGCACGCATCGCGCGCTTTGGTGCAACTGGTTGGCAGCCCGTCGGCGCGGGCTTTGCGGGCACAGGCAACGTCAGCGTCCGCGCACTCACGATTTACAACGACGAGCTCTGCGCGGGCGGGTTCTTCGCCACCAGCGCGGGCACGCCCGTCGCTGGCATCGCTCGCTGGACGGGCACGAGCTGGCAACCCGTGGGCACCTCGCCCGCAACCTCGGGCGTCACGGGCGGGGGCGTGCTCGCGATGACCACCTTCGAAGGCGAGCTCATCATTGGCGGCACCTTTACCAACGCTGGCGGCGCGAGCGACACTACCGCCCTCGCCAAGTGGAACGGCTCACGGTGGGCACGCGTGGGTCCCGAGCTCTCGGGCGGCGCGCCCACGCAAGTCAACGCCCTCGCCACGCTCGATGGCAAGCTCTTTGTCGGTGGCAGCTTTGCCAGCGGAGGCTCGAGGCCTCTCACCAACCTCGCATTTTTCTCGATAGACACAGGCTGGGTCGCGGTGGGCGATGGGCTGGGCCAAGGCCTCGGTGGCTTCACCGCCCTCGCAAGCCCCAAGTCTCTGCAAGCCTTCGCGGGCGAGCTCATCGTGGGTGGGGACTTTACTGCCCAAAGCAGCTACAACCCGGTGCTGCAAAGCACAACCCCGGGCACGACGGTGCGTGCGTTCTTCGCACGCTGGAGCCCCACAGGCACCCCCTGGTCCACCGCCCGCATCACCAGCACCCCCGCCTGCAACGCCGACCTCGCGCTCACCGCGCGCCTCGCCACGGGCTACGGCAGCACCCCAGCAACCAGTTGGCGCTGGACGCGCAACGGCGTCCCGCTCGAAGACTCCGCCCGCATCGCGGGAGCCGCAACGCCCAACCTCCTCATCCGCGCCGCCACAGCCGACGACAGCGGAACCTACGCCTGCCTCGTGCAGACATCCTGCGGCAGCGCTAGCCTCGCACGCGGCGTGCCCGTGACCATCGTGTGTGCCGCAGCGTGCGACAGCATCGACTTCAACAACGACGGCTTGTTTCCGGACGATACCGATCTCATCGAGTTCCTGCGCGTCCTCGCGGGCGGCGCGTGCAGCGATTGCAGCGACCTGGACTTCAACAACGACGGGCTATTTCCGGACGACAGCGACCTCATCGATTTCCTGCGCGTGCTCGCGGGAGGCGAGTGCTAAGCTGGCACGCGTGCGACCGCACATGACAATCGCCCGAACGGGAGAATTGCCAGAATTTCGCGTCTTTTCACCGATGTTCTCGGGCAAGTTCGGAACCGCCCACCCGGATATTCGGACATCAGACGTGGCCCGTCGTCCCCACAGGCGATGGTGGATCAGCCCACACCAGCAGCGTGAAACAGGCGGGAATCGAGAAGGGGAGCAAGCGAGCAGGGGAGCAATGGAGCGCGAGCCACGTGCGCAAGTGCTTGCCCAGCAAGCCGCGCGAGCTGGCAACGCGTGTGGATGTGATGCGGCCTTGGCCCGTGCGCGCGGCGTTTGCACATGGGGCTTGGCAGCAGTGACCCGTTGGTAACGAGAGAGCAAGACCACGCGCCCTGGCGCGACAGCCCCGAAGGAAACGCCTGATGACCCCACTCGCCTCGACCCGTCCGGATCGTGCGACACCTCGCACGCTGCCGACTTGCCTCGCACGCGTGCTTATCGCGGCACTCTGCCTCGTGGCTTGCGTGAGCACCGCCCGCGCGCAATGCGGCGGTGGGCCGGCAGACTGGCAGCCAGGTGACCCCCTGCTGGGCGTGAATGGCACGGTGCGAGCGCTCGCAGCCTGGGACCGCGATGGCAGCGGGCCGACCGGGCCTGAGCTTGTCGTCGGCGGCAACTTTCAGCTCGCGGGCGAGGCCCCCACGCTGAACATCGCAAGCTGGAATGGCACGCGCTTCAGCTCGCTGCTCGATGGCGTGGGCACCCAGCCCGACAGCGTCTATGCGATGACCGTCTACAACAACGAGCTCGTCGCGGCGGGCACCTTCTTGCAAGCGGGCACCGTCGAGACCAACGCCATCGCAAGCTTCAATGGCTCACGCTGGGACCGCATGGGCGGGGGCGTGTGGCTCGATCCTGTTGGCGCGCGGGTCTATGCCCTCACGGTCTACAACGGCGAGCTCATCGTCGCTGGCTTGCTCGCCCGCGCAGGCGGACAGAGCATGCGCAACATCACGAAGTGGAACGGCTCCTCCTGGAGCCGCATGGGAAGTGGGCTCGACGGCGCGATCTACGCCCTGCACGTGCACAACAACGAGCTCTACGCGGGCGGCAGCTTTGCCACCAGCGACGGCGTGCCCATGGGGCGCATCGCACGCTGGACGGGCAGCGGCTGGACCAGCGTGGGAGGCGAAGGCCTCACCGCGCCGGGCTCCATCGTGTTTGCGCTGGGCTCCTATCAAGGTCGCCTCGTCGCGGGGGGCACACTGCCCACCGTGAACGGCATCGGCTGGCTGAACAACGGCGTGTGGCAAACTATCGGTGGCGGCGTGGGCAGCGCCGAGGGCCCCAGCGTTCGCGCCATCACCATCGAAGGAAGCGAGTTGCAAGCCAGCGGTTCATTCACGACCGCAGGCGGCGCACCCGCGGCAAACATCGCCCGCTACACGGGCTCGCGGTGGCTGCCCTTGGGCGTGGGCGTTAGCGGCGTGCCCCTCGCGAGCGTGCGCTACGCGGGCGAGACGGTCGTGGGCGGCAACTTCATGCTCACCGCGGGGGGCTTGCCCGTCGGAAGGCTCGCAGCGTGGAACGGTTCGTCGTGGCGTGCCGTGGGGCGGGGCTTTAATGATGGCGTGTACAGCGTTGTGCCGCAGGGCGGCTCGCTGCTCGCGGCTGGTGCGTTTGAAACCGCGGGCGATGGCATCGCCAAGGGCGTTGCGCTCCAAGAGAACGGCACATGGCGCCAACTCGGCGCTGGCCTCCAGAGCGACGACGGCACCGCCGTGGTGCGAGCCCTCGTAAGCCACAACAGTGAGGTCTACGCGGGCGGCAACTTCACACGCAGTGGCGGCACCACGGGCCTTGCGAACTTTGCCCGCTGGACGGGCAGCGGCTGGCAGAGCGTGGCAGGCGGCGCAAGCGGAGCCGTGCACGCGTTGCTGAGCGACCCCGGTCGCAACGCACTCTACGTGGGCGGCAGCTTCTCGCGCGTGGGCAGCACCGACGCGCTGCGCGTCGCACGCCTCGTGGGCGGCACCTGGCAGCCCATGGGCGCTGGGCTCTCCAACGGCGCGTCCGTCGCCACCGTGCAGTGCCTGGCCCTGTTTGGCAACGAGCTCTATGCGGGCGGCAACTTCTCCGCAAGTGGCAGCACGAGCACGCTCGCGATCGCACGCTGGGATGGCACCGCGTGGCGCCCCGTCCTCAACGCAAGCAACGGGCTGGGCCTCGCGAGCGGCAGCACGCAGGCCCAGGTGCTGGCAATGACCGTGCACAACAACGAACTCATCGTGGGCGGCACCTTCGCCAGCGCAGGGGGCGAAGGCGAGACCCGTGCGCTCGCACGCTGGAACGGCTCGCGCTGGGCCCGCGTGGGACCGCCGCTCGAGACAAGCGTGCCGCTCGCGAGCGTGAATGTGAGCGCACTGCTCAGCACGCCCGATGGCCTCATCGTCGCGGGCAGCTTTAACAGTTGTGCGGGCCTGCCCGCCCTCAACATCGCACGCTGGCACAACAACGCCTGGTCGGCCCTGGGCGACGGCATCGAGCGTTTGCCACCCTTGGGCGCCATCCGCTCGCTCAGCATGAGCGGCTCGACCCTCATCGCCGCGGGCGACATCCTGAAGGCGGGCGACACCGCTTCGTCGGGCGTGGCACGCTGGACCGCGGGCAGCAGCGGGCAGCAGGCCCCGCTCTTTGGCAACACCATCAGCGGGCGCACTATTCCCTGCGGCGGCAGCGTGGTGCTGTGGGCGAGCCTCGTGCGCAGCGACGCCAACACTGTGAAGCGCTGGCGTCGCAACGGCGTGCTCGTGTCACCGGGCTTGCAACCCAGCGGCAGTTTTTATAGCGACACCGACACCAACGGCATGATCATCACCAACGCACAACCCGCCGACATGGGCAACTGGGTGTGCGAGGCCTTCAACGCCTGCGGCAACGCCTTCAGCGAGCCAATCCCCCTCACCGTCAACGCCTGCACGCCGCCCCCAGTTACGTGCGACAGCATCGACTTCAACAACGACGGCATCTTCCCCACCGAGCAGGACCTGCAGGACTATCTCCGGGCGCTCATGGGCGCGCCTTGCCCGGGAGGCCTCACGTGCAACGACATCGACTTCAACAACGACGGGCTCTTCCCCGATGATCGCGACCTCATCAGCTTCCTGCGCGTGCTCGCCGGCGCGCCGTGTGACTGACGCGGCGCGGATGCTGAACTGATGCTGGAAGCCGAGCGAGCCGTAATCGCGAGTGTTGACCTTGGGTCTCAGCCGCAGCCGCACCCGCTGCCGCAGGAGTGCCCGCTGCCGCCCTGCTTCGCGGAGCCGTCCCGCGCCGAGCCGCACACCATCGGTGCCTGCACGACGCGCACGACCTCTTCGCCCGTCTGCGGGTGCTTCGCGAGCGGCGCGTCGGCCATGCGCTGCTGCACCTCAAAGGTGTCGCCGAGGGAGCCGTCCTTTTTGATGACGCGGTAGACGTAAGTGGGCATGGCCGATTGTGTGGGGGCAAACAGCGTGAGGCAAGTGAAGCAGGGCCAGCGGAAGCGCGGTCGTCCCCGCACGCAACCTAACCGATCATCCGCACCCGCCCGGGCTCGATCACGGTGAAGCACTCGCTCCACCTATCGCCGCAGGCGATAGCAGCAACGATCGTCTTTGCCATCAAGCCCGGAGACATGCTGCCAAGGCGCACAAGCACCACGCCACGTGCAGCAAGCTCACCAAAGTCTTTGTCGAAGGTAAGCAAAACGAGCTCAGCGTGCCGAGCAAGCGCGAGCACGTCCTTATCCGCAAGCCCCTTTGCGGTCTCGGCTACAGCGACCACGTGGTGCCCAGCCTCACGCAACTGCGTGATGACGACAGCAGGCACGTTCTCATCAGCAAGCAACCGCACCGCACCACTCCTCTCACCCCGCCACCGGAAACACACGCTCCGACAGCACCCGCTCATGCGCATAGCGCAGGCACGCCAGCAGGTCCTCGCGCGTCAGCATCGGGTAGTTCTGCAGCACCTCTTCAAAGGTCCACCCGCCCGCGAGCAGCCCGAGCACAAGCTCAACCGAGATTCGCGTTCCGCGAACGATCGGCTTCCCCGTGAGCACGTGAGGATCGAGCACAATGCGAGACGCGTCGCCTGCGTGCGGTCCGGGGCTGCTGGGCTCTGCTTCGGGCATGACAAAGGATATGCGCCGCCGCTTCACCGCCCTATCCTCGCCCTTCCCGCCGACGATCGCGGGCTCTTTGGAGTCGTTATGCACATCCTTCTCACCGGCGGCGCAGGCTTCATCGGCAGCAACTTCGTCCACTTCGTGCTGCGCAATCGCCCGCAGTGCACCCTCACCAACCTCGACAGCCTCACTTACTCGGGCAACCTCGAGAACCTCACCGCCGCGGAGAACAACCCCCGCTACCGCTTCGTCAAGGGCGACATCTGCGACGACGCGCTCGTCGCCAAGCTCATCGAAGACTGCGACGCCATCGTGCACATGGCAGCCGAGAGCCACGTCGATCGCTCCATCCTCGACAGCAAGCCCTTCGTCATCAGCAACGTCATCGGCACGCAGACGCTGCTCGACGCCGCTCGCAAAGCCAAGGGCGGCGCGTGGCTCAAGAAGGGTCGCTTCGTCTACGTCTCCACCGACGAGGTCTATGGCAGCCTGCCGCTCGAAGATAAGTCCGCCCTCTTCACCGAAGAAACACCCCTGCAAACCAACAGCCCCTACAGCGCAAGCAAGGCCGGGGGCGACATGCTCGCCCGCGCTTACCACCACACCTTCCACATGGACGTCGTGACCACGCGCTGCAGCAACAACTTCGGCCCCTACCAGTTTCCTGAGAAGGTCATCCCGCTGTTTGTCACGAACCTCATCGAGGGCAAGCAGGTGCCGCTCTATGGCGATGGCAAGAACGTGCGCGACTGGCTGCACGTCGACGACCACTGCGAGGCCGTGCTCACCGCGCTCGAGAAGGGCAAGGCGGGCGAGGTCTACAACGTGGGCGGCAACAACGAACGCAGCAACCTCGAACTCACGCACAGCATCCTCAAGATCATGGGCTTTGGCCCAGAGATGATCAGGCCCGTCGCCGATCGCCCAGGCCACGACCGCCGCTACGCGATCGATGCAAGCAAGATCAAACGCGAGCTCGGCTGGACCCCCACCCGCAGCGCCTGGCCCCACGCCCTCGAGGACACCATCCGCTGGTACAAAGACAACGCCCAGTGGTGGCAACGCGTCAAGAGCGGCGCCTATCGCGCGTACTACGAACAGCAATACAGCAAGCGGTGAAAGAAGAAGGGAACGGCGAACGGGGAGCCGCGAACGGGAGTGGAAAGCTGCATTGCACGCTGCCCCTCGATCCCCACCCCACTCCCCGCTCCGCGAATGCCGAATGCCGAATCCCTAATGCCTAGTGCCCAGTGCCTCTTGCCTCTTGCCTCTTGCCTCTCCTCCCATGCTCACCCCCGACCTCCTCCGCTCCACCTTCCAAGTCGCTCTCCCCTACGAGCGATACGTCCTCACAGGCTCGCCCGACCAGCAGAAAAGCTGGGCGCGCGTGCACGAGAGCGTCGCGCTCACGCCCGATCAGCGGGCCGTGCTGGCCGGCATGACGCGCCGCGTGCACATCATCATCACCAGCGGCATGTGGTGCGGCGACTGCGCCCAGCAAGTGCCCATGCTCGACCACATCGTGCGCGCCAGCAGCGGAGCCCTCCACATGGGCCTCGTCGATCGCGACGTCCACAAGCACCTCGCCGACATCGTCCGCATCTGCGGCGGCAATCGCGTGCCCACGGTGCTGTTTGCCAACGAGGACTTCGAGTTCCTTGGCCTCTACGGCGACAAGAGCCTCGCCCGCCTGCGCGCAATCGCCCGCCGCAGCGTCGGCGCATCGTGCGTGCTGCCCAGCGCACGCCTCGATGTCAGCGAAGCCGCGGCAACACTGGCCGACTGGGTGGGCGAGTGCGAGCGTGCGCACCTGATCGCACGATTGAGCCCGCGCTTGCGCGAGCGACATGGGGATTGAGCTTCACCCAGCTACCCCCGCGATCGCTCGCCGCTCGCGCGCTGCACGAACGACTTTGCTCTGGCATCGGTGGCATCCGTGGCCTCGGGCGGCCTCGGGTCGCGTCGGATCGCGATGCTCGCCATCGCATACACGTCCGCGCGCCTCGCATCAAGTTGGAACGTGCGCTGCGCTTCCGCCCACACCGAGGCGTTCCAGATGAGCGCGAGCACGACGAACCCCAACCCAAAGATATTCCATTGTGCGACGCTGAGCCCAAGCACCCAGAGGGCGGGCACACCGACCACGACCACGCGCGGTCGCACATACACCGGCACAGGCGAAGTGAGCTCCAGCAGCTTCCCAAGGTGCAGCATCGAAAGCACAAAGTGGGCTGGCAGCAACAGCATCGCAATGCCAACGCTCGCGCCAGCGAATGGCAGCAGCTCGCCAAGCCGACCCGTCTGTGAGAGGCTGCCCCCCACCCCTCCACGCTGAACCACAAACAGGGCGAGCAACATCACCACGCCGAGCATGCCGATCGCAAACATCGCGATCGCAACCGCCCGGTAGCTCCGCGTCAGGCCCTGCGCCCCAACCTTGGGCGGCCGGTCGGGCGGCTGCGCCGTGAGCGCCATCGTCGCATACAGCGCGGCACACAAAGCCAAGGCGATCACCGAGAGATTGAGCCCGCCAAGCGTCAAGCTATTGATCGGTCGGCCGATGCCCATTGCCGATCTCATCGCAAAGGCCCCAACCAAACCGACCAGCGTCGGCACGCCAAGCGTCGACCCAGCCCCCTTCATCAGCCGCCTCACCCACGCCGGGTCGCTCGTCGCCAGCGAGCGTGCCCGCACGCTCACGAGCACACCGCAGCCGCACTCCGGGCAGGTCTTCGCATCGCCCAGCCCCACAAGCGCATACCCGCACGCCGCGCAGGGCACAGCCCCAAGCTCCGCGCTGCACGATGGGCACGGCTGCTCAATCGACACATGCTCGCGCGGTGCCAAACACGATGGACACGCCAGCTCATCCATGCACGCGCACCATATCAGCCGCCCACGACCGCGCAGGACGCCCTCGCCCCCTTGGCCCGGAACAGCAATCACCCCACCCACTCCAGACCGCACCCGCTCAACCCCACCGCAGACTGGCGCGGAATTTGCGGAGTATTCCGCCAAGTTGGTCGCTCTTCGCGCCAAGTTTGTCATCGCTTTGTCAAGAACGACGCAAGTTGCTCCCACAATGGCTCGATAGACCGGCTGCCCGCTCAAGTTCCCAAGCTATCGATGCGCACCAGCGCAGGCCCTCCCCATGATCGATCCATACCGCACTATCCCACCCCTAGTGGCCCTCACGGGGTTTGCCATATCCGTTGTGGCTGGCCTCGCCGCAGGCAACCCCGGGACGAGTGTCTTGTGGCGCGCACTCCTCGCGATGATCGCCTGTCTCGTCGTGGGCGAGCTCATCGCAATGGTCTTGCGCGCCATCGCCAAGCAAGAGGGCAAGGCCTACGCGACGCGCAAGCCCATCCCGCCCTTGATGTCGCTTGTCACAACACCGGGCGGCGAAGTCGTCGAAGCCCCCGCACAAGCGACAGGCACAAACGTGAACAACAAGAAAAAACTGTGAGAAGCGGCGGAGACCGCTAGCAACTTGAAAAAAAGTCTGTATACTGCTCGCGTGTGCAATGCTGTTCAAGGATGAACACGGTGCGCACGCGACAGGTCTCACGCGATTCGCGACAGCGATCGTGCAGGGCTTGTCGAGTGAGAGCGTTGCGAGGCCCGGGCTTTCCTGCCCGCCCGTCGCAGCCTCTCCAAGACATGGTTGGTTGCTTGCCGGCAGATGGATCTTTGGGCAAAGCACGGTTCTCGCCGCGAGGTTTCTCGCGTTGCGGCCCCTCTTTTCTCACAGGTGCATGTGCAAGCAGCGACCAGCCCCGCCAAAGTCGGGACGGTGGCTCCTTCGAGCACACCCCCTCCCACTCCTTTGGCGGCATGAAGGCGAGCGACGCGGTTTGCACGCGCCGCACATCGAGCTGGTCGATGTGACGCGTGCATGCAGCGAGCGTAACCGCCACCGCGGGCAACCCCATTGCCCGCGCCATGTGTGGAAGGTCATGGAGGGACCGCAAATGCCGCTCGCAAAGACAGCCTCAAAGACTCCCGCGAAATCTGCCTCTGCACCCAGCGCAAAGCCTGGCAAGGCTGCCCTCGCGCCAACCGCCAGTCAGGCTGGCTCTAATCAAGCTGGCTCCAATCAGATTGGCACGAGCCAGGCTGGCCAGCACGGCACCACCGCCACGAAAGCCGCCCCCAAGGGCAGGCCCCACCCCGTCAAGAGCCCACCCCCGCCCGTGCACCGCGTCACGCTCGTGCAGGCCAGCAGCGCCACCATCCGCGTGCAGCGCGCCCAGCCCAAGGCCACCAAGCCCCGCACCCGCTTCGACGCCATGGACATGGTCGACGTCTGGACCGAATACGCCCAGACCCACGCCGAGGACATGCGCAACTGGCTGATGGAAAAGTTCCTCCCACTCGTCCGCTACAACGCCGAGCGCATCCACACCCGCCTGCCCGATGAGGTCGACGTCGAAGACCTCATGTCCGCCGGCATCTTCGGCCTCATGGACGCGATCGACGCCTTCGACCTCTCACGCAAAGTCAAGTTCGAGACCTACTGCGCCCCCCGCATCCGCGGCGCAATCCTCGATGAGCTCCGCAGCATGGACTGGGTCCCAAGGCTCGTCCGCAGCCGCAGCAGCAAGGTCGAGCAAGCCCGCCAGGAGATCGAGAAGCGCACCGGTCGCCCCGCAACCGACGATGAAGTCTCGCAGATCCTCAACGTCCACGGCGAAGAGTTCGAGAAGGTCAGCCGCGACAGCAAGGCCGTCACCACCCGCAGCCTCAGCCAGCGCACCTTCAGCAGCGACAGCAGCGGCGGGCGCGAAGTCCGCGAGATCGACATCATCCGCGACGAGAGCCAGGCCAACCCCATCAGCGACGTGCAGAAGCGCGACATCAAGGACCTGCTCACCAAGGGCCTCTCGCGCAGCGAACGCCTCATCGTCATCCTCTACTACTATGAGGCCCTCACGATGAAGGAGATCGGTGCCACCCTCGACCTCTCCGAAAGCCGCGTGAGCCAGATGCACAGCAGCATCCTTGCACGCCTCAAGAGCCAGATGCTGCACCGCGAGCGCGAGCTCGAACCCGTGGAATAAGCCGCCCAGATCCGCGATTCCGCCCGCTCTTTGTCGCGTTGCCCTGCAACGCCTGCGTGCCAAGCACGTACATCTGCCGCATGCGCCGCGCCTTCACGCTCATCGAGCTGCTGGTTGTCATCGCCATCATCGCGGTGCTGGTTGCCATCCTGCTCCCCTCGCTCGCTCAGGCCCGCCGCTCCGCTCGCAGCGTTGTCTGCGCTGGCAACCTCCGCGGCAGTGGTCAGGCCCTCGTGCTCTACTCCACAGACAACAAAGAGCTTGTCATCCCCTCGTACAACATGACCGGCACCACAGGTGGTGCTGGCGTGCCGCTCGATGGCTGGGCCTGCATCCTCGATCGCGACGCGTACGTGCAGGTCGCCCCAGGCAGCAAGGGCAACCCCTTCTACTGCCCAGAAACCCTCGATATCGCGGGCGTCGCCACGGGCCAGACCGGCGCCGACCCCAAAAACCCCAAGGGTTGGCTCGAGTGGCCCTTCGAGCGCCAGGGCTCCGCCAACGTCTCCGTACTCATCGAAGATCGCGGCTTCATCAAGAACATCAAGGTCGCCTACTGGATCAACGCCATCAACCCCATCGGCGGCACCGTCGCTGTCGAGCAGGACCTGCACTACACAGGAAGCGTGGGCTATGGCCCAGGCGCAGGCGGCGCCTTCATCCGCCAGACCACACTCGCCGCCTTCGCCCGCCCATCGCAGCTCATCGCCCTCGCCGATGGCCTCTACGCGGGCCGCCAGCGCGACAACCAGCTCGGCGCAACCAACAGCCGCATTGGCTATCGCCACCCGGGCCGCTCTGGCACCGCCAACACAGCATTCGCCGATGGTCACGTCGCCCCCATCGGCGGTAAGGACTTCCCGCGAGCCCTCGGCGGCACGAACGACCCCGCCGAAGTGCGCGCCGAGAACGTCAACGCCAAGCCCAGCGTCTATGCCGACCCCGAGCGTGCCCTCGCTCCGTGATCGAACCGACACCAACTTGGTAAGCAATGCGCAGCATGCCACCGGCGGCACATGCGTCGGGCTTGTGCCGCACCCACGCACGCCTCACCGCGTGCGTTTTCTTGTTCCCTTCGCGCAGTCCCCCACACCATCACGAGTATGGTTCACGCCCGCCCGCGCCCAGCACCTCCCCATGCCAGCCTCCTCCCTCGCGCTCCTTGTGCTCCTTGCCGCCATCTGGGGCGCGTCGTTTTTGTGCATGCGCATCGCCGCGCCCGAGTTTGGCGTCCCCGCGCTCATCGCGCTGCGACTGGTCATCGCAACGCTCGTGCTACTCCCCTTCCTCAGCAAAGCCAACATCAGCGCGATGCGCTCGCACTGGCGTCAACTGCTCCTGCTCGGCGCCATCAACTCCGCCGTGCCCTTCTGCCTGCTTGCCTTCACCACCAAAACCCTCAGCGCAGGCCTCCCCAGCATCATCAACGCGACCGTCCCCTTCTTTGCAGCGCTCGTCGCCTGGGCGTGGTTTCGCGAAAAGCCCTCGCGCAAAGGCGTGCTTGGCCTTGTCGTGGGCTTTGCGGGCGTTGTCGTGCTTGTTTGGCCCAAGCTCTGGGCGGGCCTCTCCGCAGGCTTGCTCGCAGGCCCCGCAACTGCCACGCCGCCCGCAGCGGGTGAGCTCGCCGTGCCCCCCCACGCCGCCCTCGCCGTCGGCACAGGCCTGCTCGCCGCCGCGCTCTACGCGACGAGCGCGCACTACACCAAGCGTGCCCTCAGCCAAGTGCCCAGCATGGCAATCGCGATAGGCGGCACCGCCTGGGCGATGCTGCTCATGCTCCCCATCGGTCTCACAAACCTGCCCACAGAGCTCCCCAGCACCCGCGCCTGGGCCTTCGCCGCGATGCTCGGGGCCGTCTGCACAGGCTTTGCGTATGTCATCTTCTACCGCCTCTTCGCCACCATCGGCGCAACCAAGGCTGTCACCGTGACGTTCCTCATCCCCGTCTTCGGCGTGCTCTGGGGCACCGTGTTTTTGCACGAGCCCCTCACCCTTAACCTGCTACTGGGCGGCACGCTCGTGCTCAT